>JAZNCN010000009.1:0-35310 GCA_045587545.1 Candidatus Caccoplasma sp.
ATAAATTTATGAATCTAAAAAAAATAATTAAATAAATACAATAATAATATTTTAATATTATATTTGCGTTGTATATAGTAAATAAAAAAACAATTTTTGTATCTATCACTTTTATTTGATTTCGTAACAGACATATTATGACAAAACTAGTTGAATTACACATAAAAGAATTTAGAGCTATAAAAGAAGCAGACATTCATATAAATGGGATAACTATTGTGTCTGGTATTAATGGTTCAGGGAAAAGCACTATATCAAAACTATTGTATTACTCATTTAAAAATGCAAATGATTTTGATAATTTACTATTACAATATGTAAATATGCATTTACGTCCATACATCAATGTTTTAGAGCAATTATCAAACATATATTATCATCATTATATTGCAACTAGTGCTCACAAAAGAGGACGAATATTTAATAGACATATTCTTTTAAAAACTTATATTTTATCAAATATAAATGAAACTCCATCATTTATTAAAGAAATTAAGGAATTATGTAATCGATTTATTGAGCTAGATAACCTTATGAAAAACGAAGGATTATCTCCTGTAACTACAAGGTTAAATTTGATACTTCGGTCTACATTAAAAATAACGGACTCAAAGTTGACTTTAAAGCAAATGCTTGATATTTTAACAGCTCGAATAGAAGAACACATTCAAAAAGTAGAAAGGATGGCTGCAGAACGTCCTTATAAAATTTTAAGAGATCGTATAGAATCATTATTTGATATAAACATTTCTAAAAACGTATTATTACAAGAGTATGATGATTATATTTTAGGTGAAAAAGTTATAAATGTTCCATTACCTCATTATATTAAAAAAGTAGCTTATATAGATACTCCTATGATTGTCGGAATGGAAACATTTCCAGAACAGCCTTCTTATTGGAAAGAGTTGAATGACTTATTAAAAATTCCTCCAAAACGCGGATATAAACGTACTATTAATAAATTCATTAAAGAAGAAATACTTAAAGGAGATGCCTCATTTGATAATGATATGTTTTCTGGAGGGTTTAAATACAAACGTCTTGATGGAGAAGAATTTGATTTGTTAGAATGCGCAACAGGTATTAAATCTTTTTCGATGATACAAATGCTTTTAAAAAATCTATTTCTAGATGAAAACACCCTATTAATTATTGATGAGCCAGAAGCTCATTTACATCCACAATGGATAGTTGAGTATGCACGTTTAATTGTATTACTTCATAAAAAAATTGGTGTTAAGTTCTTTATAGCTAGTCATAGTACCGATATGGTTAGTGCAATTAGATATATATCGGAAAAAGAAAAATGTCTTTCTTCTGTATCCTTTTATGTCGCAGAAGAGGATATAAATAAAAGAAATACATATACTTTTAGATCATTGGGACATAATATTGAACCTATTTTTGAGTCATTTAATAAATCTTTTAAAGTTTTAGAAAGTTATGTTGGATAAGGGAAAAAAGAGAAAGTCTATATCATATGGTAAAGAAATAAAATACTTAAACAATACTGCAATTAATGATTATGTTTTAGGTAACAATATTATGTATAGTTGCTTAGAACCAATAAAAAATATTCTTAAAAATGAACATTGTAGTAAAAAAGAATATTCTTTGTTTAAAAATGAATTAGCTTTGAATTTAGATAAAGTAGAAGAAGTTATAAAAAAGGGAACTTCACAACGAAAGCCAACAGTGGATTTTGTAGTTGGCTTAGGGAATAGTCAACTATTATTAACTGAAGCAAAAATTTTATCTAATAATATGGAGAATATTGCAAATGATATTAATAAAAAAATTAAACACTCCAAAGAATTATTAACCAATAATCCCAAATTCACTAGTATATATAATAAAATAGTAATATTACTAAGTCCTAAAAACTTTGAACAAAAAAAAAATAAACTAATGAGTCTGTTAAAAAACGATATTTCTTCGTTTTATCCATCAACTTCAACAGATTTTTATTCTAAATTCTTTTAACGACAATAACCTGCATTCCACAGGCAGGCTATTGTCGTATTTATATACTTTCTTCGATAATTTTTTTTCGGATTATGTTAGGTCATAAAGCTAACATACCAATCCTATTTATATATCATTTAATTACTTATAAATTCTTAAGATAATTAGACTTCTTATATAAAATAAAAGTTCATAGAGTAAATCGTTACATTAGTTAACTAAATTATAATTACAAAAGGAGTATCCTCATAAATCAATAAAGTAGTTTTTCCAACACTTTTTGTTTGAGGTGCAAAAATTCTTCTTCTGTAATTACATCTTGTTCTTTCAGTTTAATTAAATCGGTAATTTTTTTACTAATATCGGTACTTATGCTTTTATCTATATCTTCTTTATTTGTTAATTGAGCCTCATAATCAATAATAATAGAAAAAGTTTTTATTAATAGTTGTGCTTTTTTATATACTTCACTCTGTTTTATATCTTTGATACCATCTTTTGAATTACATAAATCTATATTTATGACAGGATTATCTAAATCTCGAATAGTTATTACTAATTGAAGAAATTTACAAATATTTTTATTTTGAGTATCACTAGTTACTCCTCCGATAATAGCACCAACATTACCTCCAACAGCCATACCTACGACAGATCTGCCAATAATATTGGTTGTTTTTTTACTAGATATAATATTTGAGTCCATTATTAATTCAACAGATAAAATATCTGAAAATTTAATTATTCTTGGAGTTTTTATATTATCAGATGAAAGAATAAGCATTTCTTTTTTATTCTCATCTAAATATATTAGTATCGCCTTATATGAATAGAGAAAAAAATCATTACGAATACCATTATTAAGAAACTTTGTTGTATGAAAATCTAATATTTTAAAATTTAAAATCTCTTTATTATTATGAGTTATTATTAATATTTTATCTTTATCTAAATCTGTAGCTATATAATATGGATCATACCATATAATATTTGATGCTTTAAAGTTTCTTTTTAAAACTTCATTGTTAATTAAATTTTGAAGAAATTCTTGATTCTCATAACGTTTCCCCTCTAGATAAACAGCAAATAATAAAAGCGGAACACCGACAATTAAAACGACAATTAAAATAATAAGTATTTCCATAAATTTTTAATTTATATTATTAATAAAATAGTTAATTGCTTTTATCAATTAGTTTAAGTAATATTAGGATTGAATAATGAAGTGAACCCCAAAGTTTTTTGTCCAAACTTTGGGGGGTCAGATCATAAATACACTAACCTTAAAATTAAAAGTAAAGCGCAGGTATGTTATACGCTCTAAAGGTACTGCCATACCCATGCAACATATAAACACCACCCACGCTATGCGTAGGCGTTTTGTGTCTATTGTTCTTGTTGCATTTGAAATTGGCAGTTTCTTAGAGCAAGTACAATAACTAAAACGCTGTAAAATATTATAACAGAATGATTCTGTCGCTACAAAGATATACAAAGTTTCTTATATTCAAAAAGAATATCATATTCCCTCAAACTTCTTATTTTTTTGCAGTAATACAAATGTTTTTTGATAATGCTAAGATGCAGAGTAATGAATATTTGGGTTTAGTTATAAAAACGTAGTAACTTTTTTTTTTAAAGAATATTTGTTAAAAAATTTATTCCAAAATAACTATTAAAATAATCTTGAAATAAAATTTAAACAACTTCTAATTTATAAATTTTACCATTAGAGTTTTTAGGAGTAACTTTGCAAAGATATTTCAAACGAACAAGAAGGATATTATATGCAAAATCGTACTGATGTTTTTAAATCGTCAATTCTTGCTGGTATTACTATTGGTATCGCAGGTTGGGGATATTTAGCTAATTCTAATATTATTGGAGCTATACTCTTCTCTTTTGGCTTATTAACTGTTGTAAGTTATAAAATGAAGCTATATACAGGCACTGCCGGTTTTGTCGATTTTAAAAACGAGAATGGCAAAACTGTTATTGCTAAACCTCTATTGGAGTTATTATTGGTTCTTGGGGGTAATATTATTGGTTGTCTGTTGGTTGGGCTATTGGCTCGCTTAAGTCCAATAGATTTAACAGGTTCGGCACAAAAGATTTTGGAAGGTCGTTTGGCTATTGGTGCTATACGAGGCGGATTGTTGGCTATTGGTTGCGGTTTTATTATGACTACTGCTGTTACGTTTGCACGCAAAGGGCAATATCTTCCGCTTTTGTTTGGTGTTCCGCTATTCATTATGTGCGGTTTCCCTCACTGCGTTGCCGATGCTTATTACTACTTAACTGTTCCTTTTGATTTTATTGCCAACAACTTTAGTGATGTATTGTTGTTTTATATTGCTATTGTTTTTGGTAACTTCATAGGTTGCAATTTATATAGGTTAATAATGAAAAGCAACCCTCAATAAGAAAAGATTATGCAAATTATAAGATACATATCTCCTATTCTACTCTCTGCAACTCTGTTTTTTACAGGTTGCGATAAAGGGCAAAATAAATTAGGGTGGAGCGATGGGGAGATTGCCTTAATTGAGCAATACAGCAACGAAATTATGCCGTTGCAGGTGATTGAAAATGAAAGCGACTCTCTCTTCCTACGAAAAAGTTCATTACCCCTAACTAAAACAGAGATAGAGAGTCCCTATTTTACAAAGTTGATAAGCCAAATGCTTCTTACTGTAACCAACCCCGAAAACGATGGTGTTGGCATTGCCGCTCCTCAAGTGGGGATAAGTCGTAAGTTAATTGCGGTTCAGCGCATCGACAAAGAGAACGAGCCTTTTGAGTTCTTTGTAAATCCGCAGATAATATACAAATCGGAAGAGCAACAAAATGGCTGGGAGGGGTGTTTATCTGTTCCCGGTAAACGCGGTAATGTAAAACGTCATACTAAAATTGTTGTTAAGCATAACAACATTGAGAGTTTTGAACTGCAACAAGATACGATTGAGGGCTTTACTGCAATAATATTTCAGCATGAGATTGACCATTTGAATGGTATTCTATACATTGACAGAGCAGATACATTGACAATAAAATAGTGTGAGACAATGAACCGAGAGATATATAAACTTTTCTCAACTTTTTTCAAGATTGGAGCTTTCACCTTTGGTGGTGGCTGGGCTATGATTGCCATGATGGAAAAAGATATTGTCAATAAGCATAAATGGTTTAGCTACGAAGAGTTTGTTGATAATCTTGCCATAGCTCAATCGATGCCCGGAATACTCGCTGTAAATATGTCGGTTTTGGTAGGTAATAAAATAGCTAAAAAAACAGGTGCAACATTTGCTGCGCTCGGCACTATATTGCCATCATTTATAATAATATTGGCAATAGCAATATTCTTTGTTACCATATACGATAATCCTACCGTTGAGAGTATATTCAAAGGAATACGCCCCGCGGTTGTTGCATTGATAATTGCTCCTGTTCTTACAACTGCCAAGGCGGCAAAAATAGGTATTAAAAATGTATGGGTTCCTATTGCCACTGCCTTGTTAATTACTTTTGTAGGCATTTCTCCAATTGCATTTATTGCAGCTGCAATAATATATGGAGTTTCAAAATGCTACATCGATAACAAAAACTTAAAAGCCTGAACGTATGATATATATAAACCTCATATTAGCATACCTGAAAATTGGATTGTTTGGCTTTGGTGGTGGTTATGCCATGCTCTCTCTTATTCAACACGAAACTGTTGAAGTTATACACCATGGCGAGAGCGCTCCATGGCTTACCCTACAAGAGTTTACTGATATTGTGGCAATATCTCAGATGTCGCCCGGGCCTATTGGAATTAACAGCGCAACATACATCGGCTACAAAGTAACAGGCTCGGTATTAGGCTCGGCTTTAGCAACAATATCGGTTTGCCTTCCCTCTTTTATCTTGGTATTGCTAATAGGAACTTTTTTACTTAAAAACAGAGAGAACAAATATATTCAAAACGTATTTAAAGCCATACGCCCCGTTGTGGTTGGAATGGTTGCATCTGCAGCCCTTTTGTTGATGAATAAAGAGAACTTCCCCGACTACACAAAGAGCATTGCAATATGTGTTATTGCGTTTTTATTGGTAAGATACGCCAAGCTACACCCGATACTGATTGTTATACTCGCCGGGATTGCAGGATACATACTCTATTGATATGAATTACGAAGAGACTTTAAACTACCTATATACACGTATGCCTCTATACCAAAAAGAGGGTTCAAAGGCATACAAACCGGGATTGCAAAACATTGAAGCTTTAGATGCCTTATGCAATGCTCCTCACAAACAATTCAAAACCATTCATGTGGCGGGCAGTAATGGTAAAGGCTCGGTTTCGCACACAATAGCCGCAATACTACAAAGTGCCGGTTATAAAACAGGGTTATACACTTCGCCTCACCTAACCGATTTCAGAGAAAGAATTAGAGTAAACGGTGAAAAGATTCCTCACGACTATATAGTATATTTTACTCAACAGCTAAAAGATGAAGCTGAAAAGATTTCGCCATCATTTTTTGAATGGATAACAGAGTTGGCTTTTAGTTATTTTGCATCACAAAACGTTGATGTCGCCGTTATTGAGACAGGATTAGGTGGCAGATTGGATAGCACAAACATTATAAATCCCATACTCTCAATCATAACAAATATAAGCCTTGAACACACCTATCTGCTTGGCGATACATACAAAGCCATTGCCACCGAAAAGGCCGGTATAATAAAAAAAGAGACTCCTATTGTTATTGGCGAATGGGACGACAGATATGCCGATGTTTTTATTGAAACTGCTAAACTCAACAACTCTCAAATAGAGTTTGCAGAAAAATGTATGCCTATAACAAAACACGAATTCTCAGAAAACGGAACTCTCAAACTATGGTGCAATAAATACTCCGAATTGATATTCGCATTAGGTGGCACATACCAAATTAAGAATGCATCAACTATTCTACAATCGGTTGAACAACTTATAAAACAGGGCTATAAGATAAGCGAAGAGCATATAAGAAATGGTTTTGCTCAAGTAACAAAACTTACCGGATTAAGAGGTCGTTGGGAGATTATACAAACATCGCCAACCGTAATATGCGATACAGGACACAACGTAGGCGGAATAACATATACCGCTAAACAGATAGCATCACAAAAGAGCGGTAAACTGCATATAGTATTCGGAATGGTAAATGACAAAGACACCGAAGGTGTTGTTTCGCTACTACCTAAAGATGCAATATATTACTTCACTCAGCCATCAAATCAGCGTGCGATGGGTGCCGAAACCATAAGTTTAATAGGCGAAAGTCATAATCTTAAGGGTAAGACATTTAGCTCAGTAAAAGAGGCTTATATAAACGCCTTGAGCAGTGCCAATAATGAGGACACCATATATGTAGGCGGAAGTACCTTTGTTGTAGCCGATTTATTAGAATATTTAGAGAGTATATAACAGAAAGGGTTGCCTACTAATGTTGACAACCCTTTTATATTAAGGCTGCATCGTAGGATGCGATGAAACTCCGAAAGACAGGATTTGAGTGCCCACGAACCTTTGTAATCCACCGTGCTATGCATACCCGAAGGCGTGGCCCGCCATTGCTCCGTGAAGCGTGTCTCGGTATTTCTATTAATTGATGAGTTTCCCAATCTACTAGGATGCAACCTATGTCAAATATCAATTCTCTGCTTTAGCTTTCTGTTACGAAAATAATCTCTTTTTTCGTGATTTCAAAATTTATTTTCCACTTTTTCTGGTTAAAATATGTTATAGAACATACAATATTCTGATTTTGAAACTAATTGAGTGCCGAGCCTTCTGATACCGATGCTTGGGTATAGGATTGAACCTCGCCAGACATGGTTAAAGAATAACCGTTATCAAAATTCATAAACGCAGTTGCTGTATCACCCTCATTATCAAAAGTTAATATAACCATTGCATTTAAGGCTGTTCCTCGTACTTTATATGTATAAGAGATACTTCCTTTATCGTTGCTTGATGTTTTACTTACTATCATTCCTCGCAACGTTACTCCACCCATGGCATTTATTCCTCCGCCAAAGCCTGTTGAGGTTTGGAAAGTCATTGTCTCCCCTACTACCTTAATAAAGTTTACATTTGGTTGAACATAGGTAACTGTTCCGCCTGTTACATTTATTGATGTAGCATTCAGTACCCAACTATTTGCCTCTACTGCCAATAGTGCCATTTCTCGGTTTATTGAATCGAGATGTGCTTGTTGTGCTTTACGTTCGGCTTGCATCTCTTTTTTAATCTCTTTTTTTGATTTGCTGTTTTGCGAAATTAACACACTCGGAAAGAGTGTTGCCATTAATAACAGAAGTAATTGAATTCTTTTCATGGTTTTGTAGGTTTTATTCATTATTTATAACAATAGAAATTCGCTTTTGTTTGCTTTCTCGGTTTGTTGTTGTATTTTTGAAAAACATTTACAAGATTATGACTATTAAAGATATTTTAGATGAACAGGTGGAGAGAATAAATACTCCCGATTTTATAAATGATGACCCGGTTCAGTTCCCTCGCCGTTTCTCAAAATTGCAAGATATTGAGATTGCAGCTTTTACCACAGCTACTATTGCATGGGGTAAAAGAAGTATGATTTTAAGAGATGCTGAACGCATGTTCTCACTCATGGATAATAAACCTTATGAATTTGTTATGAATAGAGGTTTTGAAACATTAGGAAAAGCTAATGTTCATCGCACTTTTTTTCAACCCGATTTGGCGTATATGCTTAGAGGCTTTTACAATATTTATTCAAAGTATGAAAGCATAAACAGTATGATAGCCCAAACAGAAATTGGGAATGACGAAGCTCCTGCATGGAGAGTTTGCGAAACCCTACGCAATTTTGCTTGTGAGGCAAATTGCGGTGTTAAAAATTCGCAATGCTACCCCTCTAATTATGTCAATTCTGCCCTTAAACGTATAAATCTGGCTATTAAATGGCTTGTACGCAACGACGGTATTGTTGATATAGGTGTATGGGATTCAATAACTCCTGCACAACTATATATACCGTTAGATGTGCATGTTGGCAATACTGCAAGAGCTCTTAATATTTTAAAGAGAAAGAGCAACGACCGTAAAGCTGTTATTGAACTTACCGAGGTTTTGAGAGAGTTTAATCGCGAAGATCCTGTTATTTATGATTATGCTCTGTTTGGTATAGGTGTAAATGGTATAAATATTGAAATTCTATAGTATTGCACCATATACTATGTTAAATATTTTCACATAATATAAATTAGGACTATCTTTGAATTTTCAAATACGCACAATCACAACTAAACATAAATATTTATGAAAAAATTTTTACTTTTGAGCCTTGCTCTGTGCTTTAGCATTGCTATTAATGCACAAGAGTATTGTACTTCGTTAGGTTGGAGTACTAAAACTGACCGTTCGTTAGATGGTCTTGAAATTACATCAACTACAGGACAAAGGAATATTGATATTCAATTGTCAAGTAGGAATAATGGCGATTGTTATCGCGGTGTTATGAACTCAGGCGATCCTGTTCAATTTGCTCCTGGCGACAACATTAATATGTTGGTTAACGGAGAGATGAACTGGACATACATTCACGTTTTTGTGGATTGGAATGCCGATAAGGATTTTGATGATAGCGGAGAATATGTTGAAAAACAACCTGCAAGCAGAGATTACTTCCCTTATGGCGATGGAGCTAATCCGACAAACAGAACCTTCAATTTTAATGTTCCTGAGAACGCAACCACAGGTTTAACTCGTATGCGTGTAATTTTGGCATACGGCATTGATGGTGCTTGTACTCTTGTTAGAACCAACGATGCAGCTATTGCTGTTGATGTTGAAATTAATATTGGTGCTTCAGAAGTAGCGCAAGAACGTACAATCAGTGTTGAGAGCGCCAACCCGACACAAGGTAGCGCTGTTATTACCGATACTAACGAAACTTCTATTACTTCAGACAAAGCATCTGTTTCTGTTACTGCAATTCCGACAGAAGGCTACTCTTTTAAGAATTGGACTAACAAAGCTACTAACGAGCAAGTAAGTACATCAAACCCATACTACTACAGAGGCGAGAACGATATTACTTTGGTTGCTAACTTCCAGGATAAATATGTTCAAGTTACTAATATCCCGACAATATTTATCAACACTGAAAACGGCGTAAGTGTTACCAGCAAAGAGGATTATGTTAATGCTTATGTTACTGTAAGAGGTGCAGAAAATCCTGAAGATAATATTACTGAGGTTCTTACAGAGATTAAAGGTAGAGGTAACTCAACTTGGGGTATGGCGAAAAAACCTTATCGCTTGAAATTTGATAAAAAAATCAAATTCTTAGGTAACGATGCAAAAGAGAAAAACTGGGTTCTTCTTGCTAACTATGCCGACAAAACTCTATTGCGTAATGCTTTGGCATTTGAAACTGCTCGAAATATCTTTGAATTCGGATTTACTCCTTCTGTAACTTTTGTTGATGTTGTTTTGAATGGTGTAAATCTTGGTAACTATACTTTAACTGATCAAGTTGAGGTTAAGAGCAAACGTGTTCCTGTTGTTGAGCAAGAGACAACTGTCTCTGCAACAGATCCCGAAATTACAGGTGGATACTTAATTGAGGTTGATGGTTTTGCTGATAGCGAAATATCTTGGTTCCAAACATCAAGAGATATGAAAGTAACTATCAAATACCCTAAAGATGATGAAATAAATGCAGCTCAATCGGCATACATAACAAACTATACTCAAAGCATGGAAGATGCTTTGTTCAGTTCTAACTTCTCTGACCCCGAGTTAGGCTGGAGAAAATATATTGATGAGGCTTCGTTGGTTGATTGGTATATTGCTTGTGAGCTATTCGGAAACTCTGACTCATGGTGGAGTACTTATATGTACAAAGATAGAGATGAGATATTTAAACTTGGTCCTCTATGGGATTTTGATATAGCATTTAATAACGACAACCGTTTGGGTGATGCTACTACAAAATATATGAGAACTTATGCTCACGATCCCAAAACATGGATTGCAAGATGGTGGCAAGATCCAACATTTGTATCGGCAGTGAAAACTCGCTGGGGAGAATTAAGAGCAAGAGGTCTTAAATCATTTATGAACAACTATATTGTAGAAGCGGCAGAACTATTAGAAGAATCACAAAAGAACAACTTTGAAGTTTGGGATATTTTGTGGGTAAGAGTATATCGAGAAATAGCAGCTCGTGGTTCATATCAAGCTGAGGTTAACTTCTTAAAACAATACGTTGCTGACAGAATTAACTTCTTGGATAATGAATGGGGACTACCTTTAGGTATAGAGGATAGCGAAAACAGTAACAATAGCGTTATAATTGCACCAAATCCTGTAAATAAAGGAAATGATATTTCAATTATTACAAACGCTGAAGGCTATGTTAATGTTTCAGTAGTTTCAATTGATGGCAAGGTCATATATTCAACTAATGAAATAGTTAACAATAATGCCATTTCTATTGATACAAATAATTTTGCTTCAGGTATGTACATCGTTGTTGTTAGCAATACTGACGGAACAACATACAGAGGTACCGTAATTGTGAAATAATAATTACAGATACTATAAAATAATAGGTCTGCGTTTATGTGCGCAGACCTATTATTTTTTATAGCCTTATATATTTTCTATAAAACTAATCCTCCAATTATCTCTTGTACTGAATGACAACCTTGACGAGTTAAATACTCCTCTATTCCTTCTGCCACTTTTACTGATATTTGAGGATCAATAAAGTTTGCAGTTCCTATCTGTATTGCAGTAGCTCCTGCCAAAAGAAACTCAATAGCATCTGTCGCATTCATAATACCGCCTAAACCAATTATGGGTACTTTAACAGCCCTTGATACCTGCCATACCATACGAAGGGCAACAGGTTTAACGCAAGCTCCTGAAAGACCTCCTGTAACAGTTGATAGTATTGGACGGCGACGCTCTGCATCAATGGCCATTCCCAATAGCGTATTTATCAATGATAGAGAATCTGCGCCTTCTGCCTCAGCAGCTCTTGCCATCTCTGTAACATCTGTAACATTTGGAGATAATTTAACTATAAGTGTTTTGTTATATGCTTGGCGAACAGCTTTTACAACCTTCTCTATACTACGGGGAGATGTTCCAAAAGCCATTCCTCCCTCTTTTACATTAGGGCATGATATATTCAACTCTATAGCCGGTATTTTGTCTAATGCATCTATTTTTTCGGCTACAGCAACATAATCTTCAATTGTTGAGCCTGATACATTAACAACCACTGCTGTATCCAAATATTTTATTTGAGGATATATATTTTCAACAAAATAATCAACTCCTTTATTTTGTAATCCAACTGCATTTAACATTCCCGAAGGTGTCTCTGCCATACGCGGATATGGATTGCCTTCGCGAGGAGCAAGAGTTGTTCCTTTAACTATTATACCTCCTAATTTTGAAAGGTCAATAAAATCAGAATACTCTGTTCCGTAGCCAAATGTTCCAGATGCTGTCATTACGGGATTTTTAAGTTTTAAATTCCCGATATTTACATTCGTTTTTACCATTTCAATCTCTTTATATTAAATACAGGACCTTCTTTACATACACACACATTGCCATTTGCTGTATCTTCAACACAACATAAGCAAGCACCAATACCACAAGCCATTTTGTTCTCAAGCGACACTTCGCATTCTGTTGCAACTTTGTTTGCATATTGTGCAACGGCTTTCATCATAGGACCGGGCCCACAACAATATATAAAATCAAATTTCTCTTTTGTTAAGACAGAGTGTTGGGTTACAAAACCTTTTTCTCCCTCAGAGGCATCTTCTGTAGTTACATATACATCAGATATCTCTTTGAATTTTTCTAAAAGCAATAAATCATCTTTAGTTCTTGCTCCTAATAAAAATAGAGGAGTGTGCCCAGCCTTTTTAAGCTCTGTGCCAAGCATTAGCAACGGAGCTACTCCTACTCCACCTCCAACAAGCAATAGCTTTTGCTCTTTGTTATTAGGTATAGTAAATCCATTTCCTAATGGATATATTATATTAATAATATCACCCTCTTTTGCTTCTGCTAATTTTAATGTTCCGGCACCAACTTTTTGAATTAACAACCATAACTCATTTTTTTCAACATCAACATAATTTATTGATATCGGACGTCGCAAGAATGCTTTTGGCTCTCCTTCTACCAACATCTCAACAAATTGACCCGGTTTGCATTCAGGTAACACCGAACCATCGGCAGGAGTCATTTTTAATAGAACTGAACGACTGTTCATCGAAAGATTTGCCGTTACCGACATATCTATTAATGATTTTTTCATCTCAACCTTATTAAATAGTTTTGAATAAAATATTATTGTTTTTTGACAATTACAAAGTTAAAAAAAATTAGAGTATCAGACAACGGAAATATTATTGAAATATTAAAAAAAGCAGGTACATCTAATTACACACTAAAAAACTCTTTTTATATTGTCAATAAAATTACTCTTTAACCTATTTGTTTGTAATATATTTAGTTTTGAGGTAACTTTGTGATGCTTAAATCAGAGAGATTAATAATTATAATTGGTTAAGTAATTATATGAATTGGTTAATATTGATAGTTGCCGGATTATTTGAGGTTGGATTTACATTTTGTTTAGGTAAAACGAAATATGCAACAGGCGTTGAATTTTATTTATGGGGATTAGGATTTCTTATCTCATTAACTTTAAGTATGGTTCTGTTAGCCAAGGCATCTCAGACAATTCCTTTAGGCACCGCATATCCCGTATGGACAGGGATTGGAGTCGTTGGCACTGTTTTAATGGGGATTATTTTCTTTAACGAACCGGCTACATTTGCTCGTATATTCTTTATAACAACTCTGATAGCATCAATTATTGGCCTTAAAATAGTATAAAGCATGTGCTTGAACAATAATAATTTATTGAAAAACATAAATCTTGATTTCTGGAAGTTTATAGAGGATAATCAGAACACTTCTCCTATATCATTACGTTTAAAATATAGAGATAATTCTGCTTTTAATGTCTCTTTTGCCATTGATCAAATTGAGGCTCGTCAGAAGACAAAGAATAAATTACCTAATATTAATAATAATCCACGATTTATATATCCTTCTCTATTATCAACCGAACAATGCACATCTGAAGCGGTTGCTGCTTTTAAGGATAATTTATTTAAAGACAACTACTTGAGCATGTGCGACCTTACGGGTGGTTTAGGTATTGACACTCTCTCTATGGCAAGATCAGTTAAAGATGTAACATATATTGAGAGATATTCTGATTATTGCTTGATAGCTGAATACAATTTTAAAATATTAGGCTATAACAATATTGAGGTAATAAATAGCGATTGTTCTGACTTTCTGACAAAGTGTAATAGAACTTATGATGCTTTATATATTGACCCTGCACGTAGAGGAGATTCAAATAAAAGACTGTTTGCTTTCTCTGATTGTGAGCCTGATATTCTTAAATTAAAATCAAGAATGTTTGAGATTGCCGATACTATATTTATAAAAACTTCTCCTATGGCAGATATCTCATTTTCTATTAAAGAGTTAGAGAATGTGTCTGATATATATGTTATTTCTTATAAAAATGAGTGCAAAGAGCTACTTTTTAAACTTGAAAATAGAGAGAGATTAACCGAAAATATTACTATTCATTGTGTTGATATAAATTCAGATGGGTATAATATTTTAGATTTTAAATATGTTGATGAGAGTGGAATTGTTGGATTGAATTATTCACTCCCTCTATCCTATTTGTATGAACCTTCATCTTCTATTTTAAAAGCAGGAGCTTTTAAATTTGTTGCAGCTAAGTTTAAGGCTGATAAACTATCTGTAAATAGTCACCTCTATACTTCTGATAATTATATCGATAAGTTTCCCGGAAGAAAATTCAAAATTGACAAAATTATATTATTTAATAACAAAGAACTTAAAGATCTGAATAAAACATTAACAAAGGCAAATATTACCGTTCGTAATTTTCCAATAAAAGCAGAGGAATTGAGAAAAAGGCTTAAAATTAATGATGGTGGAGATAAATATATATTTGCCACAACCGATTATTCAAATAAAAAGATATTGATTATTTGTAGCAAAGTTTAATATTTAAACATTCTATCCATTGAGCGTTTATCTTCTCTCTCTCTTATAGACTCTCTTTTGTCGTACGATTTCTTTCCTCTCGCAACAGCAATATCTAATTTTGCTCTACCATTTTCATCTATAAATAGTCGTGTAGGAATAATTGAGAATCCTGTTTCTTTGTCTGTTCTTGCAATTTTTCGTAACTCTTTTTTTGTTAAGAGAAGTTTCCTATCTCTACGAGAATTGTGATTATTATAACTTCCGTAGAAATATTCTGCAATATACATATTTTTTACCCAAAGCTCTCCATTTACAAAATAGCAGAATGTATCAACAAGACCCGCCTTACCTTGTCTTATTGATTTAATTTCTGTCCCGGTAAGTACAATACCGGCTCTATATTTCTCAATCAACTCATAGTCAAAAGAGGCTCGTTTGTTTTTTATGTTAATTTGAGCAGGAGCTTTCATTAAATAGATTTATAGGGTAATTAATTTTAAGCAACATTTCAGAATTAAAGAGATTATTACCGGAAATAACAGAACCATTGCTGAAATTGTTGCTACAAAGATACTATTTGTTTTCTCATTATCATAATTTATATACTTATATCCGCACCAGGCAATGTATATTATATACAACGACAACAGTGATATATATTGAGTATATTGAGGTAATATTGCATCAATAGCATAAAATATTATAGTTAGTGACAATATATATATGATATAAATCTTACTTTTAACAATATTATGTCTCTTATGAAAAAATTTAGATACAATTGAAACAATTATATAATATGACACAAAAAACTGCACAAAAGCTATTGCCGCATATTGTATCGCTTTTTCTAACCCGGAATCACTGCGTTGTTCTGTAAATTCAATCTCAATTAAGAATATAATTATTGCTAATATACCGGCAAGAGGATATAAAAGAGATACTGCAACTTCTTCAGGTGTAGATTTATCTGATATTATACTACCCCACTTTTTATTTGGACTAATAATTAAATTTATAAGATTTTTATAACAACTCATACATTTGAACTTTGTCAGCAAAGTTACAAAATGTTTATTAATAAAATATAGGAGAAAGTGAATATGTCCACTCTCTCCTACCTAATTAATATGTTATTATCTTATTTTTTAAAGTAACGGTTGTATAGACCTTCAAATCCTTTTCCGTGACGAGCCTCATCTTTAGCCATTTCATGAACTGTATCGTGAATAGCATCTAAATTAAGTTCTTTTGCGCGTTTTGCGATACGGAATTTATCAGCACATGCTCCACTCTCTGCATTCATTCTCTTGTCAAGATTTGTTTTTGTATCCCATACTACATCTCCAAGAAGTTCAGCAAATTTAGCTGCATGCTCTGCCTCTTCCCATGCGTAGCGTTTGAATGCCTCAGCAATTTCAGGATATCCCTCACGATCTGCTTGACGGCTCATTGCCAAATACATACCAACTTCTGTACACTCTCCCATAAAGTGGTTGTTCAAATCTTTAATCATCTCCTCGTCGCAACCTTTTGCAACACCAATTACATGCTCTTGAACAAACTCTAATTTACCGTCTTCTACTTTCTCTTGGAATTTCTCTGCAGGTACTTTACATAGAGGACATTTCTCGGGAGCAGTTTCACCTTCATGAATATAACCACATACTGTACAAATCCATTTCTTTGCCATAATTTTTTCGTTTTAAATTGTTTATAAATTAGTTTATTTTTATTAGTTATTTTTAATCTTACATTCGGGACAATACCCGTAAACATATAATTCAGAATTCAATATCTCACAATCATCTATATAATTTCCTTTAAGCACTGGAGGAGTTATATTTAAGTCGATTACAGCACCACATTTACTACACATAAAATGTGTATGAGGTTTTGTCTCGGCATCAAATCTTGTATTCTTCTCATCAATGGTTAACATTATCGCAGCACCACTATCAACTAAAAGTTTTAATGTATTATATATAGTAGTTCTTGATAACGTAGGCATTAATGGATATAAATCAGAGAATATTTTGTCAACAGTCGGGTGTACTCTATTTTTCATTAGATAATCCATAACTGCCAAGCGTTGAAGCGATGGTCTTATACCATATCTTAACAACCTCTCTTTACTACTCTCTATTAACTCTTTATTGCTTCTCATCAGATAAATGTAATTATTTCAGATTTGAAATCATTACAAAAGTATAATAATTTTATTTATCTGCAAAATTTTTTGATAGAAAATTTAAATAAATTTTATATACTACTGATTTTCATTCAAATAAAATTTAAATATTTTTATATTCAAAATATGATTTGTTCTGTTTTGTATATTCTATAAGTTGGGAATATAAATAATTTTTAGATAATACGTCGGGATTGCCAACAAATATAAGTTGTTTTTTTGCACGGGTCATAGCCACATTTAGTTTCCTATCAATTATATTCTCATTTTCAACAAAAGAGTTCTCTGTTAAAAACTTTAATTGATATATATCATGTATGGTTGTACCATATATTATGTAATCTCTTTGACTTCCCTGAAAGCGTTCAACTGTATCAATTGTAATTTTTTCAAGATTTAAATCATGGTATCTCTCTTCTATTATCTTTTTTATTGCACTAATCTGATTACGGTATGGGACAATAACGCCAACTGTTTTATTTATATCAAAATCATTTTTTGAACTGTTATATATTTTAAATACTAAATCAGCGATAATTTCCGCTTCAATAATATTTACTTTATTACTATAATTTTTCTGAGGTTTTTCAGATGCAAAAAATATCACTCTGTAACTTGATAATATATCTTCTATATTATTTACTATATCTGATATATATAATTTTTCAGTTTGGTGAGGGAGAGGAACTGCCTCTAATTTATTATCGTAAAATTTCTTGTTTGAAAACTCTGCTATGTCAGGGTGCATTCGTCCCTGTTTAGTTAACATATATGTAACTGAATCATCATTTTTATATTTACATAACAATCGTTCAAAAAGCGATAAAGAACAATCTTTTAGAAATATCTCATTTAATAGTTTATCATCTGTTTTTGACTCAAACTCTGATTGTAGTACAACAGCTGGTAATTGTTTGTGATCGCCAATCATTACCACTTTTTTAATTGAAGGTGTACCCTCTCTTTCTTCAGATAGTATTCCTATTATATTTGGCTCTAATATTTGTGAAGCTTCATCAATAATTGCAAGGCTAAATTGTTTTAAATTAAAAATTGCAGAGTTGCTGTTTATTGATGTTGTTGTACCAACAAAAACTCTTGTTTGGGTTATTAGATTAGTTATATCTGAAATATTGTAGCACTCTTTATATTTATTCTCTAATAAAAAGCTTTTATACAACTCATCACAAGAGTTTATATTGCCTATGCGAATAAAATCAATATTCTCTTCAACAAGTTTAGAGCATATTTCATCTACGGCTCGGTTCGTGTATGAGAGCAATAGTACATTAGAATTATCTTCTGTTAACTCCTCTTTTAATGTTGTTAATAAGCCATACGATGTTTTACCCGTTCCGGGAGGTCCTATAATTATAAACAATTCTTCTGCCTGCTTAACCTTTAATGCTAATTCATTAAAATTACCATAATCATTATTAAGTTTTTTTGAGTTGTTTATCTTTGGAGAACGTTGTAAAAGTATTAAATCTCTACGTTCTTTTGGTGCTGATATAAACTTATGCATATTCTTATATAACGAACTATAAGATGACTCCATAAAGTCGTGTTCAACAGCCCAATATTTATCTGTCTCATTTAAAAATAGTTTCGCATTAGTTTGTGAAGCTCTTAAAGATAATTTTATTATCTCTTTATCAATTGAGGTAATTGTGCATCTATGAACAATAGTTTTGCGGATATCGGGAGTAGTATCACTATTATATGGATATAATATTACTATATCCCCCACCCTAAAATTAGCTATATCTTGATTAGTGTTACAACTAAATTTTAATACAACTTCTTCAACACTTCCGCAATGATTTTGCGAAGGAGATACCAACAAAAGTTTATCATAAATAGTTCCTGCATTAAGTTTTTCGTCAAGAGTATTGTGCCATGTTGAAGCAAATCCTGATGCTTCATTTTTAGAATTACCTATTTTGGAATATATGTGTTCAGCTTCAATAAACTTAATAAAACGCAAGTAGTATGCCTTCTCTAACGCTGTAGCATTTTTTATAGGAGATAATAACTCTGATAGTTGAGGGAATATATAGTTATTCCATAAGTTATTATTTATATTCTTTTTGTTAATTATATTTGGAGTAAGTTTATCTAAAATATCTACGCCATTATTGGCATAATTATACTCATTCGCTACTATCTCATTCCTTATTTTTAGTGCATTATAAAGCAATTCAGGAGCAAATCCCAATCCTAAAAGTGAGTTTCTGTATTTTGAATATAATAAGAATGCACTTAGTTTATTATTGTTACATTTATATTGTTGCGGGTAGTTATATCGCAATATTGCCATATATAACAACATCTGTATATAATGTTTCTTTTGTGCAACAGGAGTATCTACATCGATTTGAGGATAACCACATTTACCAGATTTTTGTTCTATTAAAAGTGAAAAGTCTGATTGTAAGAGGTCCATACGTCCTTGTAGCCCTAACATCTCCGAGAAGAATGAAGGTTCTAATATGGTGTTATCAAAATTGAATGTAGATACTCTTTGAGGCAACTCTTCTCCTATTGATTTAAAGATATTCGCTTTTTGTTCTCTTGCTTTTATGTGGAAATCAGGCTCTATCTTTGCCGATACAATAGATATTGCATTTTTCCTAAAAAATTTTTTAATACTATCGTTATATGAAAATTCGCAATATCTTGAGTGTATCACTTCATCAAGAAATTGACCTGCCAAATTACCCAAGAGAATAGCGCTTGAGTTTATATTTGGTTTTATTTTATTAATAAGGTACAGTATTGCTTCTTCGGCATACGACTCAAAACATGATGCTACGGCAGAGATGTCAACCAAATAATCAGGCTCAAAAATAATTAGTTCAGGAATTATTATATCATCGTTATATTTTGGTTTAATAATATTGAGTTGTGCATTTTCAAATAATAGAGATGATATATATGTAAAATCATATTTATAAATACCACAATCTGCGCCATAATATATTTTTATCTCATTATCTGAAGAATTTTCATCAGTACAATATATGTAATTACTATCCCAATTATTTACAACAACTCTAATATAGCTATTTGTAGGGTTATTATATGTTTTATAATTTTTATCCTCAGGGAAATTGGTTGATAAGTTTAAAGGTATTGCTGTATCGTATATTAATGATATAAATTTAGCAAGAGCCATCAAATCGTAAGGATAAAATTCATTTAACTCATCAATAGAGTATTTATCAATATTATTTGTCCTTATTCTGAAATCATTAATTATATGAATTAGTTCTTTTGAAGCACACTTCTCTTTTAAGAGGTAATCGGTTTTTGCGAACTTACCTACGAGTTTTATAGTTGAAAATGAGGTATTTTGGTTTAATATTCTATTATATATATTATTTAGGAGAGTATATATATTTTTATAATCCGGAACTATTGTTAATGTTGACTCTAAAGCAGAATATAGTGTTTCGGCTTTGTCGTTATATTGAATAATATCTCCTTTTTCTAAATACATATCTCTATACACAGTAGTAAACCTCAATATTACAAAGCTAAAAATAAATGTTGAATTATTAAACACTATTATTAAAAACAATAAGCCCCAAAGTAACTTTGAGGCTTATTGCATATATAAATTTGTATTATGTTTTTAGAATTTAAAATCCAAACTTGCTCCAATCAAATCATTTTTACGATTGTATGTATTGGTAAGACCTGGAACTCCATTAGCATTAGCAACTTCTTGATCTGCATAGAACGAGTGGAAGTATCCAACATTAAGTTTCATGAATTTTGTACAGTTGAATTGAGCACCAACTCCTATACACCATGAACTTAGGTTAAAATTAGTATCTGTAATTTTTTCCTCATTTAAGCCATATTTAGTACGTTGCATACCTGCACTGAATGTTACAATTTTATTTGCGTCCCACTCTATACCAAACAGACCCTCAATAGTGTTTTTATCAGTATAATCTTTTATTCCCTTTGCTGCTTTATCGTGGTAGTGGTGGAAACCTCCGCTAATTCTAAGACACTCAATTGGAGAGTATTCAACACCTACTGTGAATAGAGCCGGTATATCAGAACGAACATAATGTCCGTCGGCATATCCTTTTACTGCTGAATCAACATTTGGAGAGTTGTTTGATGAGTTTTTAAGATTTAATTTGGTACGGAACTCATATTTGGCTGCTACATTCCATTGACCCATTTTGAAGTCAATACCCAATATAGGAGTAACTCCAAATGCCTTTTGCTCGCAATCAAGTGAATAATCGTCTATTTTAGATGCTGTTTCTTTTAATATTACTGCAGCTTGTCCTTGACCAACTGAATTCAAATAATCTCCAAGTTCATTAAGTTTCTTTGAATCTGCATTATTCAAAATAGGCAATCCTGGAATTTCACCGGTTAATGTTATACCATTCATTGAACCTTCATATCCCATGCTTGCATATACGCCACGCACACCTGCTGATACTGATAAGAATTTGGTTATTTTATATGCAGTACCTACTTGAAAACCATAAATTATCTGTTTTCCTGTTAATGATTGGTTTATTGTATATTTCAAGTTTTTTGATGCAGCAACTCCGGCAATCATGCTTTCAAACATTGGCAATCCGTTATCAAATTCGCAAGTACCACCGCCACCAACTACAGAAAATTGTGCAGCAATTGACCATTTGTCATTAATAACGTATGCAAATTGTATAGATGGTATAACCGGAGCTTTTGCATTTCCTTCAAAATATCTATCGGCAGAAGGATTGCTTGCATTATAACTAAAGAAAGGGGCATTTGATGAGATTTGACGTTTTTGCCATGCTGCTTGCCAGTTTACCGATAGGTGAAAACCTTTATCTAAGAATGCTACTCCGGCAGGGTTGTAATATACTGCATCTACTGCAATTGCAGCGTCGCGAGAAGGGTTACGAACATACGATGCACTTTGATTAGTGTTTGTTAAAAGACCTCCGGCAAAAGCCGATGCTGTTGCCATTAACAATGATAATCCTAATAAAATTCTTTTCTTCATCTAATTGTGTTTTTGTGAATAAAATAGTGTTACGATATCTCTCTTCCGTAACAAATCGGGTGCAAAGATACAATATTTTTCTAAATTTACACAATTATATTAAATATGTGCATTAATATTATAGAGATTATGTACAGCTCTAAACGACATAATATACAGAATAACAATATATTAGATATTCATAAATAAATTTTAAGAAATTATCATTTTTATTTTTCTCAGATAACTAATTAGTGTGAAATTTTATAATTTAGAGATAATAAAAAAGAATAAAATACTACCTCTTAATCTTAAATCCTATACTCTCAACAGCATTAATAATTTCGTTAATATCAAAATTACCACTAATTATTGCTTCACCTGATCTCAAATCTGCCACAACATTATTAACACCATTTACAGACATTATAGCTTTTTCAGCATTGGCTTTACAATGATTGCAATTCATTCCTTCAATAATAATTTTAGTCATATTAGTTTGAGCTTTATCTGTTTCGCATGAACAATTATCAAATTCACTGCTATGTTGATTAGTTGAATGGCACGAGCAACTACTCTTATTTTTGTATTTTAAAATGTATGCATTTATTAATAGTGTTATTAAAATAATAGAACAAATTAAATTGAATATTGCTATTGAATGGTCAGAACATTGTTTAATTTGTTCTGTTGCTGCAATAAACCACTCGCGAGGCAATAGATAGTCAATACTTAATGCAAATATTATTGCTCCAAGGATAATGGAGAATAGATATATTGTCATTGTTCTTTTGCCTAAAATTTTACTGATTACAAGAATTGATGCAGCATTAATAGCCGGCCCAGCCATAAGTAAAACCAAAGCAGTTCCGGGTGATAAGCCTTTGAGCATTAAAGCAACAGCAATAGGAATTGAGCCGGTTGCGCACAAATACATCGGTACGGCAAATACAAGAACAAGCAATATGCTTAATATTGTATTGTCTGAGAATATTGCGAAAAACGATTCAGGAACAAAAACAGTTATTAATCCCGCAATAATCAAACCAAGTATTAGCCATTTACCAATATCCTGAATCATATCGACAAAAGCAAATTTAAGAGCAACAATACATTTATCTTTAAAAGATAAATCATTATTCTCTTTATCAATATATTCTGATTTATTAATATTTAAATCGCTAATACAAGGTTTCTCTCCAAACCAATTAACCATTATCCCCCCAAATATAGATGTTACAATTGCAGCCAATGGGCGTATTATTGCAAATGGCAATCCCATTAATGAGTATGTGGCAATCATTGAATCAACACCTGTCTGTGGGGTTGCTATTAAAAAAGATACTGTTGCACTTTTTGATGCACCTTGACGATGTAGCCCCATTGCTGTGGGCAAAACGCCACAAGAACATAATGGCAAAGGAATACCAATCATGGTTGCATTTATAACCGATTTAAAATTATTCTTTGCAAGATATTTTCTATACAAAAATGTAGGAATAAAAGCCTTCATTATACCTGCCAATAAAAAACCCAAAAGCAAGTATGGAGACATTTCATTTATTAAATTCAATATTTCGTTCATATCTTAATGCTTTATTTGCAAACAAAGTTAATATTAAAAAAGGTATTTAAACCCAATAATTAAAAACTTTTCATTTAAATAATATGTTTTAATCATACTCATTAGAAATTATATTATTATGGCAATAATTAGTTTGACAAAGAAAGATTTTTTAAAACGAGTTTTGGATTACGAAACAGATCCTGATAAATGGAAATTCTTAGGCACTAAACCTGTAATTGTTGATTTTTACGCACAATGGTGCGGACCTTGTAAAGCACTCTCTCCATTGCTCGAAGATTTATCAGAAGAATATAAAGGTAAAGTTGACTTCTATAAGGTTGATGTTGACAAAGAAGAAGAACTTGCAGGAGTATTCAGAGTTATGTCAATACCAACTCTTTTATTAATACCCCAAAACAGTAAACCTAAAGTAATGATTGGAGCAACTTCAAAAGATAAACTTAGAGAGAATATAAATTCAATACTATAATTGTTAATGATATTTATTTTGTTGTGATAATTATATAAAAATGGTAAAAATGAAATATAATTATTTGTAATTATTATTATATCTATTATATTTGAAATGCATTTCAGATAAGCTGAAATAAGTTAGATATAAATTAATAACATTTTAAAGATAAGATTATGAAAAAGTATGTTTGCACAGTATGTGATTGGGTTTATGATCCTGAGATAGGCGATCCTGATGGTGGAATAGAACCTGGAACAGCATTTGAAGATATTCCTGAAGATTGGGTATGCCCTTTATGTGGAGTAGGCAAAGATATGTTTGAAGAAGCATAAAAAGCTAACTTTAAATACACATAGAAGCTGGGATAAATTTCTCAGCCTCTTTTTTTATATATGATTTGGTAAACTAAAAAATAATATTGTTGTTATAATGTAAAATTTAATATTATGAAGAGTTACTATTGCACAAAATGTAATTGGGTATATAATCCCGAAATAGGAGACCCTGACGGAGGAATAGAGCCAGGAACTCCATTTGAAGATATCCCAGAAGATTGGGTATGTCCCAAATGTGGAGCCTCTAAAGATAAATTCAAGGAGGTCTTATCTTTGACATAAAACAGATAGGATAGACAAAACAAGTTTGCCTATCCTATTTTCATTATATCATTTATAATATTGAAATTTATTCAATTGGGCGCCCAAAATTAAACAAATTTGAAGGAGTACGAGCATTATCCATTAATGTTTCCAATTCTTTTACTTTATCGGGATATTGTTCTGCCAAATTATTATCTTCATGAATATCCTCATTGATATTGTATAACTCCAATATGGTTTCTCCTACAACAGGTTGTTTAATAAGTTTCCACTCCCCTGCCCTAAGAGCTATTCGTCCATTAAGTTCATGAAACTCCCAATATAAATATTCGTGTTGTTGTTGCTCATTATTTGATAAAAGTGTAGGCAAATAAGATATACCATCAGTTGTAATATTATCCTTGTTATCAGTAATATCTGCCAAAGTAGGCATTAAATCCCAAAAGGCCGATATGTGATCGGTTTTTACACCCTCTGCAATAGTTCCGGGGCACCAAGCAATTAGAGGGACTCTTATACCGCCATCGTAAACATCGCGCTTAGTTCCACGCAAAGGTCCATAACTTTTAAAATAATCGGGATTAGCACCGCCCTCACAATGAGGACCGTTATCACTTGAGAATATAACTATAGTTTTTTTATCAATACCAAGTTCTTTTAATTCAGCCAAAACCTCTCCAACATACATATCTAATCTGCTAACCATTGCAGCAAAAGAGGCATATGGTTTGTCAGATTTATAATATCCTTGCCAACCGTTATAAGGGACCTCTTCAAATGCGTTCTCATAGATTGCATAAATAGAATCGTGAGGCAAGTTTAATTCTGCGTGAGGAAGCGTATATGTAAGCATTGCAAAAAATGTAGTATCGGCATTCTCTCTTATAAAGTTTATGGCTTGCTCATGGATAAGATCTTGAGAATATACTTTACGTCCATTATCTCTATTTTCAGGAAATGCTACAGTATCATTATTATGCCATAGGTGCTCCGGATAATATGTGTGTGCCTGACGTTGGCAATTATAACCGTAAAACTCATCAAATCCCATATTGTTAGGAGTTGACACAGAACCAGGAAGCCCTAATCCCCATTTGCCAAACAAACCTGTAGAGTATCCACCATCTTTCATCAACCTGCCAATGGTATAGGTATTCTCCTTCATTGGTTGTTGACCTTCGGGATAGAGTTCTTTATTGCCCCGTATTTGAGAATGTCCTGTATGCATACCAGTAATTAACGAACAGCGCGAAGGTGCACTTACTGTACAACCTGCATAGTGATTGGTAAAGAGCATACCCTGCTCCGCCATACGGTCAATATTAGGAGTTTTTATCTTTTCCTGACCATAACAACCCAAATCGCCATATCCAAGATCATCAGCTAAAATAAATATAACATTAGGTTTTTCATTCTCTTGTTGCACATTGCATGATATTGTAGCTAACAAAGCACTTGAAGAAAGCAATAAATATCCTTTTTTCATTATTGATATAATTTATTTATCAGTTACAAGACAAATATAACTATTTTTTCTCAGAAAATTTCAAAAGAGTTCCTGTAGGACACACATATTTACAATATGGGCGATTTACAAATAGAGACAATATTATAAAAGCTATACCTATTATTATAACCGGAGTACTTGCATAATTGAATAAAAATATTGAAAATATCTCATAATCCATAATAGCAAAATATGAACCTAAAATCATAAAAGCCATAATTATACCCCATAATACATTACGAAATATGTTTAGAATATTATTTACCTTATCTATGACCCTAATCTTAAAAGGCGAAACCTTATGTATAATCTCCTGTGTTGAGCCAAAAGGGCAACACCAAACACAATATCTATTTTTTTTACTAAACAACGGAAGCACTAAGGCATACAATATAAGAATAAGAGGTATCAGAATATATACACTATTTATCCCGGTTGATAAAAAGTTTACAATCACAGATAGTGAGAGATATGTACCACTCCAAACACCTAAAACTATAATATTAAGCAAAAGTTGAAAATATCTGTATCTTTTATTTCTTATTATATACGGAAGAATAAGAGCCATTAAAACAACAACCAGTACAGCTATGTTTTTAAGAGATAAAAAACTTTCAAAGCTATTGTCTACTATTATGCCATTGTTTACAACATATTGCATAGCACCATTAAATGTAGCGATAACAGCATTTGAGGATTTAGTTGCTCCTGATACAGCATCAACTTCCAAATCAAGAGTTTGTTGCGGTGTTATACCTACCCAATTATCATATATATTATTGTCTGACAGTTTCTTAAAAAAACGTGGCGATTCAGAATTTTTCAAAGGGATAACCTTGTCAATAAGACCTTTATCGTTAATATGTATCTCTAAAGGAGTCGCATCGGCAAAACCCTTAACACCTTTGACAATATCTGTTGTATTAATAATCGTATATCCATTCTGTTTAATTATAGCCTCATTCTGAATAGAGTGTGCATCAGAATCAAAAGAGTAACCCATAAACCTATTGTCTCTTTTAATAGCAATAAAAGAGATAAGAGCCAAACATATCAATAACGATGTAATGTGTTTTAATTTAGAATATACAATAGCACTTTTAATAGTCATAGTTATTATGCAATTAAGACAGACTGTCTATAAAACAGCCTGCCCTAAGTATAAAGATTAATTTATTTAGACGCAATAACTTCAATCTCTACCAATCCTCCTTTGGGTAGTGTTTTTACCGCAACAGCCGAACGTGCAGGAAAATCAAATTTAAAATATTTAGCATACACTTCGTTCATCTCTGCAAACATAGCCATATCTTGAAGAAAAACAGTTGTTTTAACAACATTATCCATATAGTATCCTGCATCGGCAAGAAGATTAGATACATTTTTCAGAGCCTGTTCTGTTTGCTCTTTAATACCGCCCTCAACAAAATCAGAAGTTGTGGGATCAATACCAAGTTGACCTGAAGCAAATAAAAAACCATTAACCTCTACAGCATGACTATAAGGACCAATTGCTGCAGGAACTTTTGACGATGTTATAATTCTTTTTTTCATAATTTATAAATTAGAAGGTTGTTCTATAATTAAATCCTTTATAAGAATATTATTAGTTACTTCATACATACCTTTGCGAGCAGCAACGATAGTATCCCATTGAAGTTTATATTTTGAATTTCTGTTTATTCTGAAATCTTTTTCACCCGTACCGTCAATATCAACTTTATTCAATAGCATACCAACCGACAACCTTGAAATATCAAAAGCAGGTTGATATGAAGGAACACGTTCATCATCATTCAAGGTTTCAATAACAATACCGGCATCAATAAGTTTATTAATAACAGTTTTAGCCGCTCTGATGGGTATGTTATATGAGTTTGCTATTTTTTGTAAGGTAAGTGGTGGCAAACCTTTCTCAAATCGTTGAATAATTACACATGTAATAACAACAATAATAAAATCGCTATATTGACGGCTTATCTTTTGCAAATTCTCCTCGTTACCATAATCGGCAGTTTGCATTGAGAATGAAAGAAGTACACCAAACAAAAATATCAACCATGATAATTGCATCCAAAGCAAAAGTAAAGGTAAGAAAGCGAAACTACCATATATGGCATTATACTTTGAAACCCATATCTGTCCATTCAAATACAAGTATTGGAATATCTGAAATGCAATACCACAAAGAATACCAGCAATAAGAGCATATTTGAATTTGACCTTAGTATTAGGGATAAGCAGATACGCCACAGTAAAAAACAATATAGTAAAAAAATAAGGCGTGAGTTCCAACAATTTGTATATCAAAGGAGTAATAAGTCCAAGAACCTCTTCGGCATCTTTTAAGAAAGTAGTAATCAAAACAGAAGTACCCGAAGATAAAATCATTAAAATTGGCAAGATAATAAATAAAGAGGTGTAATCGTTTATCTTATGGTATAACGAACGTTCCTTAGCCTGCCATATTTTATTCATCGTTCCTTCAATATTAGACAACAAACTAATAACAGACCATAGCAAGAATACAATACCAATACCTATTACAACGCCCGAACGAGCCTCTGTAAGATAGTTATCAACAAAACCAAGAGCTGTAACAAGAACATCTTTTTGAGCAGGAAAAGACTCTAACAATTGGCTCTCAATTATTTTTTCAAAACCAAACCCACTTGCAATGGCAAGTAACAGAGCCAAAATTGGTACAATAGCAAGTAACGTGCTGTATGTAAGAGCCGAAGCACGCAATTGCAACTCGTCATCTAAAAAATGCTTTGCTGTAATTCTAACAACGCTGACAAAACTACGTAAGTTTCGCCACATTCCGGAAAGTTCCCTTTCAGGGGTGTGCAAAATATTCTCAATTAAGAATGTTTTAGCACGATTTATATTCTCTTTAAATTTCATACAAAAAAAAACAGCAGGTCTATAAGCCGGGTTCTGTACCAAAAATGGTGTCTGTCATTTATCTCGTCTTTATGTTGCCATAAAGCTTTAGCGGTTTACCCCTCGGCATCGGACGGGCAGCCCTAATGCGCCGATATACATAACCTTACAACCCATAAGACGTACCGCAACTATGTCGCCATAGCCACCCGTGAGCTCTTACCTCACTTTTTCACCCTTACCGCCAAAGGCGGCGGTTATTTTCTGTTACGCTACTCTACCCTTGCGGATAGCTTCCCGTTAGGAAATATGGTGCCCTATGTTGCCCGGACTTTCCTCAGATACCTTAATGTACCAGCGACAGACCGTCCTGCTGTAACTGCAAAATTAGTCATAATATTTCATATAATTGATTATTACGTTTCCGTTTTTTTAAATAAAACAAGGATTGCTTCGTTTTGAAACAATCCTTGCAATTTAAAATAAAATATTTTATTAGAAATTATACTGAGCCATTATCTGAATTCTGTTGGCAAACGACTTTTCATTATCCTGATTTTTTCTTGCACCAAACAAGTATTCAGCTCCAAATTGCCAATTATCGGCAACCGTCATAAAAACATTTGCTGCCAAATATTGCCCCTGTTTATAAAGAGTTGGAGAGTAAGCAATATTATTATCAAAAACCCGTAAATAACTATAATTTACCGAAGCAAACAAATTAGAAGTAAAATTATATTGAATACCACCCACAGCACCGGCACACTCAATAGGCTTAAACCTACCAATAGCATTTGAGTAGTAGAGGTCTAAATCGTTACCACCTAAATCATTTACATAAGCCGAAATACCTTTACCATAAACACCCTGATAATAGAAATTAAACTTATCGGTGGCAGAAGCCGTACCACTCAATTGAACACCCCAACCAAAGCAAGTGCGAGCTTTCATCATTAGCAAATCGTTATAACGTAAACCACGCAAAATACCTGAAAGCCTTACGTGCGCACCCTTTTGCCATTCATACTGAATGTACATAGGAATATCCGGGCATCTCTGTTTTGCGATTTGAATAAAATTATTAGTAGGCGCAGAGTAAGAAGGATTTTCAATAGCAATAGCAAATTGCCATTTATCCTTAAAAGGAAGAGTATATCTGAACTGAACATTACGCGAAGCAATAGTAGCCGAAGGACCTTCAAAATCGATAGTAGGTGGAATGGCAGCCAAATCGGTAAACGTACTCCAACTTTGACCAATCAACACTCCTCTGAACGATATATAAGCCTGTCTCAATCTTAAAGCATAATTATTACCCCTGAAATCGGTTTCAATGTATGCCGTAAACTTCTTTAAAAATTTATTCTCCCCCACCAATTTAAAAAACAGACGAGAAGTAGAAGCGTCCATCATAAATTGGCTACGATCAAACGCCCCCTTAGGAACAGGAATATCGTAAGTAACAAAATCAACATCATCAACAATCCCTGCAAAATCGTAAGAAGTAGTAGCCTTGACATAACCACCAATACCAAAAGCAACACGATTCTTACGATCAACCATAATAAACCTTGGAGCACGAGGGTCTTGAAAATAAGGAGACTCATTCTCCTTGAACATATTAACAGTAACCTTAACCTCGTTAGGAACATTATCTCCCGTAATAAAAATTAAAGCCCTCTCACCTTTTCCTTTCTCTTTAAAGGGTTGAGCATTAACAACAGAAGCAACAAAAAATAGTGCAAACATTAATAAAAAAACTCTTTTCATATCGGCATTAGTTTAATATCTTAACTAACACCTTACAAAAAGAGTTTGTTTAAGAAATATGTAAATTTTATAAAAAGGATAGACCTAAGTATTAAAATTATTGAGATTTATACTCTCTCTTTAATTTTACAGCAGAGCCATATGCTGTAAGCATAAACATTGACTTGCCCTTTCCTGATATCTCGTTAAAATCAAAAATAGTACCAACTATAGCATCTGCATTTATTGTATTTGCCTTTTTGTTCAACTCAATAATAGCTTTTTCGTAAATTTCATCTAATCTATTTTGATATGAATTAGAATAACCACCTAATACATCAGTCCATGAAGCAATCCAATCTGCTATAATATTAGCACCAATAACAATATTAACATTTACAATGCCTAAATATTGCGATATTGTATACCCATCTATTTTATTAGTAGTTACTATTTTTAATTGTGTATTTGTTTTATTCAGAGGATTAATACTTTTATAAATATCCTTATTAGGTATGTGTTTTAATATTTCGTTGTATTCATCATCAGTAATATCAATAGGAGCAGGCAAAATATCTCTTTTATAAAACATATTCTTTTGAGGATCTATAAATTTATGTTCCTCATCTCTTGTTGCAGAATATTCAACAATCTCAATAGTTTTACTATCATCAACAAGTCCAAGAGATATCAAGAGCATATCTCTCTCCTTTTTTTCCTCAATCTTTCTCTGTTCCTTAGCATTTCTGATGAACTCTTCTACCTTTGGATTCATAAAATCTTATATTTATATAGAATATTATTCTATTTGTTTACACAAAATTAAGTATAATTTATATTATATACCAAATACACACTCAAAGGCCCTCCTACCCGCATCAGTCATAAGACCTCTGCGTTCAAGATCATAGCAACGCTGAATATTAATATCAGTCCAATGGCTGCCCTTTCTGCGGGGTGATAATCTCTGCACCAATCTGCCATCAGAAAGCCTTTTCTTAGTAGAGTCAATCCACCCAAAACAGAGAGCCTCCTCAACCACCTCAACATACTTGATAGCGGACCACTCTGGTCGCTTTGATACAAACGTAACCACCCAACACTCCTCCTCTCTATCGTGGTTACACTCAAGCCATTGCCTCAGTTCTTGTCTATCAGTAAAATGAAGTAAATTAATGATTTGCATTATTAATTATTTTCTAACAAATGAGTATTTACTCATACTTTCATAAATTCTTACAGTAAATATAAGTTAGGTAATCGTCTGCATCAGTTTTCCACTCATTACTCTTAAATTCTGCAACCCTTTCAAATCCATGGTGGGCATAGTAAGCATGATTACAAGATGAGTCTGTCCATAAATATAGATGTTCATAACCCTCACTCTTTGCTAATGCTTCAATTTTTGCAAGCAGTTGCTTACCGCAACCTTGTACAGTAGAGATAAAGAATGACAAATATAAATCCTTATCCGCTTGCATATAACGATACACTTTAGGCGAAGTTTTTCCAAAGTATTCTCGCAAAGCCAATGCCTCATTGCGTTGATTATCATTAAATGTTGGCATCAGTCCATCAAGCCATTCGTTATAACTATTATTTTGTGTAATGTTACCTGCAAGGATACATCCTAACATTGTTCCACTATCATCCACTATCTTAAATGCAAATGGAGCACCATACCAACCATAACGGATGATATATTCGCACATTTGCAACCCAAACTTCTTTCCATTTCCATTAGCAGCGTGTTCCTCACCCCAAACAGGGTATGCTAACAGAGATGCTTTATAAATATCATCTTCGGTGAATGTAGTTATCCTCATATAATCCTCTTTTTGTTTTGGGTATATATCTTACTCCTATCACTCTGCCATTTGGCGACCTGCATCAAAAGCCTTTTGCAAATCCTCATTCCAATGAGTATCACGCCAAGCATGTTTTGCCTCTTCAGAAAAACTACCAAGTTCATAATTGTCATATTTTGCTACCTGACAAGTGTTGTAAGCTACAATACGTTGTGGCTCACCAAGAGCCGTAGTGAGGCACCACTCCATTGTTCCAAAGCCATTGCTATTATTACACTCGGGAGTACCATTCATAGTTTCAATCAATACCACAGGCATACACTTTGGCGCTGTCAAACTATAATCATTATAAGAGAGCCATGGGAATGTCAAACGCTCTAAAAAAGAGCGCATTTCTCCAGTAACCTCACCAAAATAGATGGGAGAGCCAAGAACAAGACCGTCAGCATCAGCAATATCGTTCAAAACAGGAGTTAAAGCATCTTTGAAGCAACAAATGTTTGACGCCTTTCCTTTAAGTTTACAAGCCATACACGAAATACAACCCTTATAATCTAAATCATAAAGACGTATCACCACAACCTCAACATCACTACTTACCGATTTAGCTCCTTCAACAAAGGCTGTGATAACAGAAGCAGTATTCATATTCTTACGAGGACCGCCATCAATAACAATAATCTTTTTCATAACCAAAAGTAATAATCATCTACTCTTAAAACCAATGTCTTGCCCAAATGGTTTCGCAATAAAAATTATCTGAACTAAAATTATACTATACAAATTTAACTCAAATAAATACAAACAACAATAGTAATATTTGACAAATAGCATAATCTTATTAACTAATTAAAAATATCATCTCTATCTTAACAATAACATAAAACATTATCTTTGTACACAATAAAAATTTTAACAACCCACAAGAATCAATAATAATAATATGTCAAAAAAATACATATGCGGTCTTACAGCTAGGAAGAAAATAGGATGCGACAAAGCAACATTTATAGAACTAGTTGAAAAAGGATTAATTAAAGCAAAAAGAACAGAAACTGGAGCATGGCAAGTATCAACATCAAGTGTTGACCAATACATAGCAAAGCTTCAAAGTACATCAATATACAAGGAGTTTATAAACAAAGTAGCAATAATAACAGGCGGAGCAAACGGCATCGGGAAATGTATTGCCGATGAATTTAAAGCAAACGGGGCAATAGTATATGTAATAGACAAACAAGAAGGAGATCACTTTATTGGAGACATTTCAGACAAAGAAGTACTCGAAAAATTTGTAGCAAAAATTCTCAAAAAGCACAAAAAAGTCAATTATATTATAAACAATGCCCTACCGCTAATGAAAGGTATTGATGATTGTACTTACGAAGAGTTTCAATATGCCCTGAGTGTGGGAGTAACCGCACCCTTCTATTTGGTGAAACTACTAAAACCATATTTAGAAGATGGAGCATCAATAATAAACATATCTTCATCTCGTGACCGCATGAGCCAGCCACAAACCGAGAGCTATACAGCTGCCAAAGGAGGTATTGCTGCACTCACACATGCATTGGCTGTCAGCTTGTCGGGGAAAGCAAGGGTAAACTCCATTTCTCCCGGTTGGATAGATACGGCATACACCGATTATGAAGGTCCCGATGCCACTCAACAACCAGCAGGACGAGTTGGGAACCCTATGGACATTACCCATATGGTGCTGTTCCTTTGTAGTAACAAAGCAAGTTTTATCACGGGAGAAAATATCTGCATTGATGGAGGTATGACCAAGCAGATGATTTACCACGGAGATAACGGCTGGAAGTTAAACAAATAATTAAATAACAATGCAACCTCCCAAGATAGATAACTCCACCAAAGAAGAAAGGTTGACCTATGTCCTAGAAGCATGGGAATGTCTCCACAATTGCGAAATGTGTGGTAAATGCCACATACTAAAAGGCAAAGACCCCGAAACCCTCTATGCTGATTATATTAAAGGTAAGCGAAGCTATATTGATATTACATTGGAGATTAGAGATAGGAGGTATTAGAAGAATAATCTTCTCTTATTTCTTGTACTATTTTAAACAATAAAATACACTTTCCGATGCAGAAAGTGTAGATGATTATCAATCAGCTATTTAGCACTCTAAAAGGTACAATCACTCATTTGGACAAATATTGTGCAAACCGAGAGCAGAGGAAGCTCGCTTACTAGGCCGAGGTGCCGCCAATATTCGCCTCAGGCAAGTCGTTGAGAATGTGTAAGTTATTGATTTTCAACACGCTTTTCGCCTTGTACCTCCATTTTGGAATGGCAAATTTAGTGCAAACCGAGTGAAATACCAAAGTTGTTTGCGTATTTCCGAGGTGCCGCCTAAATTGCGCCG
>JAZNCN010000010.1:0-241032 GCA_045587545.1 Candidatus Caccoplasma sp.
AGTTTCTTAATCTGTTTCTTGGTCAGGTCTCCCTCCAATCCAAATAGAGAACGGTCAACCGCAAGATCTATATCTTCTGAAAATCTGCTGATATGTTTTCCAACCTTGCTCAATGAGGTTCCACCCTTGAATATCAGTTTATCCGCAAAAGGAAGAGTGAAAACTATCTGCAAAATAGTTGTAACCCACAAGTCTTTTTCAATGGCTTGTGCCGGTAATCCAATGCGTCCTTCTGCCGCTTGTAATACTTGCCTCTGTTCCTCTATCGTAAGTGAAAAGTAGTTATTCATACGCTTGCTTAATTATGTTCCTAATCCATACAGGCATTAATTTAAAGTCTGCCATAACAGACTCTTTTGGCTCGTTCAGCAATAGTTCCTTAATCCGTTTTATCTGCCAATCTTCAACATTCTCTTTCTTCAATGATTTAAGAGCGAATGTTATGAGCATTGCCAACCTGCTTTGAAATGCTAGATTTTTGGGTGCTGTGTTCTTGAATGTGATGCCCCTGCCATTGGAAATTTCAACGTGCCTCTTTGAGCCATCAGTCAGATAGACATAGTTCATCGGTACTTGTGTTGAAAGTCCAAGTACATTCAGTGCATAAGCACCTGTAGGAACGATTCGGGCATGATCTCGTTTCGCCATTGCTTCCGCTATTTGCTCAAACGATGGTTGCAAGATTCCCAAACCCAATTTTCCCTCAACTTCGGGATAACAATATATACCTTGAGCAACCCTAATTATCAAGCCTTCTTTGCAAAGTCTTGTAAGAGTTTGCCTTACAGCATCAGGTGTACCCAAATCAACAAAATCATCGGGAAAGAAGATGCTCCCTTTCTCCAACGACAAAATTTGTTGCTCTATTTTCGATGTTACACTATCCATATAAGCTATATTTTGTCACAAAAATACAGTAAATTTGTGACAACGACAAATAAGAAAAAATTTTATGCTTATTTATACAAGTAGTTGAATTGCAAAAATCTTTACTAATAAACAATATCATTTAATTATTTTTATTACCTTTGTGAAGTCATATTGTCCGCAGAACTCCGATTATGGGGAGTGCGGACGAGAAAATAACATAAAAGCGTTTATCTGCGCTTATTCTTAACGATTCAGAATCTCGCAAGTTCAAAATCGGAGTTGGGAATGAGTATACGATAGATGCCTTGAGGTATGATTATAATACTATGCTTTGGCATAGTGTCCTTTTATATCATACAGCGTGAGGCTTCTGCGTTGCTCGTTTTACTCCGATGGGCAATGCGAGAGCCTTGAATCGTGAGACGAGTAACAGATCAGACTCTCACGCTTTTTTATTTTAATCTCCCTTATTCTGGAGAGTCTGCGAGGGGTTAATTCGTACCCATATGAAAAAATTTTCATTTATTATTGTTATTATTTCATTGTGTATGATATGTTTTGAAAATGTATCTGCACAATCAAAAAAAGTTGCAGTTTATGTTGAAGGTGAAATAACCAACAGCGATAAATCAATTGTAAGTTCGGCTGTATTGGCTCGTATGTCTGGGAATAGGCAATATATTCCATTTGAACGTAACGAAGCCTTTATAAATGCACTCAATCAAGAGCAAGATTTCCAACTTTCAGGAGAGGTTCCCGAAAAAGAAATTAGAGGTGTTGGAGAAAGACTTGGAGTGGATTATGTATTGGCTGTAAATGTAGTTATTAATGATGAAGTATGTTATATGACTGCAAAATTAATAAATCTTGAGACAGGAGAAATTGGTAAGACTGTAAATCTCAATCGCAAATATACAGGTCAGGAAGTTTTAACGGCATTGGCAAATAATGTAGCATATCGAATATTAAATAAACAATCAAAATAGTAATTATGAGATATTATATTTTCATTTTGGCATTTATTTCAGGAATATTTGTATCTCCAGTTTTAGCGCAAACTACAAAAAAGAAGGTTGCAGTATATATGACAGGAGATGTAGAGGATTCATACAAAAAAGTAATAGGTTCAAAATTGGTAAGTCAAATAACCGCAACCATGGATTATGCTGCTGTTGAACGTACTGCAGATTTCCTTGCCGTCCTTTCAAGTGAGCAAGATTATCAAACCTCTGGTGAGGTACGTGATAGTCAGATTGCTCGCTTAGGTCAAAAATTTGGAGTTCGATATGTGGTTGTGGCAGATGTTAATGAACTATTTGATGAGTTATTTATATCTTCTAGATTAATAAATGTAGAAACGGCACTTGTAGAAAAATCGTTTGAAGAAAGTAGTCAAGTTGATAGCATGGATGAGTTGATTTCTCTTTCTTCCAAGATTGCTATTGGTTTATTGGTGGGAGGACATTTTGAAACATCCGAGGAGCCTAAACATATGTATTTATGTGTGTATAAAAATGGTAAATTTCTTTTTATCTCTCCTGATGAGTGGAAAATAATAAATAATAATCGTTCTTATACAAAGAAGGGGATTTGTTTGATAGAGGGTAAAGATGTGTATATAGTAGATTTAAAGGATTCTCCGGCAATATATGATCACTCTCCCCAAGTTAGCGTAGCTAAGTTATTATGTAAATATATAAAAGAATTGAATGAATTATTACCCCTTTATGGAGGAGAAAAATTTCACCCAACTACTAAATATATGGTTCGAAATATGAAATTTAATAGTATTTGGAATGAATGGTATACAGGATATATATATTTAGATGAGGGAGGTGATTGTGAAGAGTTCTTCAGTACTGGAATACTCTACATGAGAAAAATATATTCATTTAAGGAATTATTATAGTTATGGATTGTGAAAGAACTCCTGCTCAACAGCTGATATTAAAAGCTGTTGAGCAAAAAGATAATATAGCCTTTGAATTTCAGGATCATTGGAGCGAATATAGTGAAAGTTATGGTGATTATAACGACTGTCATGGAGACTATTATGATGCTGAATAATATAATAAATGACACAAGTTTTATAACAGGATTATTATCGGGAGGATTATCAGGAATTGTCGTTACTTTTGCATTTTGGTTCTTAACTACTCGTTTATTAATTCCTCGTCTCAAAATTAGTTCTGATATTGCATATAAGATTATTGAAGAAGAACGAGAAGAAAAATATTCCTCGGAGAAAATTATAAAGAAATCTTATAATGCACATGTTTACCGAATAAAATTAGCAAATAATTCTATTAGAAAAGCATTTGATATTAAAATTTTCTTTCGTTTACGTTATAATAATCATTATGCAACAATAGAACTTCCATATCAACCTTGTTTAATGGGTAATAAGAATATATTTAGGAGGTGGCTTGATAAAATGAAAGGTATAAAAGAAACTTATGAACATCACAAAACAATTCCTTTTAGACTTACAGATATAAGGATGTCTAAAATCATAGGTTATAATATCCCAGAATTGAAACAAAAATATACAGAAGGAGTATTGTCCTTGAATGATTTTAAAAAAGATGATACTATTGTTGAATTTGTTGTAATGGCTTTTGATAATATTAGTGGATCATCACTTCGTATTCTTGCTAAAAGGTTTTCCCAAAAAGATTTAGATGAACATGTAAAAGAGGGGGATTTTTTAGATGGAGAAATGGAAATTCGATCAAAATCTAAAACTCCAGAAGAATGACTATAATTATAAAACCAACATTTAATTGCAATTTTCGATGCTCATATTGCTATCTGACAAATGCTGTGAAGTCTAGTAAAATAATGATGAAATATGAAATTGCAGAGAGACTTATATTACAAGCTACGAAATTATGTCGTGAGCAGTGCAAAAAAACATTGACGCTTATATGGCATGGCGGAGAGCCTTTGTTATGGGGAATTGATAACTATCGAAGAATTTTTGATTTTGCAGAGAAACATAGCAATGGCGTACGCATTAAACAATGTTTACAGACTAATTTGTCACTTATTGATGCTGAATATATAAAACTATTTAAGGAGCATAATGTTAAAGTGGGATTTTCACTTGACGGAACAAAACCAATAAACGACTTACAGCGCAAAACTATTGAAGGGAAAGGGACATTCAATATTATTATGGATAAGGTTGCAATGTGTAGAACTGCTAATCTTGACATAGGGTGTATTCTTGTTGGCAGTAAAAATTTTAAGGGTCATATAGTTGAAGTATATGATTTCCTGTGTGCGAATAATTTGAATTTTAAATTTAATCCTTTATTTAATGTAGGAGAGGCTCTAAATGCTAGGTCAAATTTGGAAATATCTCCAAAGGAGTATGCAGAAATGTCCATAGAATTATTTGATTTATGGTATTACGATAAAATACATTCCTTAAAAGAGAGTACATTTATTGATATTGCGAGTTATTTTATGAGTATATCCAAAAAAACTAAAGGATGTATGTTTGCTCCTAATTGTCAGGATTCATTTATGGCAGTATCTCCATCAGGAGATATCTTCCCCTGTGGAAGATTCTGCGAAACAGACACGAGCTACTCATATGGAAATATCTCTGACGATAGTCTTGAAAATATTATCTTAAATATTAAAAAATCAGAAATATACGCTCGTGGTCAGTTTATGAAGGATAGTTCCTGTGCAAAATGTAAATTTTTTAAATTATGTCATGGAGGTTGTCTGCATGATGGTTTTTTGAAAAGTAGAGATTTTAAGTCCAAAACATTTTTATGTTCAGCATACAAACGCATATTTAATCATATTGAACAGAGAGTATCTTCTTTTATCAATTAATTATACGGTACTTCGCACCTTAGTTGTTAGTTAAAGAGGAAAAAGAAGATTATCATTCTAAATATAAGATGTATTATCTTTGCCTTTGTAATTTTTATGACTGTGGGTTTTTATTTTTTAATGACTAAATTTACAACTTTTTACCGACATAAAAATGGGCTATCTTTTTAATAAATAGAGAGATAGCCCATTTGGGCAATCCAAGATTACTCGAAAATATTATATACAAAAGAGACTGACATCCGAGTCTTATAGACTTTTGATACAACCTCTTTATCATATATGCTTAATTGGAACAATAAAACCAATATAAGTAACAACTATTTATCGCGTATTATCCCTAATTTGGCTTACTATTTCACAATCCTATTTATAGCTGACTTACCTCCATCGCATAGGGCACTATGCTCTCCAATCCTCGGACAAATTCACTCTACATTAAGAGAACTTATTCCTTAATTGAGCTATAATATTTGTATAGGTACTCAAAATTCTCGTAATTGGGCATTATAGCCTCATCTGACTGTCTGCTTATTTCGCGATATACCTTTTCAATAATGCTATATGGTTCGGTACTCCATCGATTTTTTGCAGGGATCAATTTTGAGAGTTCCTTAAACTTTTCAAAGAGAGTGTTTACATCTTGGCTCGAGCCATATATTATCAGAGTTGTATTATCATCAAAATTCTTTTTGATATATTCTACCCTATGCGTCCAATGCTTTTGGTCTGTCCGTTTTAAGTCCCAGACGAACAGATAGGGTTTTGATGAGTTACCGTTTATTTTATTCTCCTCTTCGTCCTCATATTGCTCATCTGTCAAATAGATTCCTTCATAACCATCATATAAATCATCTATTATTTGAGAGGCTACATTATAAAATCCATAGTAGCCTTTATAATCATCAATTATACACAAGGTTTTGGGAGATGTTTTTTCAGGGTTACTTATTATCTTGTATATATTGTTTTTGATTGTTTTACAACCATATAAGCTAAAAGTTTTACAAATGCTTAAATACCAATAAAACGACTTCGGGGTTATATATTCGGCTTTTAACGTTCCCATTCTTTTATCACGACTGCACTGCAAATGTATATACGGTACCTTGTTATGTGTTAATATAAAATGGGTTGTTCCATGTGGCACTCCATGGGGTGGAATGAATGATAATTTTTCATTCTGTCGCTCTATTGCATTTTCAATCATTTGTACGCATTTGAAACTATCATCATAAACGTAGAGGTCAAATTTATCTATTAACGGGTTGGGAGCAGAATTTAATGTTATATCCATTCCGTAATAGGGAAAGCCTCCAATATATGAAAATAATGTTTTCCTGTCACACTTATACCCTTTTTCTATACAACCGGAGGCAAAAAACCTAATATTATAATCAATTAATTGAGGGTGTTTTAAATCTTCACCGTTCGATATTATTTTAGAATCCATCAGCAACAGAATATTTACAAGTTTTTATTTAACTCATGTATCTCAATAATATTAAAAGAGGCATTAGTTTACCTCATTAAAATATAATGCAAGGGCTCGGTTTTCTGCAGCTTCCATTATCTCGCGCTCCCCTTCTCCTTTATCGTTTATACCGCAAAGGTGTAATATTCCGTGTATTATTACGCGATGCAACTCACGTTCATACTCCTGCCTAAACTGCTCAGCATTAGTGCGAACTGTATCTAAACTTATAAACAAATCGCCCGAAATGGTTGAGCCTGCCGAGTAATCAAACGTAATAATATCGGTGTAGTAATCATGTTGAAGAAACTGACGATTTACTTCAAGTATTTTTTCATCGTCACAAAAAATATAGGAGATTTCGCCACACCGTTTTCCGTACAATGCCGCCACCTCTTTTACCCAAGCTGTTATTTTAGTTTTTACAATCTTGGGCATATCTATGTCTTCGTTATAGTAGTTTATTGCCATTTTGTAGATTTTATAATACAAAAGTAGTAAACTTTACGATAATGTTTTAAAAAAGTTTATACTTTTACATTCAATAACATAATAGGAAAGAATATATGGCTAAAAAGAGACCGATTGTTGCATTAATCTACGATTTTGACGGCACTCTTGCTCCGGGCAATATGCAGGAGTGGGGATTTATTCAGGCTATAGGCAAAGATGTTGATGAGTTTTGGCGAAAAAACAGAGAGTTATCTGAGAAAAACGACGCCAGCGGTATTTTGTGCTATATGAACCTGATGATAAAAGAGGCCAGATATAACAATATAAAGTTGACTCGCGAATCGTTCAAGCAATTTGGTAGTAAAATAGACCTCTTCAAAGGTGTTGAAGAGTGGTTTTCTCTAATTAATAAAGAGGGCGAAGAATTGGGGTTAGAGGTTAAGCACTATATCAATTCATCGGGTCTGAGAGAGATGATTGAGGGTACCTCTATTGCCAAAGAGTTTGAGAACATATATGCTTGCTCATTCCTATACGACGTTAACGGAGTTGCATATTGGCCCGGTGTTGCCATTGATTATACCGGCAAAACTCAGTTCCTTTTCAAAATAAACAAAGGGATTAAGGAGATTAGCGATAATATAAAGATAAACGAATATATTCCCAAAGAGAAACGCCCTGTTCCGTTTGAACATATGATATATTTTGGAGACGGAGAGACAGATATCCCAAGTATGAAGATGGTTAAAGATTATGGCGGTCACTCCATAGCTGTATATGGCACAAAGGAGAAACAAAAAACAGCTAAGAAACTGATTAAAGAGGATAGGGTAAATTTTATATGTAATGCCGACTATCGCCAAGGGAAAGATATGCACAAAATAGTTAAACGCATTCTATTCAAAATAAGGAGCGACTACGATTTTAACCGATTACTTAAAATTCACGAAGAGAAAGGCGAAATTTAAGGAATTGCTTTTTCTGCAAGTAAGTTTTCTCAAAAATTAAACACAAAAAAAGAGTTTGAACGTATTCAAACTCTTTAATCAGCTGCGGAAGGAGGGGGATTCGAACCCCCGGTACCCATACGAGTACGACAGTTTAGCAAACTGTTGGTTTCAGCCACTCACCCATCCTTCCTTGGTTTGCACCTTAACCTTTAGCGAGTGCAAAGATAATAGCATTTTCTGAATTTGCAAATACAAACACCAAAATATTCATCAAATAATTAAATATTTACATAATAACAACAATTTTTATTGATATAATTACAAAAAATAGTCTGCTGAAAATCAGCTGATAGCGTAAAATATTATAAAAAATATCCTCAAATATTTTGCAGGTAATAAAAAATGTATTACTTTTGCAACGCATTTCGGAAAACGAATGCACAATAAGGGAGATTCGCTAGCTCAGCAGGTAGAGCACAACACTTTTAATGTTGGGGTCCTGGGTTCGAGCCCCAGGCGGATCACTTAAAGGAAGAGGCAACCAAACGGGTGCCTCTTTTTTATTGCCTGTGGCTCTCTCAGAAAAGTTAACTCACAAACAGATTACGGTCGTTGCGTATTTCTCCATTCTTCCGAAATACACCAACTCCGTTTGTTCGTTGATTTTAATAAATTAAAATTCGACCCCAGGCGGATCACTTAAAGGAAGAGGCAACCAAACGGTTGCCTCTTTTTTGCCATATAGTCTTAATAGTTGATGCTATGGAAACGCTCCTAAATAAAATATTTACCCTCTCCTCGCCTTAAGCAAAGGTTTTGCTACTGCCACTAAATAAACAAAAAGCAATATGGTGCGCAGTGTGTATTTGAGTATATTGTTTTCTATTGGAGCATACATTCCTGCGACATAAAGCACTGTGGCAAGAAGTGTATATAGAGCAATCTCCTTTATGGGGTATTTAATTGGGAAATAGTGTTGTCCTACAAAGTACGATGCGAGCATCATAGCCAAATAGCATACAAACGATGCCCATGCACAAGCCACATATCCATACTCAGGAACAAATATTATATTAACCGCAGCCAATATAACAAAGCCGAATATTGAGAGGTATGCTCCCCATTGTGTACGGTCGGTAAGTTTGTACCATAACGACAAATTGAATATTACACCAAAGAATACCTCCGCCATCATTACAACAGGCACTATATCTATTCCCGCAAAATAGGTTGCAGGCATTATAAACGACACTATATCTATATAATACATCACTCCCAAGAATATCAGTAGCGAGGTTATTATAAAGTACTTCATCGTCAAGGCATACATTGCTTTTGCATCACCCCCTTCGCTCTTGTTTTTGGCAAATATGAATGGTTCGTAAGCAAAGCGGAAGGCTTGTGTAAACATTACCATTACTATGGCTATTTTAAATACAGCTCCGTATATTCCCAACTCCTCCATACAGGCAGGTCTGTCAGCAGCCAAATAAGGATAGAACATCTTATCGAAAGTCTGATTCATAATTCCTGCTATTCCCAATATAAGAATTGGAAAGGAGTAGCGAATCATTCTTTTCCATAGTACGGTATTGAATGTGTATTTAAAGCCTTTAAGTTCAGGAATTAACAGAAGCAGTGTTATAAACGAACTTGCAAGGTTTGAAACAAATATATAATATACCAGTTTATCATACGAGAAGAACCACGATACTGCTTCAGGATTATGTTTATATATATATGGACATAACAGGAAGAAGAAGAGGTTAAGAGCTATATTCAAAGCTATTGATATAAGTTTTAGTGTTGCAAACCTCAATGCTTTTTTCTGGTAACGGATATAGGCAAAGGGTAAAGACATAAAGGCATCAATGGCTATTATTATCGCCAGCATCATTATGCACGCCTGCCCATTGGGATACCCCATTATTGAGGAGATAGGATTTAAAAATATCGCCACTCCTATTATAAACAATATTGATGTTGTGGCAAGTGATATTAGTGTAGTGCTGTAAACCGACATTGGGTTATTGCACTCCTTATCGTTTGCAAAACGGAAAAATCCCGTCTCCATTCCATAGGTAAGAAGTATCAGCAACAGAGCCATATAGGCATATAGGTTGGTTACAATTCCGTAATCCGATGCCGATTTTAGTACGTTTATATACAAAAACACAAAGCACCAATTAAGGAACTTGCCCAATATACTGCTCAAACCGTATATTGCGGTATCTTTTGCCAAACTTTTTAAACCTGCCATTTTGCGTAGGTGATAGTTTATAATTCAAATAGTGTCCCTTGTTGGGCGGCAGGTGTACGTCCAAGATGTTTGTATGCAAGTTCAGTAACCTCTCTTCCGCGCGGGGTACGCTTTATAAAGCCCTCTTTTATCAGGAATGGCTCATATACCTCCTCAAGAGTTCCAGAATCTTCGCCCAATGCTGTAGCTATAGTATTTACACCCACAGGTCCACCTTTAAATTTATCAATTATTATAGATAGAATCTTGTTGTCTATCTCATCTAATCCAAATTTATCAATGTTTAGAGCCTCTAACGAGAAACGTGCTATATCAAGAGTTATCTCTCCACTACCCTTTATCTGTGCAAAGTCACGAACTCGGCGTAAAAGGGCATTGGCTATACGTGGAGTTCCACGGCTACGCAGCGCTATCTCAGTTGCCGCTTCGGCAGTGCAAGGCACTTTTAGAATACCTGCAGATCGTTTTATAATGTTGGCAAGGGTCTTATGGTCGTAATACTCCAAATGGCTGTTTATTCCAAAACGAGCTCTCAAAGGACTTGTAAGCAATCCGCTTCGGGTTGTTGCTCCCACAAGGGTAAATGGATTAAGGCTCAACTGTATTGAACGTGCGCTGGGTCCTTTATCAATCATTATATCAATACGGAAATCCTCCATTGCCGAATAGAGATACTCCTCCACGATAGGGCTTAAACGGTGTATTTCGTCAATAAAAAGCACATCGTTTGGTTCAAGCGAGGTAAGCAATCCTGCAAGGTCGCCCGGTTTATCCAATACAGGGCCTGATGTCACTTTAAACCCAACACCAAGTTCGTTTGCAACGATATTTGCAAGTGTTGTTTTACCTAATCCCGGAGGTCCATGCAACAACAAGTGGTCAAGCGATTCTCCTCTCAGTTTTGCTGCAGCAACAAATACCCTTAAATTCTCAATGATTTTATCTTGTCCGCTAAAATCTTCAAAACTCAGGGGGCGCAATACCTTATCTGTGTCCTTCTCTTCGTAAGCGTTAATATTTCGTATATCAAAATCTTGATCCATCATTTTTATGATTTTCTGTTTTTTCTTTCACGCAAACGACGTTTATATTCATTTTTTCTATCTTTCCTGCACCAAAACTCTCTACAATATTCTATAGCCTCTTTAACAGCAGACTCTTCGTCCCAACCACATAAGCGAGCATACTCTTTTACAACTATCGCCAATGACTCTTCACTACGGAACATTCGTCTGAAATTATACAATCGCTCTTTACGCGAAAGGGCTTTGTTAAACCTCATTCTATTAAGGTCAAGAAGCGAAAATATTACTTTCCCCTCTTTATCAAATTCATATATTATATTACCGGGAGAGTAATCAAGGTGTAAAACCTCTTTGTCGTGCATATCTTTTGTAAATGCGGCAAATTGCTTTAAAATATTTTCGCCATTATTCACACCATCAACAAACTCACGTAATATATTTGGTGTAGGATTATTCATACACACAAAATAGCCTTGTTTGAATAGTCCTCCCGAATTTATATCTATATAACACACAGGTATTGGTGTTGATATCCCATACGATAACAATTTTACGGCATTTTCATATGCCCTGCGAGGTTTACTCTCTCGGATAAATGTATATGCAATTCTATTAACGAATATTGGTACTGCATACTTTTTTACGACTACCTCTTCTCCGTTTGGTAATCGCAATTTTTTTAGGGTATTACGAGCTTGATATACAAGTTCTCCCTCTTGCTCAAAAATTTGGGGTAACGCTCTACACCACTTCTCAATATTTTTAAAGGTTTTATTTATTACTATCTTCATAATCAAACCTCCTTTATGTGATTTTCAATTCTGTTAACGATATAGTCCACATCAATATTCAAACATGGATAATCTCCTAAACGACAAGGCTTGTTTCCAAACACAGAACAAGGGCGACATGGTAAATCTTCTCGTTCCACAACAGAATCTTTAGTTAAGCCCCATCCTAAAAATCCGGTATAGGGATGTGTTGCACCCCATATTGAAATTGTAGGAACTCCCATCAAAGAGGCAATATGCATATTTGCCGAATCCATTGATACCATGAGAGAGAGAGTTTTTATAACAGACATCTCCTTCTTAAACCCTAATTTGCAATTACATAGAGATACTACGCGTCCCTCTTTATCTTGCCAGCCGTCTAATATATCTCCGTCTAAAGGAGAGCCAAACAAAAATACTCTATACTTACCGCTCTTCACTAAATAGTCAACTACCTCTTTCATCTTTTGTAATGGATAGTTCTTACCCTGATGCTTTGATATTGGTGCTACTCCTATGGATATGAGTTTTTCATTTGGAGTTTTAATAAAATCGGGGAGTTGAGATGGAGCCTCAAAAGGTTCAAATTTCTGATTGCTCTTCAAACCTAATTTTTCAAAAACCTCTGCATAACGCTCAAATGAAGTTTTAAGTTGTTTAAAGAATGTTTTATTATCTGCTGTTATTGCTCGTTTTTCTGCACGACCTTTATCTATTGCTACAACCTTTACGCCAACAAGCCTAAAAAGCAGCGATAATATTTTAGACCTTAAAACATCATGTAAATCGGCAACTGCCGAATATTTTTGCTTGCGCAAACACTTAAAAAGAGAGAAAATACCCTTAATCCCTTTATACTCCCTCTTCGTATCAATTTTTATAACTTCTAAATTTTTAGGCAAGTCAATAAATAGCTCGGCCGCCAACGGAGAGGTTATAATGGTAAATTTTTTATGAGTATTTGACAGACATATCGGATATAGCACAGGTATAACCATTGCCACATCTCCTAATGCCGATAATCTTATGACAAGGATTTTTTCGGGGTTTTTACTCATTGCCCTTTTATTTTTTCCCGTACAATACAGGATTTGTTTCGGGGTCGTTATACATTTTCATTTGACGATATACCTTCATGTATTTTTTGCCCCCTTCTATATCGGTCAATAGAGTATCAATTGCTGACGACAAATCAACTCTTTGCTCCAATAAGACATCTAATTTAGCTTTGCACTTTGCGATGTGCTCAGCAGAAGCATCAGTACGCTCAACCTCTTGTTGCATGTGATAAATTTTTAATGCAAGAATTGACAAACGGTCAATAGCCCATGCAGGACTTTCGGTATTGATTGTTGCCTCTGGCAAGACCTTAACATCTTTATATTTGTCACGGAAAAAACTATCTATTGCCTCTACCAAATCAGTTCTGTCTTGATTTGACTTATCAATACGTCTTTTAATGTAAAGAGCTGTTATCGGCTCAATTTCGGGATTACGTATTATATCTTCAAGATGCCATTGCACAGCATCAATCCAACACTTTTTATATAATGAATATTCAATTGTTGAAGCCTCATATGGGTTTTGCATACAAGCATCAACATCATCGTGTTTATGATAATCAAGACATACGTTCCAGAATATTCGGTTGCTTTTCTCGGTAAAGGTCATATCAGTTCTTCTATTTTTTCAATGTTATATTTTGCAAAGTAAGTAAATGTTTTACAAACTTACAATTTTAAATTGGTGTTTTGATAAAAAAATAGATTTTGAATATGAATTGAACCATAAAATAATAAAAATTATTACTTTTGAATTAGTTTAAATAAATATTCACCTTCAATAAAGAAATGAAAATAGTAATTGATGCACATATCCCTTATTTAAAAGGAGTTATTGACGGACATGCCAATGTTGAATACATTCCTGCAGAAAATATTGATAACGAAGCCATTAAAGATGCTGATGCTCTCATAATCCGTACACCCACAAAATGCACTCCTGCTCTTTTAAAAGGGAGCAGTTGTAAATTTATCATGACAGCAAGTATTGGCATTGACCATATTGATACAGATTATTGTATTGAAAACGGGATTATGTGGCATAACTCTCCCGGCTGTAATGCATATTCAGTTGCACAATATGTATTGGCATCGATACTTTTGTATTGCGATAAAAAAGGTATTAATCCAAAGCAACTTACCGTTGGAGTTGTCGGGGTTGGAAACGTAGGGAAAGCCGTATGTGATTATCTTTCAAAAGCAGGATTTAATCTCCTTCTTAACGACCCCCCAAGAGCAGAACGTGAAGGAAACAATAATTTCGTATCGCTTGATTATATAGCAAAACATTGTGATGTAATCACCATGCATACCCCATTAATAAAAAAGGGAGAATACCCAACATTTCATCTTGCCGACAAAGAGTTTTTTGAGAAATTAACACACAAACCTCTATTTATAAATAGCGCAAGAGGAGGAGTTGTTAATGACAAAGCTCTCTTGCAAGCAAAAGCAGAGGGGAAAATATGCGATTTTGTTATTGATACTTGGGAGAACGAGCCAAACGGCATATATACCCCTCTCATTAATGAGGCTTTTATTGCCACATCGCATATTGCTGGCTACTCTGACGATGGCAAATATAACGGGTCAAAAACTTCTGTTGAGGAGATTGCCAAATTTTTAGGAACTGAAATAGAGTTCTTGCCCACACCTGCAACTCCACAAAATAACATTATTGATCTATCAGAGTCAAAAAATCCACTTTTAGATGCCGTTTTGTACAGCTATAATCCTACAAAAGATTTTGAAAGATTAAAAAATAACCCATCTCATTTTGAAAAATTGAGAGTTGAATATCCATTCAGAAGAGAATTTTGTGCATATAAAGTAACAGGTATTAAAGGAGAAATATTAGAACAACTTAAAGCTCTGGGGTTTAAAGAATAACACAATATTTGGCATATAAATGTACTATTTTAAAAGTTTTCAAAAAATTGCACAATAGACCCTCCGTTGTGCAATTTTATTAATTTTGATAGCCAAATATTTTTTTGTGAACTTTAAAAGTTGTTTCTTTGCATTTGATTAGAAACATTATTTATTAATTTAAATCTTAAAATTATGTCTGAGATTTCTGAAAAAGTAAAAGCAATTATTGTAGACAAACTTAGCGTTTCTGAGTCTGAAGTTACTGAAGATGCAAGCTTCACTAATGATCTTGGTGCTGATTCACTTGACACTGTAGAGTTGATCATGGAGTTTGAGAAAGTATTTGACATTACTATTCCTGAAGATCAATCAGAGTCTATCTCTACTGTAGGTGACGCTATCAAATTTATCGAGTCTAAACTACAGTAATAAGATTACTTTTATACATTTATGGAATTAAAAAGAATTGTAGTAACGGGTTTGGGAGCGGTTACCCCGTTAGGCAACGATGTAGAAACTACATGGAATGCTCTTATTAACGGAGTAAGCGGTGCCGGACCTATTACTCTTTTCGATGCCTCGTTATTTAAGACAAAATTTGCATGCGAAGTTAAAAACTTCGATCCCACACAATATATTGAGCGCAGAGATGCTCGCAGATTAGATCGTTACACTCAATTGGCACTTGCCTCTGCAATTCAAGCAGTTGAAGATGCTAATTTTGATATGGAGACTATAAATAAAGACCGTGTGGGAGTAGTCTATTCAGCAGGCATCGGAGGATTGAAATCATTTGAAGAAGAAGTAGGAGAATATTTCTTAAATCCTGAAAAAGGTCCAAGATTTAGCCCTTTCTTTATACCAAAAATTATTCCCGATATAGCAGCAGGTCACATATCAATGCGTTATGGTTTCAGAGGACCTAACTACGCAACAGTTTCGGCTTGTGCATCATCAACAAATGCATTGATAGACGCATTTAACTTAATTCGTCTTGGCAAAGCAGATGTTATTATTTCGGGAGGAGCAGAGGCTGGAGTAAACATAACAGGTATCGGAGGTTTTAATGCAATGCATGCATTATCAACTCGTAACGATTCGCCTGAAACAGCCAGCCGTCCATTAAGCGCAAGTCGCGATGGATTTGTTCTCGGAGAAGGAGCAGCATGTTTGGTTCTTGAGGAGAGAGAACACGCAATAGCTCGTGGAGCAAAAATTTATGCCGAAGTTATTGGAGGAGGTCTATCAGCTGATGCTCATCACTTGACAGCATCACACCCTGAAGGACTTGGTGCCAAATTGGTTATAAAGAACGCTCTTGCTGATGCAGAAATTAACCCTGAAGATGTTGATTATATCAATATTCACGGAACCTCAACTCCTGTCGGAGACATATCTGAAGTAAAAGCTATTAAAGAGGTGTTTGGAGAACATGCTAAAAAATTGAACATTAGCTCTACAAAATCTATGACCGGACACTTACTTGGTGCAGCGGGAGCTATGGAGGCATTAGTTTGTGTTAAGACCGTAGCAGAGGATATTGTACCTCCAACCATCAACCACGAAGAGGGAGACGAAGATCCGGAAATTGATTATTCTCTTAACTATACATTTAACAAAGCACAAAAAAGAGTTGTAAATATTGCGCTATCAAATACTTTTGGATTTGGAGGCCATAATGCAAGTCTTATAGTGAAAAAATTTGTAAAATAGCAGTGTTAAGTGAACTATTTTCTAAGATAAGGCTTTTTACTCTTTGGGGTAAGGAGCCTTATTTTTTACTCTATAAAGTGTTAGGATTTATTCCAAATAATATAAACATTTATATAGAGGCTCTATCTCATGGCTCGGCTAATGTATCACGCAAGAGTGGAGAAAAGATCAACAATGAACGTCTGGAGTTTTTGGGAGATACTATTTTAGATAGCATTATAAGTGATATCTTATACAGGAAGTATCCCAATGAACGAGAAGGGTTCTTATCAAATATGAGAGCAAGCATTGTTCAAAGAAAAAGTTTGAACCATATTGCTCAAGAGATGAATATCAGAGATATTTTATCTATCGCAGGAGAGATATCATTAGAACATAACCATATTGGAGGCAATGCCCTTGAAGCTCTTATCGGAGCCATTTACGTTGACAAAGGCTATAGCACTTGTTATAAATTTGTTAACGAAAAAATTATAACCCCATTTGTAAATTTGGAAAAATTGGCAATAACTGAAGAGAACTACAAATCGCGACTTATGGAATGGGGACAAAAAAACAGAGTTGACATTGATTATATTTTGCTTGACAGCCATACCGAAAGCGGGAACCATCATGTTTTCAAATTTGAGGTTTACATTGAAGGCATACCTTGTGGACGAGGTAAAGGATTCTCAAAAAAAGAGGCACAACAAAATGCAGCGAGAAAAGCCTATAAACTGATTTTAAACGACGAAGAATTCAGAAAACGTATTTTTGACGCACAAAACTCTTCGCGTTTAAAAGAAAATAGCGTAACTTCGCACAAAAATTTAGACAATAATAACGACAAAATAATTAAAACTATGAGTAAGAAAGCCCTTTTAATGATTTTAGATGGTTGGGGAATAGGCAACCACGATAAAGCAGATGTTATCTACAATACACCTACTCCTTATTGGGATTATCTAATAAGCACATATCCCAACTCACAACTTCAAGCAAGTGGAGAAAATGTTGGTTTGCCCGATGGACAAATGGGTAACTCTGAAGTAGGGCACCTTAATATTGGCGCAGGACGTGTAGTATATCAAGATCTTGTAAAGATAAACAAAGCATGTCAAGATAACTCTATACTTAAAAACCCTGAAATAGTTTCGGCCTTCTCGTATGCAAAAGAGAATGGAAAAAACATTCACTTTATGGGACTAACCTCTGACGGAGGAGTACATAGTTCATTAGAGCATCTTTACAAACTATGTGACATTGCAAAAGAGTATGAAATAGACAACTGCTATATCCACTGCTTTATGGACGGAAGAGATACCGATCCAAAAAGCGGAAAAGGCTTTATTGAAGCATTAACAGAAAAATGCTCTCAGAGCGCAGGAAAAATTGCATCAATCATTGGTCGTTACTATGCAATGGACCGCGACAAACGTTGGGAACGCGTAAAAGAAGCATATGACCTACTTGTTTACGGAACAGGTAAAAAAGCAACAGATATGGTTGCTGCAATGCAAGAATCGTATGACGAAGGCATTACCGATGAGTTCATCAAACCCATTGTAAACAGTGCATTTGACGGAACAATAAAAGAGGGAGATGTTGTAATATTTTTCAACTACCGCAACGACCGTGCAAAAGAACTTACCATTGTTCTTACACAACAAGATATGCCGGAGGCAGGAATGAAAACAATTCCGGGATTGCAATACTATTGTATGACTCCATACGATGCATCATTCAAAGGAGTTCACATCTTGTTTGACAAAGAGAACGTAGTAAACACACTTGGAGAGTATCTTGCAAGCAAAGGTAAAACACAACTTCATATTGCAGAAACAGAGAAGTATGCACACGTAACATTCTTCTTCAATGGCGGACGCGAAACACCATACGATAACGAAGAGCGTATTCTTGTCCCCTCACCCAAAGTTGCAACATACGACCTTAAACCCGAAATGAGCGCATACGAGGTAAAAGATAAACTTGTAGAGGCCATCAAGTCAGAAAAATTTGATTTTATCGTAGTAAACTTTGCTAACGGAGATATGGTTGGACATACAGGAATTTACGAAGCAATTGAAAAAGCTGTTGTTGCAGTTGACACTTGTGTAAAAGATGTTATTGAGGCTGCAAAAGCCAGCGATTATGAAGCAATAATAATTGCAGACCACGGTAATGCCGACAATGCTGTAAACAGCGACGACACTCCAAATACAGCACACTCACTAAATCCTGTTCCATGCGTTTACGTAACAGCTAACAAAGAGGCAACAGTTGAAAATGGAATTTTAGCTGACGTTGCACCAACAATCCTGAAAATAATGGGATTAGAGCAACCGGCAGAGATGAATGGTAAAAATCTTATTAAAGAAAAATAGAGTGATAAGAATTGGCGATACAGTAGTAAGTCTTGATGTAATAGAACGTTACTTTTGTTGCGATTTAGACGATTGCAAAGGGGCTTGCTGTATAGAGGGAGATGCCGGAGCACCAATAACCCAAGAGGAAGAGATTGCCATAAAAGAGGCTCTCCCTGCTGTAATTGATAATCTGCCTAAAGAGGCTGTTGAGGTAATTGACAAACAAGGCGTTTCATACATTGACGAAGAGGGCGACCTTGTTACCTCAATTATAGGGAACAAAGATTGTGTATTCTGCAGATACGATAATAAAGGAGTATGTTTATGCGCATTAGAGATAGGTTACAACAGCGGAAAATGTAATTTTAAAAAACCCGTTTCGTGCCATTTATATCCTGTAAGACTTACACAATACCCAACATTCACAGCAGTAAATTATGATGAGAGGAGTATATGTAAAGGGGCAGTAAAACTTGGAACTGAAAAAGGCATACGAGTTTATCAATTCCTTGAAGGGCCTCTCACAAGATTCTTTGGCAAAGAGTGGTACGATGAGTTAAAGCTCGTTGCCGAAGAGTATCTTCGCCAAAAAGGCGAAAATATATAAATGCTATTAAGAGATTATGCAATCAAACTTAGTTATAGTTGAGTCTCCTGCAAAAGCAAAGACAATAGAGAAATTTTTAGGAAAAGAGTACAAGGTCCTATCAAGCTATGGACATATACGCGATCTCAAAAAGAGAGATTTCAGCATTGATGTTGAAAAGGGATTTATGCCTATATATGAGATACCATCTGATAAGAAACAGGTTGTAGATACTCTAAAAAAGGCAGCAAAAGAAGCTGATATGGTATGGTTAGCTTCCGATGAAGACCGCGAAGGAGAGGCCATAGCATGGCACCTATATGAAGTACTTGGGCTAACGCCCGAGAAAACTCGTCGCATAGTATTCCATGAAATAACAAAAAATGCAATTCTCTCAGCAATAGAGAATCCCAGAAAAATTGACGAAAATCTTGTCAATGCACAACAGGCTCGCAGAGTATTAGACCGCATAGTAGGATTTGAGCTATCTCCAATACTTTGGAGAAAGATAAAACCTGCACTATCGGCAGGTCGCGTACAATCAGTTGCAGTACGATTAATTGTTGAGCGTGAACGAGAAATTGAGAAGTTCACGCCCGAAGCATCATTCCGAATAACTGCCATATTCAAAGATGCAAACGGAAACAAAATGAAGGGAGAATTGACTTTCCGCCCTGCAAATGAGACCGATGCCGAAACTCTATTATCAAAACTATCTACCGATGAGTTTACTATAACAGATATAACCGTAAAACCACTACAAAAATATCCTGCGCCACCCTTTACAACATCAACATTACAACAAGAAGCAGCCAGAAAATTAGGTTTTACTGTATCTCAAACAATGCGAGTGGCACAACATCTTTATGAAGCAGGACTCATTACCTATATGCGTACCGACTCCGTAAACCTATCATCACTTGCCATAAATACAGCAAAAGAGACTATCATAAACCTATTTGGAGATAAATACTCAAACCCTCACAACTACCACACTTCGTCTAAAGGCGCACAAGAAGCTCACGAAGCGATAAGACCTACTTATATAGCCAATAGCGAAATAGAGGGAAATTCGCAAGAAAAACGCTTATATGACCTAATTTGGAAGCGCACCGTTGCATCACAAATGAGTAACGCACAAACCGAGAAAACCACAATAGGAGTTGAAGCAGTTAATGGGAAAGAGAAATTTGTCATTACAGGAGAGGTAATAAAGTTTGATGGTTTCCTACATCTTTATGGCGAAGCTTCAAATGATGAAGAAAACGAAAAGGAGAACGATAGCAACGTACTGCCAATTGTAAATAAGGGTGATATGCTGATTCTTTACTCTGGAGAGGCAGTTGAACGTTTCACAATGGCACCTCCTCGCTACTCTGAGGCAAGTTTGGTTCATAAACTTGAAGAGTTAGGAATTGGACGTCCTTCAACATATGCCCCCACAATCTCAACCATACAACAAAGAGAGTATGTTGAACGCGGGAACAAAAGCGGAGACAAACGCCAATATAAAATCATAACCCTAAAGAAAGGCAAAATAACATCAGCAGAAAAAAGCGAAAACGTTGGCGGAGACAAAGGGAAACTAATACCTACCGACATAGGTATGGTAGTTAATGATTACCTAATTGAGAATTTCCCTGATATTCTAAACTACAATTTTACAGCAGAAGTTGAAGAGGAGTTTGACCGTATTGCTGACGGAGATAACACTTGGAACAGCTCTATAGCATCATTTTACGAGACATTCCACCCCGAAGTTATAAATGCATCGGCACAACACTCCGACAATAAAGTAGGCGAAAGGATACTCGGAACAGACCCTGCAACAGGCAGAAGAGTTTCTGTGAAAATTGGACGTTTCGGACCTGTTGTTCAAATAGGAACAGCTGATGAAGAAGAGAAACCTGTCTTTGCATCATTAATGGCAGGACAAACCCTTAACAATATAACCCTTGATGAGGCACTAAAACTCTTTGCCTTACCACGTACACTTGGTAAATTTGAAGATGAAGAGGTTGTAATAGGAGTAGGCAAATTTGGACCATATATTCGTCATAACGGCAAGTTTACATCACTACCTAAAGAGTATAAACCATTAGAGATTACTCTTGAAGAAGCAAATCAACTAATAATTGCAAAACGCAACGAAGACAACAGCCGTATTATCAAAACTTTTGAGGAGGAGCCAACTCTTCAAATTATAAACGGACGTTATGGCGCATATATAGCACATAACAAAAACAACTACAAACTCCCCAAAGGAGCAGTAGCAGAGGAGTTAACACTTGACGACTGCAAAAAAATTATTGCAGAACAAGGAGAAAAACCCGCTAAAAAGACCACTCGTAAAGGAAATAAATAGATAATAAAGAAAATTTTAAGAATTATGAAGAAAGTAGTTTTATCAGCCATACTTGCATTTACAGCATTAAACATGGCATCAGCACAAGAGACTTTAACAGTTACACAAGAAAGATTAAGTCAATTAGCATCACTTACTGCTAATAGTGTAAAAGAGACAGGCAACGACATTATAGATAATTATACCGATGCATTGTACGATTTAACAGATAATGTTGTAGATAACGGAAAAGATTTGACATCACTTCTTGAGAATGTAAAGAGTGGAGCAGTTTCAAAAGTTTCAGCACTTGCAAAAGCAAACTCTTTATCAACAAAGATATCTGAAGCCTCAACAAAAGCCAAGAATGTTTTCTCAACAGCAAAAGAAGCAACATCTCAAGTAAAAAATCTTAAAGGACTTTCATTAAAATCATTGGCAACAAAAACTCTTGCCAATAATACAAAAATAAGTTCTTTATTAGGAGAAGAGACCGTAAGCCAAGTTAAAACAATGGCATCATTAATCTCATTATTGAAAAATTAATAGAAAAATAATAAACATACATGAAGAGGCTGTCAAACAAGTTTTTTGTTGCGACAGCCTCCCTTTTTCACTTTATAAATACCCCATTATCCTTAAAACAAAAGGAGCAAAGAGAGAGGTAAGAATACCATTAAGAATAAGTCCGAGAGTAGCATATGCACCATGAATGGGATTAACCTCCATTGAAGCAGCAGTACCGACAGCATGCGATGCAGTTCCCATTGAAAGCCCCATTGAAATATCATCTTTAAGTCTTACTAACTCCATGGTTTTATAACCCAAGACAGCCCCTAAAATACCAACAGGAACAACAACTGCAGCAGTCAGAGAAGGTATTCCTCCAAGAGTAGAGGAAATCTCAATAGCAATAGGAGTAGTTACGGATTTAGGAGCAAGTGATATTATAACCTCGTTTGTTGCACCTAAAACATCGGCAATTGCAGCAACCGAAACAATTCCTATAACCGAGCCTGCAAGTTGAGATAAAAATATCGGTATAAAATGCTCTTTTATTGAATTCAAGTGCTTATATAGAGGCACTCCCAATGCTACAATTGCAGGCTTTAGCCAAAACTCTATATATTTGCCCCCACCTTGATAAGTTTCATAAGTTACATCAGAAAGTTCAAGCAAACATATAATAACTATAATAGTGATAAGTATGGGGTTAAGAAGCACCCAACCGATTCTTTTACGCAACAACCCTGCAATATAATAGAATGCAAAAGTAACAGCAAGCCAAAAAATAGGATTATCCATTCTTTTTACGATTTGAAAGTTGATAAACCCAGCCTGTAACAACAATCACTATTATGGTGCTGATAAAAGCCGCTGTAATTATAGGAAAAAATTGAGCCTTGATAATATCAAAATATAACATTATTGCAATGCCCGGAGGGATAAAAAAGAAACCCATATTTGAGATAAGAGTATTGGCTACCCCTTTAATCTTCTCATATTTTACAATGCCAAGTTTAAGTAATGTACAAAGCAACAACATACCTATAATGCTTGACGGAAATTTTATCCCCGTAAGCATAACCACCACCTCCCCTACAGCAAGACAAGCAAAAATTATTGCAAGTTGTAAAATTGTTCCCATTTTCTACGATAAAATCTTTATCAACTTCTATTTTTTAGGTTCTTTATCACTTTTATTGCGCTTTTGTCGTTTCATAGGGCAACTCTTATCGCAACACTCACAAGCATTAATATCGCGTTTTACGAAGATACAATATAGACGGCGCACAATATAGGCAACAACTAACACTCCAATGGCAGTAACTATTATCTCTTGAATAGCCATTATATTATCATTAAAGCAACATTATAAGTTATAAAGGCAAATAACCATGCTACTGCCGTATTATAAAGCATTGATATGGTTGCCCACTTCCAACTGCTTTCATTTTTTATTGCTATAAGCGTGGCTATACATGGGAAGTATAGCAAAATAAAGACAAGAAACGACAATGCCGAAGCAGTATCAAACCCTCCCGCCGAAACAAGCCTTTTTGATAACGCACTCTCCGAAAGTTCCTCTCCCCTATCTTCTGAATAGAGAACACCCAAAGTACTGACAACAATCTCCTTTGCAGGCAATCCCGAAAGAACAGCCACAGAGGCTCTCCAATCCATTCCTAAAGGCTCCATAACAGGCTCGCATACCTTACCAATCTGCTCCATATATGAAGTCTTAGGTTCACCATTATCACTATTTCCGTGAGGGAAGTAGCTCAAGAACCAGACCACAACCGAAGCAATCAAAATCAAACCTCCCATTTTACGCAAATAGTGTCGGCATTTGTCCCACATGTGCGTAACCGTCGTATGTAACGAAGGCACTCTATAAGGCGGAAGCTCCATAACAAAAGGAGTATCATCTTCTTTAAACATAAACCTGCGTAAAAGCTTAGATGTTACAATAGCCATAAGAATACCGCCAATATAAAACAAGAAAAGAACCAATCCTGCATTATTCGGGAAGAATGTACCAATAAACAATATAAAGATAGGCAATCGGGCACTGCACGAAATAAACGGAGAAATCATTATGGTAATAAGTCTGCTTGTATGACTCTCAATAGTGCGGGTAGCCATTATAGCCGGCACATTACAACCAAAGCCCATAACAAGCGGAATAAACGATTTCCCGTGCAACCCTATGCGATGCATTATCTTATCCATTATAAAGGCAGCACGGGCAAGATAACCCGAATCCTCCATAAAAGATATAAACATATACAAAATCATTATATTTGGCAAAAACACGATAACACTGCCCACTCCGCCTATGATACCATCGCAAATCAAATCCTTTAATATGCCCTCGGGCATAAAAGTTCCCACAAACTCGCTCAACCACGCAACACCACTCTCAATCCACTCCTGCGGATAAGCACCAAGGCTGAAAGTGCAGTAAAACATCAGGAACATCAATAAGAAAAATATGGGGAAACCCCACAATTTATGTGTTACCAAAGTATCAATTATACGAGTAACAGCAACACCATCAACCTTACCGGGCGTAAAAGTCTCCTTCAAAGCACCCGAGATAAAACCATACTTCTGGTTGGTGACAGCACTCTCAATATCTTCGTTCAAATCGCGCTCAATATGTTGAACTTCATGGTCACGAATATTAATCCAACTATTATAATCGGGACACGACGAAAGCTGTTTCTCAACACTCACATCGCGCTCCAATAACTTTAAAGCATAATAACGTGGCGGGAAATACTTAGGAAGCTGTTCGCTACTGCGTTTCAAAGCGTCCTTTAGTTTAGCCAAACCTTCTTCAATGATATTACCATTATTAATATGAATATGTCGCATCTGAGAGTTGGTGTTCTCGTACACCTCAATAACCGTATCAAGCAACCACTCAACACCCTTACCGCTCTTTGTAGAAACAGGAATCATGGGCAAGCCCAACAGCGAACCCAAAGCATCATAATCAAGAACCGCACCCGTACGCTCAAGCTCGTCAAACATATTCAACGAAACCACAATCTTCTCGTCCATATCAATAAGCTCGGTAGTAAGATATAGATTTCGCTCAAGATTTGAAGCCACAACCGTATTTATAATAACATCAGGAGTTTCGTTTTGCAAATGCTCCCTGACATAACGCTCCTCAGGAGTATAAGCCGACAAAGCATAAGTACCGGGCAAATCGGTAATAATAAAATTATACCCTCTATAACGACACTCTCCCTTCTTGGCATCGACGGTAACACCGCTATAATTACCAACATGCTCATGGCTACCCGAAATGGCATTAAACAACGATGTTTTACCACTATTAGGATTACCAACCAAGGCAACCGTAATCTCTCTGTTACGTTGAGTAATGACATCTTCAATCGCCCTATTTTCGGTAATAGAAACAGCACTATCAGCAGGAATTAATTTAAGAGCCTCCTCCTTAGTAATAACCTCAACCATAGCAGCCTCGCTACGGCGAAGAGATACCTCGTACCCCATAATCTCATACTTAATAGGGTCTTGCAACGGAGCATTAAGAATAACCTTAACCTGTTTATTACGGACAAAGCCCATCTCCATAATACGGCGACGGAAACCACCATGTCCCTTAACCTTAAGAATAACGGCAGAATCGCCGGTTTTTAACTCAGACAAAAACATCTTCTTCCCTACACAACTTAAAATAGAGTTAACTGACGCTCCAACAGTTGGAACGATTTTCTGTGATGCGGAGTAATGCCAAACTCCCTTATAGCCTCACGATGAGCCTTTGTAGGATACCCCTTGTTTACCCTCCACAAATATTGTGGAAAATCCTTATCAATGTCCAACATATAGTCGTCGCGATAAGTCTTTGCCAAAATAGAGGCAGCGGCAATAGACAAAAACCTGCCGTCGCCCTTAACCTCGCACGAATATGGCACCTTATCATAAGGCTTAAACCTATTGCCATCAACCAAAATAAAATCGGGCTGAACATTCAACTTTTCCAAAGCACGATGCATGGCAAGAATAGAGGCATTAAGAATATTTATTCTGTCAATCTCCTCGGCAGTAACCACACCCACAGCCCATGCAACAGCACACTCCTCAATAACGGGGCGCAACTTATAGCGCATACTCTCCGAAAGTTTCTTAGAATCGCTAATAAGCTCATGTTCAAAATCGGGAGGCAAAATAACCGCTGCTGCAAAAACAGGACCGGCAAGACAACCACGCCCTGCCTCATCGCACCCTGCCTCAAAAATTCCCCTATTTTTATAACTCAACAGCATATGTGGCAAAGATACGAATAAGTGAGCGAAAAATACGAAGTTTACTTCAGTATTTTTTACCGCGAACGAGAGTATCTTCGCGATAGTTAATCTATCGCAAAGATAAATAAGCGAGTAAAATAATATCAAACTTGTTCGGATATCTTACAGCAGATGAGAGAATCTTAAAGGATTACCTCAAAGGGGAGTAAATAAGTAAAATGGTTATACCACTACAACCTTTCCTCAAACATTTATCACTATATAAACCAAAGAAGAGACCTAAACCTCTTCTTTAGTTGAGTTATTTAAAACTTTTATTTCAAGATTTGCTTATCTCTTCAAATTTAGCCGTCATTGTAGGATTACCTTTAGTAAGCTTTTTAATTGTAAGTTCTTCGGCTTTATCATTTGCTAAACGAAGATTATTCTCAGAACCTATAAGAGCAGCCTTAATTTTATTAAGGTGATCAATTGACTTGTCAATCTCAGATATTGCTGTTTTATGCATTATTTACGAATGGAACATTACTCTTTTGTATTAGGTTTTCAACAATAAGAATTAAAGCTTTAACCATTGTAGACTTTTCTGCATTGTTTTTACCCACTAAATATGTTACATCTCCCAGTCCAATAGCGGGGAAATTTTCAAACTTTCTGAAGTTTTTGAAGCCAATCTTTTTCATTGTCTATGAGTTTTTTCGATTGCAAAATTATTTTTCATCAGTGCAATTTATCCGCACAGATGAATATTTAGTCATTAAATCTTCTATTTTCCCTTTAATTAGTTCGCGAAGCCACTGTGGCTCAAGCACTTCTACATCGGCACCAAAGGAGAGGATTAGTGATTCTAATTCTCTGTTTGGTATAACATCTATGGTTACTATTCTATTTTCGTTATCCACTTTTCGCATTGATTCGTGCAGTGACTTTGAGATTATATAAGGGTATCTATTGGGCGAGAATTGTAGTTTTACTCGCACCACTTCGCCGTTACGAGGTATAGTTACTCCTATTACATCAGAGAAGTATTCGTCTATATCCTCTATAATATTATCTTCTATATAGTTTATCGGTGATGCTTCTAATATTTTTATACGGTCTAATGCTATATGAGATATTCTCTGCTCCTCGTTGTTCAATCCCAACAAAAACCAGCGGTTGTTATATTGTTTTATGTAGTAGGGGTGAATATCCCACTCACATTCGGGTTTGTTAAATGGGGTATAAATAATATGTAATACTTGTTTATTGACTATTGCGTTGAATATGGGTGATAGGTATTTCACTCCCTCGATATAGGCGTTTGACTCCATTGAGATAACGCTTTTGGTTGTGCCTTTTATTCCTAATTTATCTTCGAGGTTGGTGGTTAGTTCTTCAATCCATTCGCATTGTGGTAATCCTTTAAAGCGGTTTAACAGGAAGGTCATTTCGCGAAGTTGCGATACCTCTTCGCTCGTTACGGGTTGATTTTTGATTGAATAGTCTTTATCAGAGTAGCGGTAATATACTCTCTTACCGTCTTTTAATCGTTCAAGGGGTATCTCCCAACTTGAAGAGCTCTCCATAAATTTTATGTCTTCAAATATCTGCCTACGGCTAATACCGGGGATTAATGGATCGGCATATTTATTATTGCCGGTAAACTCATATAAAGCCATATTACATGCTTGTATAAGGTCATTGATATAGTATTTGCGGTAGAAATTGCTAAAGCAATTATCAAGTGCAAAGTATCTTACAAGTGGGTGTGATGTTACCGGCATATATTCTGTTTATTATAAATGGTAAAAGTTCTTTAATCTAAAAATTGTTCTACTAAATTAGAGTCATTCTGAAAGAACATTATATAATATATGGGTATATATGTTATTCCATTTTCAGAGTAAACTTTTTGTTCGTTAGATAGCACATAGGCTCGCTTAATATTGTATTCTTTATTTGATAAGAATTTATCTAATGCACTATGAATAGTATAATCTTTTCCTGATTTTACTTCAATTGGAATGTTTGATAGATTATCTACATCATCAATTAAATAGTCCACCTCGCCATTTTTCTTATTGTCGTAATAATATAAATCGTAACCATGAGCCTTTAGTTCTTGTGCTACAACTGTTTCATAAATTGAACCTAAGTTTATACTACGAATATCGGACATTACAGCTTTAATATTGTTACGATAATATATTCCTGATAGAATACCTACATCGTTTAAATAGAGTTTAAGAAGATTTTTTCCACTATTCTCTGCTAATGGGTATGATGGCTTACTAATTGCTTTTACTTCAAGTGTTATTCCTGCAGAAATCAAGTATTCAAATTCATCTAAATAGTCACTTGAACGTTTCCAATCTTTATCCTCAATATCCTTAATTATTACTCTTTTTTTCTTGTTCTCAAGATTTGAGGGTATCATATCAAAGATACGACGAACCTTTAATTTTTTGTTGTTTTCTGATTCGTATTTAGAGGCATCTATTCCGTACAAATCATGAGTCTCTTTTTGTATCGACCTAAATTCAACGACATTACGACTTTCTACAAATGTTTCAACCGCTTTTGGCAAACCTCCAACCAATAAATATTTCTTGAAGAGATCCATCATTTTATCGTGCATTGCATCTGATAATGATTGTTGCTTGTTGAAATTTTCTCGCATTGTATCAATGAGAACTTCTCCAACTCCATTGGCATAAAGAAACTCTTCAAAATCCATTGGATACATGTGTTGTATATCTAAACTTCCGATAGGTACTGATTGCGTATTCTTTAATGTTACACCAAGCAAAGATCCACTGGCTATATATGTAAACTTGTTTTCTGCCATTAAAAACTTCACAAGTGTAAGAAGATGATCATATGCCTGTATTTCGTCAATAAACACAAGAGTATTTGTCTTATCTCCCATTTTATCGCCCGCAACCAAACTCAAAGCCATATAAAAGTCCTTGGTGGTTTTTGCATCAGCAAATATTCTATCTCCCAACTTGTCTTCTTCCATATTGATTTCAATATAGTTAGAAAACTTCTTTTGTCCTACCCAACGAATTATATATGATTTACCTATTTGACGTGCTCCATCAATCAACAACATTCTATTGGACGCTGACGAAAGATACTCTTCAATCCTTTTTGTTATTTTTCTGTATAGCATATTCAACTTATTTACAGGCACAAATATAGTATATTTTTTTAATTTAGGTGCGTTTTCCTATAAAAAAGCATATCAAAAAGGTGCGTTTTCCATAAATTTTGACCCCTAAAAAACTGCGTTTTCCGACGGGGTTCAGTTTATATGTAATATTTTGAAGTATAAAAGTGCTTGAAAGAATCTTCAAAGTTCAGTTCAAAAATAGCTTTTCTCTTATGCTATTATCACAACTCAGTATAATTTTTATATTGAAAATTATATTAATTTCAGTGGATACTTTATGGCTGAAAGTTTTTTTGTAACTTCGCACAAAGTTTTGAAACTGATTTAAAATTATGGATTTTTCATACGACGTTATTGTAGTGGGCGCAGGTCATGCCGGTTGCGAGGCTGCAACTGCTGCTGCCAACTTGGGTTCTAAGACCCTGCTTATTACAATGGATCTTAACAAAATTGCCCAAATGAGTTGTAACCCCGCTATTGGTGGTATTGCAAAGGGACAGATTGTTAGAGAGATTGATGCTCTTGGTGGCTACACGGGTATTGTTACCGACCGTACTGCTATTCAGTTTCGTATGCTAAATCGTTCAAAGGGTGCTGCCATGTGGAGCCCTCGCGCTCAAAGCGATAGGGCTAAATTTATTCAAGAGTGGCGTGGTATTATTGAGAATACGCCCAACCTATATTTATGGCAAGACTCTGTAAATGAGCTAATTATAAGAAACAAGACTGTTGAAGGTGTTAAAACTCAGCTTGGCGTTGAGTTTTTTGCAAAAACGGTTGTTATCACTTCGGGAACTTTCCTTAATGGCTTAATGCATATTGGTCGCACACAATTTGTGGGTGGTAGAATTTCAGAGCCGGCTTCGTATGGTATCTCTGAACAGCTGGCAGCAGAAGGTATCACCGTGGGACGTATGAAAACAGGTACTCCCGTAAGAATTGATGCGCGAAGTATTGACTTCTCGCTATGTACAGAACAGGGTGGTGATGACGATTTTCATAAATTCTCATACCTCGATTTTAAACCTCGCCAACTTAAACAGGTTAGTTGCTGGAGCGTTTACACAAGCCCACGAGTTCATGAAATTCTGCTTGAAGGCCTCCCCGACTCTCCTCTTTATAACGGACAGATTAAAAGTATTGGACCTCGTTACTGCCCAAGTATCGAGACCAAACTTCATACTTTCCCTGACAAGATGGAGCATCAACTTTTTCTTGAACCCGAAGGAGAAAACACAAATGAGTTTTATTTGAATGGTTTCTCCTCGTCACTCCCAATTAATATTCAAATTAGAGCTTTGCAAGAGATCCCGGCTTTGCGCAACGTCCATATTTACCGCCCCGGTTATGCCATAGAGTACGACTATTTTGAGCCTACTCAACTTAATCATACCCTCGAGAGCAAGGTTATTAAAAACCTTTATCTTGCCGGACAGGTTAACGGAACAACAGGTTACGAAGAGGCTGCAGGGCAAGGTTTGGTTGCCGGTGTTAATGCTCATATTCGTTGTCATGGTGGAGAGGATTTTGTTCTTCGCAGAGACGAAGCCTATATTGGTGTCCTTATTGATGACCTCGTTACTAAGGGTGTTGACGAGCCATACAGAATGTTTACTTCTCGCGCAGAATATCGTATTTTGCTCCGTCAAGATGATGCAGATATGCGTTTAACCGAGAAGGCATATAATATTGGTTTGGCAAATAAGGAACGATACGACCTACTTCAAAGCAAAAAGACAGAGATAAACAGATTGGTTGATTTCTGCAGAAACTTCTCTGTTAAGACTGCTTATGTAAATGATGCTTTGGAAAAGAAAGGTACTTCGCCATTGAAGCAGGGAATAAAACTTGCCGATTTAATGTTGCGTCCTCAGTTGAATATATATGATATTATTGAGATAGTAACTCCTTTCAAACGCGAAACAGATAAGATAACCAATCGCAAAGAGGAGATTCTTGAGGCAGTTGAGATTCTTTTGAAATATGAAGGTTATATTGAACGTGAGAAACTTATAGCCGATAAAATAAGCCGTCTTGAGAATATTCGCATAAAGGGCAAATTTAATTATAGCGAGATAACTCAACTTACTATTGAAGCCCGCCAAAAACTATCAAAGATTGACCCCGAAACTATTGCTCAGGCAAGCCGAATACCTGGAATATCACCCAACGATATTAATATTCTGCTAATGCTTTTGGGTAGATAATTTATTGTAGAGGCGTACCATGATATGTCCGCAATAGACAATATTTAATATAACTTCACCTGCAAGACAAAAGATAAAAAGATATTTATAAATTAATTGTTCCACGTGAAACAATAGAAGTAATATGAACGCCGAGACATTAAAAAATATAAAGAATATTATATCTGTAATGCCCGAAAAACCCGGCGTTTATCAATATTTTGACAAAGAGGGAACAATTATATATGTGGGCAAGGCGAAAAATCTTAAACGCAGGGTCTCTTCATATTTTAATAAAAATAATCAGAGTGTAAAGACAAATATGCTGGTCAGGCATATTGAAAGTCTCAAATACTTCATTGTTGAGAGCGAAGAAGATGCACTGCATCTTGAAAACTCCATGATTAAAGAGTATCAGCCTAAATACAACATACTACTAAAAGATGACAAAACTTACCCATGGATTGTTATTAAAAAAGAGCCATTCCCTCGTATATTTCTTACAAGGAGTGTAATAAAAGATGGCTCAAAATATTACGGGCCGTATAGCAATGTAGGTATGGCAAAAGTTGTTTTATCGCTAATAAAAAGACTGTATCCCATTCGCTCATGCCCGCACATTCTTACCAACGACAGAATAAAAAACGGGAAATACTCTAAATGCTTGGAATTTCATATTAAAAACTGCAACGCTCCATGCGTTGGATTAGAGAACAGCGAAAAGTACGATGAGTATATACGACAGGCGCGACAAATCCTTAATGGGGAGACAGCGCAACTCTCGCAAATTTTAATTGGAGAGATGCAAAAATTGTCTTCTGATTTAAAATTTGAGGAGGCACAAAAAGTTAAAGAGAAATATTTAATGCTTGAGAACTATCGCTCAAAATCAGTCATTGTAAATTCAAGCGTTAATAATGTCGATGTTTTCGGATACGACGATTACGAAGGTAACGCATATATTAATTATATGAACATACGAGAGGGTGCCATTATCCAGAGCATGACTATATCATATAAAAAGAGGTTAGACGAGGAGAAAGAATATATATTGGCACTTGGAATTACAGAATTGCGCGAAAGATTCGGTAGCAATGCTCGCGAAATTATCGTACCTTTTGAATTTGGAGTAGAGTCAGCCAACTATATAATTACCGTTCCTCAACGAGGAGACAAACGTCATCTTTTAGAGATTTCTACAAAAAATGCGATTCAATATCGAATTGACATAACAAAACAATCGGAAAAACTAAATCCGGAGCAAAGAACAACAAGAATACTCACACAACTCGCAAAAGATTTCAGGTTAAAAGAGCTCCCGAGACATATGGAGTGCTTTGACAACTCAAACATTCAAGGGACAAATGCTGTTTCTGCTTGCGTGGTATTCAAAAATGCCAAGCCTTCAAAAAAGGAGTATCGCCATTTTAACGTAAAAACTGTTGTTGGAGCAAATGATTATGCTACAATGCACGAAGTGATATTTCGCCGATACCGCCGAATGATTGATGAAGGAGCAACTTTACCTCAACTAATAGTAGTTGACGGGGGTAAAGGGCAACTCAGCGTTGCCATTGAATCATTAAAAGAGTTAGGTTTATACGGAAAAATTGCGATTATCGGTATTGCCGAAAGGCTGGAAGAGATATACTTTCCCAACGACCCAATACCTCTATATATCGATAAAAACTCCGAATCACTGAGAGTTATACAACATATGCGCGATGAGGCCCACCGTTTTGGCATAACACATCACCGCAAAAAAAGAAGCAAAGCTCAAATATCTTCAGAACTCGACTCAATTAAAGGTATTGGAGAAAAGAGCAAACAGATGTTACTCAAAGAGTTTAAGAGTGTGAAAAGAATAAAAGAGGCTGATTATGAGAGCATTGCAAAAATAATAGGAAATTCAAAAGCGTCTCATTTGATTAAAGCACTAAACAACAAAGAGGTTAATTGATAAATTATAATTAATTTCGTACACAAATTAATATCTATGAGAGTTGTTATACAAAGAGTAAACAGAGCATCAGTAACAATAGATGGTAAACTAAAATCATCTATTGAGAAAGGGCTATTAATACTACTTGGCATTGAAGAGGCAGATACCGACGAAGATATAAAGTGGCTGGCAGCTAAAACTGTAAATCTTCGTATATTTGACGATGAAAACGGCATAATGAACCTTTCAGTTAAAGATATTGACGGAGAAGTTCTAGTTGTGAGCCAATTCACACTATATGCAGCAACAAAAAAGGGTAACAGACCATCATATATAAGGGCTGCCGGGCACAACACAGCAATTCCAATGTATGAAAACTTCTGCAACGAGATATCAACTTTAACAGGCAAAGAGACTAAACAAGGAGAGTTTGGTGCCGATATGCTGGTTGCTCTTGAAAACAGCGGACCCGTTACTATAATAATAGACTCAAAAAACAGAGAATAGATGAAGATTAGTGAGGCGCAACAGATTGTTGACAAATGGATAAAAAGCTATGGTAAGCGCTACTTTAATGAACTTACTAATATGGCTATTCTAACAGAAGAAGTGGGAGAGGTAGCACGCATAATATCGCGAAAATATGGAGAACAATCGTTTAAGGAGAGCGATAAAGAGAAAGAACTCTCTGACGAATTGGCAGATGTTTTATGGGTAGTAATATGTATAGCCAACCAAACCGGCATTGACCTTACAGAGGCATTTGAAAAGAACATAAAAAAGAAAACCGATAGAGATAATAAACGACATATAAATAATCCAAAATTATAAAACAAGATGGACAGATATAACGAAGCTATCGCAAAATATGAGAAGAATCTTAACGACGAAATCGTAAAGAATGAGGTTGAAAATTTGCTTAAAGCTCATCTAAATGAGAATTGTAACGAAGAGGTATATAAAACTATATTCTCATGTATGGATTTAACAACTTTGAACGTAACAGACAATTACGAATCTGTCTCAAAGTTAGTTGAAATGGTAAATAAAATGGATAATGACTACTCAAATATACCAAATGTTGCTGCTATTTGCGTATATCCTAACTTTGTAACGGCCGTGAGAGGTACTCTTGAAGTTTCAGATGTAAATGTAGCATCAGTATCAGGAGGTTTCCCCTCATCTCAAACTTTCTCAGAGATTAAGGCAATTGAGGCAGGACTTGCAATAAAAGATGGAGCTGACGAACTTGACATAGTAATGAATGTTGGTAACTTCGTAATTGGTAATTACGAAGATATGTGTGACGAAATTAATGAAATAAAAGAAATTTGCGGTGAAGCTAAACTAAAAGTTATCCTTGAAACCGGGGCACTGGAGAGTGCCGAGAACATCAGAAAGGCTGCCATACTCTCAATATACGCAGGTGCAGATTTTATAAAAACATCAACCGGTAAAATAGGAGTTGGCGCAACTCCCGAAGCATTCTACGTTATGTGTAATACTGTTAAAGATTACTACAATGAAACAGGCACTAAAATAGGGGTAAAAGCAGCCGGCGGCATTAAAACAGCGTCAGATGCTACAAAATACTATACAATAGTTAAAGAGGTATTGGGAGAAGGCTGGCTAAATAAAGAGTTTTTCCGCATAGGTGCTGCAGGATTAGCAAATAATCTTATAGCTGCTATTAACCAAGAGTAATCGTATATAACTAATTACTAAATAATAAACCCCAAGAGCTACATGCTTTTGGGGTTTTATAGTTAAATATTAAGAGATCTTTAATAGTTGCGCTCTATGATATAGTCAAGAATATCGCATAGAGCATTTTTGATAGAAGAATCTTTAAATACCGACAATGCATTAAGTGCTTCAATTTTAAAGCCCTGCATCACTTTCTCTGCATATTCAATTCCTCCTCGCTCTTTTGCATACTCAACCAAAGTAAATATCTCATCATCTGTTAGTGATTGGTTCATCAGAAAAGCCTTCATCTCCTCATTTTTAGCATCATTTGACGATAATATAGCATATAAAAGTGGCAATGAAACTTTACCCTCTTTTAGATCTGAACCTGTAGGCTTGCCGACAATATCATCTGTAAAATAATCGAAAATATCATCTCGGATTTGAAAACACATTCCTAAATTTTCACCGAAAACTGCAACTGCATTCAGTTCTTCAATTGAAGCACCACTTGCCCAAGCTCCCATCTTCATACAAGACGAGAATAATGATGCAGTTTTTTGTCTAATCACTTTATAATAGCGTTGCTCATCAAGGATATGCTCATCTGCAGTTTCAATTTGGTCAATTTCACCTTTAGCCAACTCTTTACCGAGTTCTGCTATCATATCAATTATGGATATGTTACCGGATTTTATCGCAGATTGTAGAGCGCATGATACGAAAAAATCTCCTACTAAAACGGCAATACGGTTATCCCATATTGAGTTTACTGTTTTTCTGCCACGACGTAAAGGAGAACTATCTACCACATCATCATGTATAAGACTTGCATTATGCAAAAGCTCCACTGATACAGCAGCACTTAATGTTGCATCATTTATTTTGCCAAACAGACGCGAACTTAGTATTACCAACATAGGTCGAATTTGTTTGCCCTTTGACTGCAAATAATAGTCAATTACACTCTTTAACAGTACATTGTCTGTATCAAGAGCTTGAGCAAGAGAAGAGTTAAAACTATTCAATTCAACCCCAATCGCACTTTTTATGGTCTCCTTTATATTCATACAATCATTAATAAGTTGCAAAAATAGTAATAAAACGAGAGAAAATCCCTATCTTTACATAAAATTAGAGAAATATTTTATACTTATTCTGATGAAAAAACTGTTTTTATTAGATGCATACGCTCTTATATACCGTGCATACTACGCATTTATAAAAAATCCACGTATAAATTCAAAGGGATTAAATACATCTGCAATATATGGGTTTGTAACAACATTAGAGGAGGTTTTAAAAAAGGAGGAGCCGACACATATAGCTGTTGCATTTGACCCTTCTGGTCCTACATTCAGACACGAAATGTATGAACAATACAAGGCTCAACGCGAGGAGACACCCGAAGCAATACGCAGTGCTGTGCCTATTATTAAAGAGATATTGGCTGCATACAACATTCCCGTACTTGAAGTTTGCGGTTACGAAGCAGATGATGTTATCGGAACAATCGCAAAACTTGCCGAAAAAAAGGGATTTGACACATACATGATGACCCCTGACAAAGATTTTGGACAATTGGTAAGTGAGCATGTATTCCAATACAAACCTCGCCACGGAGGAGGATATGATATATATGGTGTTGACGAGGTGAAAGAGAAATACGAAATAAGAGACCCTCTTATGATTATAGATATGCTGGGGCTTATGGGCGATAGTGCTGACAATATTCCCGGTTGCCCCGGCGTAGGAGAGAAAACGGCAATTAAGTTGATCAACGAATTTGGTTCAATTGAAAATCTAATTACCTCAACTGAAAAATTGAAAGGAGCTTTAAAACTAAAAATTGAAAATAATATTGAACAAATAAAATTCTCAAAATTTTTAGCAACAATAAAAATTGATGTCCCAATAAATTTTGATGAGGATAGTTTGATATATGTAAAACCCGACGAAGGTAAACTATCCGAAATTTTTGCCGAACTTGAGTTTCGTAACCTTGCCGAAAAAATTTTAGGAAAAAATACAACTCAAGAGACAACTGAAAAAAAAGAGGTAAAAAAAGTTCAAACTCAACCCTCGCTCTTTGATTTATTTGCGACCGATGAGACGGAAAATTCAGAATATCAAAATGTAGCAGCCTCAAATAATCGTCCCCATAGTTACTATATTATTGATAATGAGGCTAAAATAAGAGATTTAGCCTTAAAATTAGAGAGTTCTGAAAAGTTTGCATTTGACACAGAAACAACATCAGTTGAGCCAATAAATGCAAAATTGGTTGGAATGTCATTCTCAATAAAGGAAGACGAGGCATTTTATGTTCCGGTCCCCGAAGATGATGAAGAGGCTAAAAAAATTGTTGATATTTTTAGAGGTGCTCTCGAGAATGAGAAATCTCAAAAAATTGGACAAAATATAAAGTACGACTACATTGTTATGAAAAACTATGGTGTTGAGTTGAAAGGTGAAATTTTTGACACCATGGTCGCTCACTATCTGTTACAACCTGACGGACATCACAACATGGACTACTTAGCCGAGGTATATCTTGGACACAAAACCATAAGCATTGAAAATTTGATTGGAGCAAAAGGGAAAAACCAACGCTCAATGAGAGATGTTCCCTTGGTAGAAATTTGTGAATATGCAGCCGAAGATGCCGATATTACATTAAGATTGAAAAATGTTTTTGAACAAAAATTAAAAGATGAAAGTCTTGAGGAGCTATTCTACAAGATTGAGATGCCTCTTGTAAGGGTACTTGGCGATATGGAGATTGAGGGTGCAAGAATTGATACTAAAACTTTAAGTGAAAGTTCGCAAATACTTACTCAACGTGCCATAGAGATAGAGAACAAGATCTTTGAACTTTCAGGCGAGATATTCAATGTAAACTCGCCACGCCAAGTAGGAGAGATACTATTTGTAAAACTTAAAATTGACCCCAAAGCAAAACCATCTAAACAGGGTGGTTATTCAACATCTGAAGAGGTGCTTACAAAACTGATAAACAGACACCCCATAGTATCACTTATCCTTGAATACAGAGGTCTTAAAAAGCTATTAAGCACATATATAAATGCCCTTCCTGAATTAATTAACACCCGAACAGGGAAGATACATACTTCATTTAACCAAACAGTTACTGCAACAGGCAGATTAAGTTCAAGCAACCCTAATTTACAAAATATACCCATACGCGATGATAACGGCAAAGAGATTAGAAAAGCATTTATTCCTAACGAAGGAGAGCTATTCTTCTCGGCAGATTATTCTCAAATTGAACTTCGAATAATGGCTCATTTAAGTGAAGATGAAAATATGGTTGCAGCATTTAAATCGGGCGAAGATATACATGCTGCCACCGCAGCAAAGATTTTTAATATCCCCGTAAGTGAGGTTACAAGCGACATGCGCCGAAAAGCAAAAACTGCAAATTTTGGCATTATTTATGGCATATCAGCCTTTGGATTGGCTGAAAGGTTAAATATATCACGAAGCGAAGCAAAAGCCCTTATAGACGGTTATTTCATCTCATTCCCCGGTGTGCGCAAATATATGGATAAAAGTATTGAGATTGCTCGAGAAAAAGGGTATGTCGAGACTATAACAGGGCGTAGGAGAGTGCTACAAGATATAAATTCACACAACAGCATTGTAAGAGGATATGCAGAGCGAAATGCTATAAATGCACCAATACAAGGAAGTGCTGCCGATATAATAAAAATAGCAATGATTCGTATTGCAAAAAGGATAAAAGAGGAACGATTACAGTCAAAAATGATTATTCAAGTACACGATGAGTTAAATTTCAGTGTTCCTCAAAACGAACTTGAAAAAATTAAAGAGATTGTATCTTACGAAATGGCAAATGCATACTTAATGAATGTACCTCTAATAGCTGATATGGGCAGTGGTAAGAATTGGCTTGAAGCTCACTAATATTAATACAAAACTTAATATTTGAACCTTTTAAACTTGTATTCACTACTCTTAAGCGGATAAAGACTAAAAAGTTCAGCAATACTTATAAGGTTGTCAGAGATATTTTTGGCAACCTTTTCTACTCTACCCTCTCCCACTCTGAACAAACCATTATTAAAAGATAAGATATCATCTGACACAGCTACCTCAAAACTATCATTAGGATATAATGATGCATATGTCGAGAGGTATCTTTCAACATTTATCACTCTATATTGAGGCAGATTTAATTCATCATCACCTGTACCAAAATCAAAATCTATATCATTTAAAAGTTGAACAGGAGAAGATTCTTGCTTTGAAAAGCCCATACCTTCATACCATTGAACAAGACCTTTATCTCCGGGTATAAGCATACATCTATTACCACCATTGCGATTTATACACTCAAAAATATCAATCATCAAAGATCGTGCATAACCCTTATTCCTATAATCTCCACGTGTAGTAAGACCGTATATATAGGGACATAATGAGATATTATCTTTAAAAAGAAAAAGGTCGGCAGAAGATACAATCATATCCCTATCATGCAACAAATAGCTCTTACCAAATGGGCGAATTTCTCTTATATATCTTTCAATAAACTCTTCGTCATCGCCAAAAGCTTCACGCCAAAGCATTGCAACCTCCTCAGCTTCAATATTGAGTTTTATCTCTTCAATTTTTTCTTCGTTTCCTACAAGTTCTATCAAACTGAATTTTGGATATAACATTATAGGCTGATACGATAATTTGGCTGTACGTAACCCTTGAATACCCAAATCTTCCTCACGATTTATGTAACAAAAATTTGAAGGTAATGAGTTTGCCAAAAGATTATTTACCATAGCAAAACTACCCTCATATTTAGCACTGCCTTTCTCTACATGAACACAAAACGTATGCTCATTTATGGCTGAACCATACGAAAAAGCCACAAGCTCCTCCTCTACATATAGTGCCACTCCTCGCAAGTCAAGCTCCTCAAAATTGTCCATTCCTCGCTCAATAGCATCACGTTCGTTAATATATTCGCGAATGTTGGCATTTTCCTTACCCACATACCACTCTTCAAGCAAATTCATTACTTCTGTCTTATGGCGACTTGAAAGCGGCTCAAAAGAGAAATTATAGAGTTTCTTAAAGGTGTTTATATGATTTCTCTTTGGCTGTAACTTTTTGCCTGAAAGAGTTTGCAATTGAGAAGCATTATATATGTAGTCGAATTGTTCTCTGCAAGGGTATAAATAATAATTGCAAAATGAATGAGAAGCTCTAATTTTTTCGGTAAAGTTAGATGATAATCCAGCCATTTTTAGAGGTTGGGCGTTTGAATTTGTATATTCAACAATTTTATTGAATGCCGAAAGATTATCACCCTCCCCTATAGGCTCAATATAAATATAATCAGTACTATCATTACCTCTAAAACGGACAAATATAAAACCATCTTGCTCTGCAATTTCGGTACTATACTTACACGCCCAACAAAATATATTGGCAAAGGCAAAATCGCAACTTCCCTCTCCCATCTTAAACGATGAGCGGTCAAATATCTTCTTATCTTCAATAGCTACAGGTCTGAATTCAAGCATATAGTACATAAAGTTATGCAAAAGTACAAAAAAGAGGGCAAATCAGTACTCCTTAGGTAAATTTTTACCTGTTGTAATATATGCAGGAGCAATATAGTGATATCCCGACGCATTTTGAAAGATTCTTAACCCAAACATTGACACAGAAGAGCATATATGCTCTGTTATTTCGCTCTTTACGCTCTCATACCCTTTCCATTCGGTTATTGAAGTAAAACAGTATAGCTCAAGGGGCACTCCATTATCAGCAGGCGGCAAAAGCCTTACCATACACATTAACGATTTGTTTATAAGAGTATGAGACTCGGCATATAGCTGAACGTATGCCCTAAATAAGCCAAGATTCGTATCTATTGTCCCGTTTACCAACCCTTCACTATTATTAGTATTCATCTCAATACCCTCTTCCCTATTCTTCTCCTTCTGAATAATATAATCTTTCAAAATATCTACCTTTTTAATCTCCTCTAACTGCTCTCCAGTCAATGGTTTTATAGTTGAAGCTTCAATCATTACCGCAACTCTTATTCTTCGCCCGCCGCTTTGCTGCATTGCTCTCCAATTTTGCATAGGTTCTGAAATAAGCGAATAAGGGGGGATTGTAACAATAGTATGGTCAAAATTACGCACCTTAACAGTATTAAGAGTTATGTCAAGAACTATTCCATTTACCTTTTCATTATCTGCTGTTATCCAATCTCCTTTACGCAAAACATCGTTTTGAGACAACTGAACTCCTGCCACCAAACCCAATATAGTATCCTTAAAAACCAACATTAATACGGCAGCAAAAGCACCTAAACCGGTAATCAGATTAATAGGAGATTTGTTTATTATAATTGATACTACTATAATCAGCATTAAGGTTATTACAACTCCACGAAACAGCTGTAACAACCCGTGCATAGGAATATTCTTAGTGTGCTCTTTATTCTCCAGAATCTTCCATAGAATACCTAATATGTAGTTAATATAAATTGAAAAGGATATAACAAAATATATCCAACATATGCGTTCAAGAAGTTTTATTAACTTCGGATAATCATCATATATCAATGGTAAAAATGATAGAATAAGAATAGGCGGAAGCACATAAATAAGACGGACAAAGATATTATTTTGTGCAAGCATTCTTAGTATCGTTGCTTTTCTCCTTTTTAAGATTACAATAGATATACGATGAATTATAAATTTTAATAGCCACGATAACAAAAACGATAATAGAATTAATATCAATACAAATATCCAACCATCTGCTTTATTGGCAAAATCTGTTGTAAATCCCCATCTCCTGAATAAATCCTCAATAAAAATTGTAAGTTTATCTGAAATAGAAAAAACCTCTTGCATAACAGCTCTTTTTGTAATTAACCAAACAGCTGCACAAAAGGTTCATATTTACATAAGTATAGGAGAGGGGAGATAATGGAACTATATTACCAAAATTTATTATTCTCTACACTATACTCAAAGCCAACAGATGCCAATTTATTTTCAAGCCACTCTCTGTCAATAGACAAACTTGCACACAACTCATCAAGAGAAGAGTAGTCGTCACGCAGTTTCATGTTTATAAAGCTAAAAAGCATTAATGGGTCATTAGGAATTGTCTCCATAAGATTATTTATGTTTATTAATATTAAAAATTGCGACCACCCGATTTATCAGGTGGTCGCTCTCTTCTTTTTTTAAAGACTGATAGGATTAACCCTCAACGATTGCTCCTGTAGGACAAGCATCAGCGCAAGTTCCACAGCTAAGACATTTGTCTGGGTCAATTTTGTAGATATCGCCCTCAGAGATAGCCTCTACAGGACACTCTCCTGCACATGTTCCACATGCTACGCAGTCTTCTGTAATAACGTAAGCCATTTTCGTTTCGTTTTATAAATTAGTACTAATGCGTTGCAAAGTTACCGCTTTTCAGTAAAATTGCAAAAAATAGAGTGTTAATTATTTTAGTTTATTGCTTAAAGCAACCATCTTTATAGCAGTAACTGCCGCCTCGTCTCCTTTGTTTCCGAGTGAGCCTCCCGCTCTATCTAAAGCCTGTTGCATATCATCGGTAGTTAAAACTCCAAATATAACAGGTATTGTACCCTCTTCGTTCAATGATGTAATGCCCTGAGTAACACCTCCACAAACATAATCAAAATGAGGAGTTCCTCCTCTTACAACACACCCTAAAACAATAACCGCATCGGGACGATAAAATTGCATAGCTCTTTTTGCCCCGAATGTAAGCTCAAACGTACCGGGCACATACTCAACGAATATATTCTCCTCTTTTACTCCGTTAACCATAAGAGTATCGTAAGCACCTTTCAGAAGAGCACCGGTAACCTTGTCATTCCACTCAGAACATATTATTGCAAACTTCATTTTTGAAGCATCAGGCATAGAACTCTTATCATATGCCGAAAGATTTGTTGTTGCCATAATCTTTTAATAAGAAAGAGGGTGCCAACATAAGTTATTATGCGATACCCTCTAATTTTATTTATAACCTCTTTAAAGGCTAATACTATTTTACATTCAATTTTGCTCTCTCTATATATTTATCAACATCTTGACCTATAAATGAGTTAGCATATTTATCTTTAATCTCTTGATACAACTCTATAGCTTTAGCAAAATCGCCCTCTTTCTCTGCAATAACTGCAGCTTTTTTAAGGAATATAGGAGATGTTAACTCATTTGAAGCCTTTTTAGCAGCCTTAACAAATGCAGCCATTGCTTCATCATAGTTACCCATATTTGCATAACAATTTCCTATCATTGCTAAAACATTAGGATAGAAAAGAGCATCGCTACCGCTATATGCTTTTAGATATTCAAGAGCCTCTTCATTATTTCCAAGGTTATAAGCACAAATTCCAGCATATGCATTAGCAAGGTTACCGGCATCAGTACCTGAATACTCATCAGCAACAGCTTTAAAGCCTATGAAATCAGCACCATTACCATTAAGAGCTACATCATAAGAGTCTTGCTCAAAATAGAACTCTCCTTTGTACATCTCCTCTTGTGCTTTAGTCTCTTGAGGAATAAAATAGAATTGACGAATTGACAAGAAACCTGCTACTACGATAATCGCGGCAGCTACAACAATCAAAATTGCTTTACGATTTTGTTCAATCCATTGCTCAGTAGTTGATAGGACGCTATTCATTTTGTCCAACTCGTCCATTTGTTTTTCGTTATTAGCCATTTGTATTTAAATGTTTTTAATTAATATTCAGTCACTTACTCCAAAACAAGAGGCACATATAAAATATAAACGTCTCCTATTATCGTAAATTATTGTGCAAAAATAAACTATTTATCTCTATTTATAAAATTTAGTTCAAAGTTTTTACAAGAGAAATAAATATTATCTTTGCAGAAGATAAACTTCTGCGAAAATATTATAAATTATGATACTTGAATCCTTATCATTACTCAACTTCAAAAACATTACTGAAGCAGACATAACTCTATCAGGAAACATAAATTGTTTTTTGGGCAATAATGGTATGGGTAAAACTAATTTGTTAGATGCCATTTACTATCTCTCATTCTGTAAAAGTTTTTATAACATATCAGATTCTCTGAATATTAAGCATAATGAAGATTTTTTTATGCTAAGAGGGAATTATTCCGACAGGCAGAATGGAGAGAGAACAGAAATTAACTGCGGCGTCCGTAGCAAACAAAAAAAGATTTTTAAACGCGATAAAAAAGAGTATGAACGTCTATCAGAACATATAGGTTTTATTCCATTGGTAATTGTATCGCCCGAAGATAGCGAATTGGTAAAGGGGAATAGCGAAATTAGACGTAAGTTTATTGACCAAACCTTATCACAATTCAACAAAGAATATCTCGCAGCACTTATATCATACAACAAAGCATTAACATCTCGCAATGTAATGCTGAAACGAGGAGATAAAGAATCTTCATTATACGAAGTTATTGAAATTCAAATGGAATATGCTGCAAATTATGTACACAAATGCCGAAAAGCATTTATTGTCGATTTTATTCCCGTTTTTAATAACTATTACTCTCAAATATGCGGAGGAAGCGAAGAGGTATCTCTTACATACATATCGCACCTTAACGATGGAAACCTTGCAGAACAACTAAAAGAGAACAGGGGAAAAGATTCAATTTTAGGATATACATCACGAGGTATTCATCGCGACGACCTTGATATGAAACTTGGCGAACATAGCATAAAACGTATAGGTTCGCAAGGACAAACCAAAAGTTTCTCAATTGCTCTACGCTTAGCACAATATGAATATCTAAAAAAAATGGGTGGCAAAAAACCATTACTGCTTTTAGATGACATTTTTGATAAACTTGACTCAAATAGGGTAGAACGGATTATGAATATGGTATCATCGCCAGATTTTGGACAAATATTTGTTACCGATACCAATCGTGAATATTTAGATGCCATTGTTAAACATTGCGGTAACGACTTTAAATTATTCTCTGTTGAAAATGGTATAATAAGTGAATTATAATGGAGCGACGTAAACCTATACATATCAGCGAAGCCATTAAAGAACTTTTAAATAAAAACAATCTTTCAAGAAAACTTGACGAAATAACCATTCAACAAAGTTGGGAGAAAGTTGTTGGTAAAACAATGGCAAAATATACAAAGCGAGTTTATATAAATAACCGTATAATGTATGTAGAGGTAACCTCTTCAGTAGCTCGCAACGAGTTATCAATGAACAGAAGCACTCTATTAGAGAAACTTAATGCTGAAACAGGGAGAGAAACTATTATTGATATTATTTTCAGATAGATATGGAGAAGTTATACAAACATTCCGTTGAAATTCAACCTCGCTTCAACGATTTTGATGTGATGGGGCATGTAAACAATACTGTATATATGAATTACTTTGATATTGGCAAAGTTTCATATTTTAAAGCCATATGGGATACAGACCTTGTTGATTGGCAAGAGTTCGGATTGGTAATAGCCAGAATTGAAACAGATTTTATATCTCCAATATTAATGGGGGAGAGGGTAGTAGTACGCACTACAATTCTTCGTATAGGGAACAAAAGCTTAGAACTATCCCAACAACTCATAAACCCCGACACAACCCAACTAAAAGCTGCTGCACGAACCATTATGGTTGGTTTTGATGTAGAGACAAACAGCGCAGAACCTATAACCGAAAAATGTGTTGAAGCAATTACTCGTTACGAAGGACGACCGTTCAAGAGAGAGATAAACAGATAAAAAATAAGGAATTTGTTTTTACAAATTCCTTATTTTTTAATTCTTTATCTATCACTCTCAACAGATGAGTAATAGGGTATTCCGTATATTGCATTGCTTATATAGTCAGGCGAAACATATGTGTATTGAGGATTTATAACATAATGCCCTTCTACATTTATAAAACCATAATAATCTCCTATCTTTACAAGCGCCAAATCGTCAACAAATGGATACGCCTCATCAAATTGTCTTTTAACTGCAATATCCCCATCTTTATCAACGTATGCCCACTTACCTTTTATTAATACAGGTGCTAAATCTCCTTTATTGAAAGGTAATATTTTTTCATATTGTGGTGAAACCACCCAACTTCCATTTATATCGCACCACCCCCATTTTTCATCACTGCAAGCCATAAATAGCTCTCCATCTATAACCATATAATCAAAACGAGGTTCAAGGGCATACTCTCCCATTTTATCAATAATTCCCCATTTATCTCCTTGACACACAACGGCATGTTCATTTACAAATATTGTTGCAACATCATATTGAGCAGGCAATACAACAGTTCCTGCCTTATCAATATACCCCCATTTACCATCAACGCCTTTAACAGCAGCTACGCCTTCGCTAAAACGTGTAGCATCGTAGTATATAGGATGTACGATCTTTTCGCCCGTTAACGAAGCAAAGCCATACCGTTTTTCCCTATTTTCAATGGTATAGTATCGAGCCATATCCTCAAAATAGACTTCAACCCAATCAACTTCGCGCAATGTAAATTTAAGTTCGCCCTTGTGATTTATTATTCCGGGAGCATCATCGCTACGAACTACCCATGCCATATTGTCCTTAAACACAGTAGCATATTTGTAAACATCAGACAAAATGGTCTCATTATCCTCATCAATATAACCAAAACGATTATCTTTCTTTATTAACGCAATATCCTCCCTTATCAGAGATATTTGATTACAATTTACGGAAAAATAATATTTATCTTTCTTTGAAATATAGAATATAGAATCTCCAGCTCCTACCGGAATATCTTTTACATCATCAATTCTCCACTCTTTACTTGAGCATGCCGAGAATAATAATGTTATACAAACTATAGCTATTAATATAAAAGAGAATTTACTGCTCATTATTACAATTCATCATCTGCCGAATAACTTTCCATATGACGAGACCTTTTGTCATCATATATATCTTGTACAGTAATCATCATTCCTGTCTCCTCAACATCACCAAACTCATCGTTGATTGCTGTACCAAATGTCTTCATTGAAGAAGAGAGTGCCATATAAGAACTTACCAAAGGAGGAATATTATAACCCATATTCCTAATTTCACTATTAAGAGTTAAATAATCCTTTTTATAATCATTCTTACAGAACAATCCCTCAAAATCACTATCATTCACGGTCGTATCTATCGGATTTTCAGGCCAGAATAACTTTTTCTTGTCAGAGAGATATATACGAGCAAAGTACATTATCATATTCCTTCCTAATACCGGGAACGATGTGTACATTGTAAACTTTCCAATGAGGTATTTTGTTTGAGGATATATCATAAAAATTGCACCCAACCCGTCCCATAAATTATCTAATGCAAACAATCCTTTAGCACCGGATTTTGATGATTGGTACTCCAATGCAACAAAAGAACGCCCTAACTCTATAGTATAAGGAAGATAATCTTTAATAAATTCGGGAGAAAACTTAAACATATGTGACATTGCTATACGAGGGGAGCCGTCAGAATTAAATCTTATATCTTCTCCAAGAATAAAACGATAACCCCCTAATATCTCTTCTGCATCAGGATCCCACACAAACAACTGCTTACAAGGAGGAGTCATAGTATCAAACTCATCAATATCTACAGCTTTACCTGTACCTCCGCCTCCATTACGAAATGCTATCTCTCGTAAGCGCCCTATCTCTTGCATGATATAAGGCGATTGTGCAGCCTCTACAACATATATCTGATTATTGCATTTTCTTGTATGTCTAATAAAGGTAGCCTTTTTTAACTCATCTTTTATCAGAGCTCTGTCTATTTTATCAATAATTTCTTCCATGACAAATGGATATGTTTATTTCTTTATCCCGTAAACTAAATTCTTTACATATTGAGCCCACTCCTTAGGACTTTTTGAGGAGTCAAAGGTTTGCCAAGGTATAGGCTTGCCAAAATATATTCCAAATTTCTTACCTCGAGCCTTAAACATCTCGTCGGGTAGATATATTAACTCAATATTAAATTTTATACCTAATTTCTCTCGTATAGATGCAAAATTATAGAAAAAATTTGAGTTTCTTCCATCAAAAAATATAGGTACTACATCACGCTGTTGCGAAACGGCATTTGAAACAAACCATTTCTTCCATTGCAAATCTTTAATTTCACCCTTCTGTTTGCGTGAGCACATACCTGCAGGGAATACTAAAATCTGATTATCACTCTCAAAAACTTCGTCAAGATTCTTTGCCAAACTTTTTGACTGTCTTCCATATGAATTTACAGGAATAAAACATGGAGCAAGAGGCTTCATATTCATTAACAAATCATTAACTTGAGCCTTAATCTTGCCATCAAATATTTTCCCCAATTCTGTAATAAGAAGTATTCCGTCCATTGCTCCAAGTGGATGATTAGATACAAATATAAATTTCTTATCCTTTGGAATATTCTCTATACCATATACATCACATTCAATATCAAAATAAGATTTAACCTCTGCAGCAAATTCTATCCCTTGCAAATGAGAAGATTGCCTCATAAATGAGTTTATCTCATCTTGATGAATTGTTCGCTTCAGATAATTCATAACAAATTTCGGAAGTCCCTTCCCTTTACGAAATTTGCTCTTTACAACCTTATCTAAATCAATCTGTATAGGTTCTCTCTGCTCCATAAATATAGCAAACGTATTTAACTATAAAATAGCCACTTTCACTGTATTTGAAAAATATTTTTTGTACCTATAAGCCACAAAAGAGCAAACAAAGTTACTATTTTTATCTATTTATTGAAAATTTATACCTATTTTTATTTAAAAAGTTGAAAAAAAAGTCTGAAATTTCCTTTTTTACAGTCGCTCATTTTTACATAATCCTCATCTTCTGTAAAATTTATTTTTGCCAATAAATGTTTCATATATACCCCAAAGATAAAAGATTAAAATTGTTGATAAGTTTGATATTTTTTATATATGTATAATTGATATTTTTTTCTATCTTTATCGGCTAAATTAGGAGTGTTATAATCTAAACATAGACTTGAATGCAAGAAGCTGTATATCATATACCTGCGTTATTTAAAGAATCTCTTGAAGGACTGAATATCAAAAAAGACGGAACTTATGTTGATGTCACTTTTGGAGGCGGAGGTCATTCTAAAGGAATAATTGCCAACTTGGGAACAGATGGAAAGTTATTCTCTTTTGACCAAGATGAAGATGCAAAAAGAAATTTAATTGATGATGACAGATTTACATTTGTAAAAAGCAATTTCCGATTCTTAAAAAATTTTATGAAATATCATAAGATTGAACATATTGATGGTCTTATTGCCGATTTAGGAGTCTCATTTCACCATTTTGATGAGGCTGACAGAGGTTTCTCATTCAGATTTGAAGGCAAGCTTGACATGAGAATGAATCAACAAGGAGGAATGTCTGCGGCAGATATTTTAAACAAATATTCAGAAGAAAAACTTGCAGATATTTTTTACTATTACGGGGAGATGCGTAATGCCAGAAAAATAGCATCTGCAATAGTAAAAAAAAGAGGAACTAACAAAATAGAGACAACTTCCGATTTACTTACAATAGTAAAAGATTTCATAAATCCCAAACAAGAGAAAAAAGAACTTGCTCAAATTTTTCAAGCATTACGCATAGAGGTAAATGATGAAATGGCAAGTTTAAAGTGTATGTTAAAACAGAGTACAGAGTTATTAAAGCCAGGGGGCAGAATAGTAATTCTGACATATCACTCATTAGAAGACAGGATTGTTAAAGATTATTTTAAATACGGAAACTTTGAGGGTAAAGCAGATAAAGACTTTTTCGGTCGTTTAACAGCTCCTCTAAAACTTGTAAACAACAAAGTAATAGTTCCTACAGAAGAGGAGATTGAGCGCAATCCTCGCTCCCGCTCTGCCAAATTAAGAATTGCAGAAAAAATATAATAATATCACTTGGCACATATAAAGATATTACGATGCAAGAGGAGACAACAAGTAAGACAACCAATAATGAAGAGACAACAAATTCTCCACAAATAGAGAATAAAGAAGATGTTGTATCTCAGAAAAAGAGTTTTTGGGAAGTGATAAAGAAAATTTTAAGAGCTTTAAACCCAAAAAATATTTTTCTTGGACGTATAATATCGGTTGACTTTATTATACGTTATTGGAAAACTATACTTACAATCTTGTTTATAATGCTTTTTTATATATCAAACAGATACACATGTCAGCAGAGTGTCGCAAAAATTACAATGCTGCATCGTGAAGTAGAAGAGATTGGATATATCTCACTTGATATGTTTACACTATTAAAAAACCAACAAAGAGAAGACTCAATAATTAAAAAAATTGAACAATTTAATTTAGATTTAAAATTCCCAGAACAACCACCATATGTAGTTAAAGAGGATAATAATGGAAAAGAGTAAACAATATAAAATCTTATTTCGATATTTTGGCATATCAGCCTTTATCCTAATCTTATGCTGTTTAGTCATAGGGAAGATGATTATTGTCTCAACTATTGAAAATAAACACTGGGAAGAAAAAGCGGCAAAACTTAAACGTTGCAATGTTGAAATTGCTCCATTAAGAGGAAATATTTTATCAACCAACGATGAAATTTTAGCAAGTACAGTTCCTCAATATCAACTATTTTTTGATTTTAGAACAGAAGGAATAAAAGCCGACACTCTCTATAAATATGTTAAGCCCTTAGCAAAAGCATTATCGCTAAAGTTGAAAGATAAAAAGGCTGAAACATACGAGAAAGATATTTTAAAAGCATACAAAAATAAAAAAGGGCGTTTTCGCATAAGCAATATATGGGTATCATATCTTGACTATCAAGAAATAAAAGAGTTCCCATACATCAATAAAGGGGTAAATAAGAGTGGCTTTTTTATTGAAAAAAGAATAATTAGAAAAAAACCTTTCGGAGCAGTTGCATCACGCACCATAGGAAAACTTGACGATACTATTGGAGTGTATGGAATAGAGCAAGCTTACAACACAGAACTTAAAGGTACTCCCGGCGTTGCCGATTTGGAAAAGATACGAAGGGTAATGGTTGAACGAACAAAAATAGAGGCAATACCCGGACAAGATATCAGAACCACAATAGATGTTCAAATTCAAAGCATCACAGAACAAGCTCTTTTAAATAAGCTCAAAGAGGTTGACGCCGATGTTGGCGCTGCAATTGTAATGGAAGTTGCAACAGGAGAGGTACGAGCAATAGCAAACTATCAGAGAAAAAATCAAGGAAAATATGTTGAAGCTCGCAATAATGCAATAGCTGATATGGTTGAGCCAGGTTCTACATTTAAAACTGTTGCCGTTATGGCTGTCTTAGACGAAGGGATTGCCACATCAGAAGAGATATTTGACACCGATAATGGCGTTTACCCATACACAAAAGGGAAACATACCCGATATATAAACGACTGGAATAAACATAGAGGAGGTTACGGGCCCATAACATTAGCACAAGCAATACATTACTCATCAAATATAGGCATAGCAAAAGCTGTTTTAAAAGGGTACGAAAATAACCAAAAAGGATTTATTGAAAAACTTAAGGAGATGGGAGTATGCGACTCCGTAGATCTTAAAATGGCAGGGCAAGCATATCCCAAAATACCACACCCCGACACATTCAGAGGGTGGAACTTTACAACATTACCTTGGATGAGTTTTGGGTACAATGTACAAATACCTCCCATATATACACTCATGTTCTATAATGCCATAGCAAACAACGGAAAGATGTTGGCTCCAATATTTGTATCCGACATAATCAAAAATGGAGAAGTTGTTAAGCATATTGACGCAAAAGTTGTCAGAGAACAAATATGCAAACCACAAACGCTAAAAGAGGTTCGTAAGATGTTAACAGGAGTTGTAAAATCCGGTACCGCAAAGAATCTACTATCTCCCTATGTAACAATTGCCGGCAAAACAGGAACAGCTCAAATTTCTCAAGGCGGTGCAGGTTATAAAAGTGGAGAAACTACACACAGAGTATCATTTTGTGGGTACTTTCCTGATAACGAAAGTCCCAAATACTCATGCATAGTTGTGGTTACACGTCCACGAGGAGTTTACCCCTCAGCAGGTGCAATATCAGGAGAAGTAGTAAAAAAAATAGCAGAGCAGATGTATGCTCAAGGATACTTAGGGTTAAAACCACCATACAATACCGATTCTATTCATTCGCTTCTCCCCGATATAAAGCGAGGATTGGCAGCATCTACTATATCGGTATGCGATTCGTTACAAATTGCATACGATGGAGATTATATAACAGAGGGTAAAAATTGTTTGCAATCAAGCGTATCCAATAATAAAATTGTTTTTGCGGTAGAACAAAAAGATTCTATCGGTCTCCCTTCTGTTATAGGAATGGGGCTAAAAGATGCCCTGTTTACATTGGAGAGGTTAGGATTAACCGTATACATCAAAGGCAAAGGAGTTGTAACAGAACAAGACCCCGCGGCATACACAAAATATGAAAAAGGAGATAAAGTAATAATTAATTTACAACAATAGATTATGAAAAAAATATCGGAACTCTTGGAGAAGATTAAAATCCTTGGGATTTACGGAGAGAAAGAGAATGAAATCTTAGGGTTAGACTCAGACTCACGTAATATAAAAGCAAAATATATGTTTATCGCGGTAAAAGGCACAGCAGTTGACGGACACAAATATATTGATAAAGCCATTGAACTTGGAGCAACCGCCATCGTATGTGAAGATTTGCCAGAAAATAGAGTCAATGGAGTAACATATATCCACACATCAGATAGTCATAAGACATTGGGAGAATTGGCCTCGGCTTGGTTTAACTATCCATCTTCAAAACTTAAACTTGTTGGAGTTACCGGAACAAACGGAAAAACCACAATAGCAACTCTACTATACAAAATGTTTAAGATGTTTGGAGAAAAGGTTGGGTTACTATCAACAGTATGCAACTATATAGGCGATAATGCAATATCATCAACACATACAACACCCGATCCCATATCATTAAATTCGCTTTTAAGTCAAATGGTAGAAGAGGGTTGCACATACGCATTTATGGAAGTAAGTTCTCACTCGGCAGATCAAAAGAGAATTGCAGGACTCGAATTTGATGGAGGTATATTTACCAACTTAACCCGAGATCACATGGATTACCATAAAACCGTTGAAGCATATTTAAAAGCAAAAAAAAGCTTTTTTGATTCACTCAATAAAAATGCTTTTGCACTAACAAATGGCGATGACAAGAACGGAATGGTAATGCTTCAAAACTGCAAAGCAAAAAAGAATTCCTACTCAATGCAATCAATAGCAGAGTTCAAAGGAAAGATAATTGAGAGTCGCATTGATGGGACAACACTCCAAATAAATGGCAAAGAGGTAGAAACTCTATTTGTTGGTAAATTCAATGCATATAACCTATTGGCTGTTTATGGAGCAACATGCCTGTTAGGTAAAAAGCCAGAAGATGTCTTAACTATTTTATCAGCCTTAATACCTGTATCAGGACGCTTTCAAACTCTTTCAAGAGGCGGAATTACTGCAATTGTTGACTATGCACATACCCCTGACGCAATAACAAATGTTTTACAATCAATTAATGAAGTTATCAGAAATAAAGGAAACATTATATCGGTTATTGGAGCAGGAGGAAACAGAGATAAAGGGAAACGCCCTATAATGGCACAAGAGGCAGCAAAATTATCATCGCAACTCATATTAACATCAGATAATCCAAGAGACGAAGAACCCGAACAGATAATCTCAGAAATGAAAGAGGGATTATCGGCTACTCAAGCTAAAAAGTCTATATCTATCACAGACCGTCGAGAAGCAATACGACTTGCTATACGACTTGCAAAGCCAGGAGATGTAGTGCTGGTTGCAGGAAAAGGTCACGAAGATTATCAAGAAATCAAAGGAGTAAAATACCATTTTGATGACAGAGAAGAGATTGAAAATGCATTTAAAGAATTAATATAAATCAGCAAATATGTTATACGATTTTTTTAACTACCTGAACTCTATTGATATACCGGGAGCAGGAATGTTCCAATATATATCTGTCCGGGCAGCGGCAGCCCTTATTCTCTCTCTGTTCTTTGCTATGGTCATTGGAAGAAAGATAATAAACATGCTACAAAAGATGCAAATTGGAGAGACAATCCGCGACCTTTCTCTTGAAGGACAATTTGCAAAAAAAGGAACTCCTACAATGGGAGGAATAATCATAATAATCTCAATATTGATACCCTGCCTACTTGTAGGGCGATTAAATAACATATATATGATACTTATGATTATAACTACAATATGGTTGGGAATATTGGGATTTGCCGATGATTATATAAAAGTCATCAAAAAAGATAAAGAGGGAATGAAAGGTAAATTTAAGATTATAGGTCAAGTAGGACTTGGACTAATAGTCGGATTAACCCTCTATCTATCACCTGACGTTGTTCTTAGAGAAAAAGTTATAAATCAAAATGAGGTTGTTGCTACTGAAATTAATTCAGACAACAGTAACGGAAATAATACCACAACTATTAATTATGTAAAATCAACAAAAACCACTATCCCATTTGTAAAAGGTCATAATTTTGACTATGCCGATTTAATTCCATTCGCAGGGAAACATTCCCAAACAGTTGGGTGGATAATTTTTGTTATCGTAAGTATTTTGGTTGTTACTGCAGTATCAAATGGAGCTAATCTTACTGACGGACTTGATGGACTTTCAGCCGGTATAACAGCCATTATTGGTATAACATTAGGAATATTTGCATACCTATCAGGACACGTTGTATATGCACCATATTTAAATATCATGTATATACCGGGGTCAGAAGAATTAGTAGTCTTTATTAGCGCATTTGCAGGTGCATTAATAGGCTTCTTATGGTATAACACATATCCTGCACAGGTATTTATGGGAGATACAGGAAGTTTGACAATAGGAGGCATTGTAGCTGTATTAGCTATAATCCTGCGTAAAGAGCTTCTATTACCATTGTTATGCGGTATCTTCTTAGTAGAGAGCTTAAGCGTAATATTACAAACTACATATTTTCGTTATACAAAGAAAAAATATGGAGAAGGACGCAGAATATTTAAAATGACACCATTGCACCACCATTTTCAAAAAGATGGCGATGGTTCAATAAACGCACATATTCAATGGCCTACAAATAAAATGCCCGAATCTCGTATTACATTCAGATTTTGGATTATAAGCATATTATTGGCTGTACTAACAATTGTAACATTAAAAATCAGATAATGGGAAAGAGAGTTGTAGTATTGGGAGCCGGTGAAAGCGGAGCAGGAGCTGCCGTATTGGCAAAAGTAAAAGGGTTTGACGTTTTTGTATCGGACAAATCACCAATAAAAGAGAATTACCGATTACTTCTTGATGAATATAATATAGAGTGGGAGAGTGGCGAACACACTCTTGACAAAATATTAAATGCCGACGAAGTCATAAAAAGCCCGGGAATTCCCGACACTGTCCCCGTTATGAAGTCTGTACTTGAAAAAGGTATTAATGTGATATCTGAAATAGAGTTTGCGGGCCGATACACAAATGCAAAAATGATATGTATCACCGGAAGTAATGGAAAAACAACCACAACTCTTTTAACATATCACATACTTAAAAGTGCAGGTTTAAATGTAGGATTGGCAGGCAATGTAGGGAAGAGTTTAGCGTTACAAGTAGCCACTGAAAATTTTGATTACTATGTCATAGAACTTAGTAGTTTTCAGTTGGACAATATGTATGACTTTAAAGCAAATATTGCCGTTTTGCTAAATATAACCCCCGATCACCTTGACCGATACGGATATGAGATGCAGAATTATGTAGATGCCAAATTCCGTATAACCCAAAACCAAACCGAAGGAGACGCTTTCATATTTTGGAATGATGATCCAATAATCTCAGAACAACTCAGCAAATACAAACTCAAATCAAAATTGTACCCTTTTGCAGAACAAAATTCAAAAGGAGTAGTTGCATATAAAGAGGGTAACAAAATAATTATAGGTGATAAAAACGGAGAATTCTCCTTTAACGAAGAAGATTTAGCGTTAGAAGGACGACACAATCTGTTTAACTCAATGGCCGCATCAATATCGGCAAAAGTTCTTGAAATAAAAAAAGAGGAATTACGCGCAGCCTTAAGTGGCTTTAAAGGCGTTGAACATCGTCTTGAGAAAGCAGGAAGAGTAAGAGGAGTTGAATTTATAAACGATTCTAAAGCAACCAATGTCAACTCTTGCTGGTATGCTCTTGAAAGTATGAAAACCCCTGTAGTATTAATCATCGGAGGCAAAGACAAAGGGAATGATTACACTGAGATAGAACAACTTGTAAAAGATAAAGTTAAAGGGTTGGTCTGCTTAGGAGTGGACAATAGTAAGCTCCACAGTTTCTTTGATTACATGGGGAAAAAGATGGCAGATGCACTATCTATGAAAGAGGCTGTTGAAAAAGCATTCTCCATGGCAGAACCGGGAGATACTGTTTTACTATCACCCTGTTGTGCAAGTTTTGATCTCTTCAATAGCTATGAGGATCGTGGCGAACAATTTAAAAAATGTGTAAAAGAGATTTAACAAAAAGATATTCATTGTCTTAAACATGGAAGATAACAGAAAAATATTAAAAGGAGATAAATATATATGGGGAACATATTTCTTCCTCTGCCTAATATCAATTATCTCAATGTACAGTGCAAGCGGTATGTTGACGATGAAAAGCGGAGAAATATATGACCCAATAATACGTCATGCCATTTTTCTTATAATTAGCACATTAATAGTATTTGGTGTACATTATGTTCACTATAAATGGCTAAGATTATTTGGATTACCCCTATTTGCCATTGCCGCTGTTTTACTACTCTACACTCTCTTCTTTGCAGAAAAAGTTAACGACGCCGCACGTTGGATAACAATAGCCGGTATTCCTATACAACCTTCTGAAATTGCAAAATTAGGAGTAGTAATATCCGTAGCTTACTTTTTGGCAAGAGGACAAAGTGATAAAGGAGTTACAACATTAGCCTTCAGAAAATCAATAATAATAGTTGCAATAGCATGCATACTGATATTCACAGAGAACTTCTCCACTGCTGCACTCATAGCATTAGTCTCATATTGCATGATGCTTATAGCGGGAGTATCCTTAAAAAAGTTACATGCCATTGTATTAATAGTTGTTATGCTGGTTGCAGCCATCTTATTCACAGCGCATATTCTTGATAAGAATAACAATGATGAAGATGGGAAAAATATTTTCATGACTGCAATACATAGAGCAAATATGTGGAACAACCGTCTCTTTAATTTTGCAGGAGATGGAACTCCCGAATATTTAAAAGAGACAGATGACGATAACTTTCAACGACACCATGCCTATATGGCCATTGCTCACAGCAATGGAATAGGGGTTGGACCGGGCAATAGCAGAGAGCGAGATGTCTTACCTCAAGCATATTCCGATTTTATATACGCAATAATTATTGAAGAGTTCGGAATTGCAGGAGGATTGTTCGTAATGGGATTATATCTATCATTACTATTCAGAGCATTTCAAATTACCAGAAAATGCACACAAGCATTTCCTGCATTTTTAATTATGGGAATAGCATTACTAATTGTTTTTCAGGCTCTTTTGAATATGATGGTAGCAACAGGAGTAGCCCCGGTAACAGGGCAACCATTGCCACTTATAAGCAGAGGAGGAACATCTGTCTTGATAAATGGCATATATTTTGGAATAATGTTAAGCATAAGTCGCTATGCGACAACAGAAGCTATAGAAACAAATAAAGATGAGGGCAAAGAAGAGATAGAGATACCCGAAAGCATATCCGCTCCAAACCCAAATCTTAAAAAATAGGAAAATGGATAAAATAAAAGTTTTAGTAAGCGGAGGAGGGACAGGAGGACATATATTTCCTGCCATATCTATTGCAGAAGCTATCAAAGCAAAAATTCCTAATGCCGATATTCTATTTGTTGGAGCAGAAGGGAGAATGGAGATGGAAAAAGTTCCTGCTGCAGGATACAAAATAATAGGGCTACCCATAAGCGGACTAAGCAGAACAAATTTGTTTAAGAATTTCTCTGTTATTGCTTGTCTTATAAAGAGTTTGAAACTTGCAAAAAAAATAGTCAAGGATTTCAATCCTGACGTTGCGGTTGGTGTAGGAGGATATGCAAGCGGACCTACACTATGGTGTGCCTCATCGCTCAAAGTCCCAACTGTAATACAAGAGCAAAACTCTTATGCCGGAGTTACAAATAAACTTTTAGCAAAAAGGGCTGATGCTATATGTGTTGCATATGATAATATGGAAAGATTTTTTCCATCTGACAGAATAATACTTACGGGGAACCCTGTACGTAAAGGATTAGGAGAAAAAATTTCTCGCGATGAAGCATTAGATTTTTTTGGATTAAACAAAAATAAAAAAACCATATTATCAATAGGCGGAAGCCTTGGAGCAAGAACAATAAACGAAAGTATTATTGAGGCATTAGGCTCAATCCCTGAGGGGGTGCAAATATTATGGCAGTCCGGAAAATTTTATGAAAAAGAAGCAGCAAAAGCATTATCGGCAATAGATGGAGCACCTGTTAAACAAAGTGCATTTATTACACGAATGGATTTAGCATATGCAGCTGCCGATTTAGTAATTTCAAGAGCCGGAGCATCATCAATATCTGAATTATGCATATTGGAGAAACCAGTTATATTAGTACCATCACCAAATGTTGCAGAAGACCATCAGACTAAAAATGCCTTAGCACTATCAACAAAAGGAGCGGCAATTCTGGTAACTGATGCAGACGCAAGGCTAACTCTTATGCAACAGGCATTCTCAATAATTAATGACGATGCCAAATTAAAAAGTTTATCTAAAAACATATCGGAAATGGCACAAATAGACTCAGCCGATAGAATTGCAGATATAGTAATAGAAATTGCAAATAAAAAGAATAAATAATGGATAATTTCAAATCATTATATTTTTTAGGAATAGGAGGCATTGGAATGAGTGCCTTAGCACGATACTATATATCTAAAGGGTATAAAGTTGCAGGATATGATCGCACACGTACACATATAACCGACGATTTAACTGCCGAAGGCGCTGAAATATTTTATGCAGAAGATGTAAATCTTATACCTGAATATTGCCTCAATCCACAAACCACACTAATAGTATATACTCCGGCAGTGCCATTAGAACACAAAGGCTTTGAATATTTCAGAGAAAAAGGATTTGAGATTGTAAAAAGGGCTAAGCTGTTAGGCATAATAACAAGAAACAGCAGGGGACTATGTGTTGCCGGAACACACGGAAAAACAACAACAAGTTCAATGCTTGCACACATATTAGCATCATCTTCAACAGAATGTAATGCTTTTTTAGGAGGAATTCTAAAAAACTACAATAGCAATTTAATACTATCGGACAAAAGCGATTTGACAGTTATAGAGGCCGATGAATATGATCGTTCATTTCATCAATTATCCCCATATATGGCAATAGTAACAGCTTCAGACCCGGATCATCTTGATATATATGGGACAGAAGAGGGATACCTTGAGGGATTTGCCCAATTTACAGAATTGATACAACCAGGAGGAGTTCTTCTGATAAAAAAAGGAATAACCCTAAAACCAAGAATTAATGAAGAGGTCAAATTACTTACTTTTGGCAGAGAAGAGGGAGATTATCATGCAAAGAACATACGTATTGGAGGCGGAGAGATCATATTTGATTTTGTAACACCAAACAAAGTCATAAAAGATATAAAACTTGGAGTTCCCGTTAAAATTAATATTGACAATGCAGTAGCTGCAATGGCAATAGCAATACTTAACGGAGTTACCGACGATGAATTACGCAATGCTATTAGTTCTTACAGAGGAGCAGAAAGAAGATTTGATTTTTGGTTAAAAAAATCAGATAAAGTTCTTTTAGATGATTATGCACACCACCCAGATGAAGTTGCAGCTTCTATATCATCAGTAAAAGAATTATATCCCGATAAACATCTTACAGTAATCTTTTACCCACATCTATACAGCCGTACACGTGATTTTGCTCCACAATTTGCAAAAGCACTATCATTGGCAAACAGAGTAATTCTACTACCAATATATCCTGCAAGAGAAGAGCCCATACCCGGAGTATCATCAGAAATAATACTAAATGCTATTACTTGCAAAGAAAAAGAGATATGTTTAAAAGAAAATTTGATAGAACGAATTAAAGTTGGTAATTTTGAGGTTCTTATGACTATGGGAGCAGGGAACGTAGATATATATCTACCTCAAATAAAAGAGATATTAGATAACGAATGATTGCTAAAATATTTAAAATATTATTGTTGCTATTACTTCCCTCATATTTGATTGCAGCATTTATATATGCCCAATACGAATATGAGAAAGAGAGATGCTCAGGTATTGAAATAATTCAGAGAAACAAAACTGAACAACAATTCCTATCAGACAATGATATTTTGACAATCATAAGAGACAACAAATTGGTAAAAAAAGGAGAGCCTCTAAATAATATAAATAGGGACAAAATAGAAAAAACCATTGAGAAAAATTTCATTATTGAGAATGTTGAGTGCTATATGACCCCATCAGGGAAAATTAAAATTGAGGTAGAACAACGCATTCCCGTAATGAGAGTAATTACTCCATATGATTCGTACTATATAGACAAGAATAGGCGTAAAATGCCACTATCCGATAAAATCATAGTATATCTGCCTGTTGCAAGCGGAAATATAAATGAAGATTTTGCAAAGAATAAGCTATTTGATTTTGTCCAATACATAAGTATAAATTCAAAATGGGATAAGCAAATTGAACAGATAGTAGTAACAGACAAAGAAGAAATAGAACTTATTCCTCGCGTAGGAAAACAATTGATTCTTTTTGGAAAAATAAGTAACTTTGAACGCAAATTCAACTCCCTTGAATTATTATATTCGCAAATATTTCAAGAAAGAGGGTGGAATTATTACAATAATATAAACTTAAAATACGACGGCAGAATTATCTGCACCAAAAACAATAAATAATATGGACATTACAAATTTAATGGTAGCAATAGACTTAGGCTCATCAAATATAGTAGGAATGGCCGGAGTCAGAGAAGGTAACAAAATAAAAATAGTTGCTATTGACAAAGAACCATCAGAAGGTGCGGTACGTCGAGGCTGCGTTATTAATATAGAGGAGAGTGCCTCAAAAGTAAAAAAACTTATAACCAAATTAGAGAATAAACTTTCAAACCACATATCAAATGTATTTGTAGGTATCGGAGGGCAATCAGTACGTACAATAAAAAACAACGTTTCCCGACATCTGCCCGACGGAACAAAAATAACATCACTCCTTCTTGATGAGTTACAAAAAGAGGGGCGCAACATACCCATAGCATCTACTGAAATTATAGATGTACTGCCTAACGAAACATTCATAAACGACAATGTCGTTAAAAACCCAGAAGGAGTTGAGGCAAAAAAAATACAAATTGATATGCAGTTGGCTGTAGCACGCCAAACATTAACAAAAAACATAGTAACCATATTTGATAAATTAAAACTAAATATTGAAGGTTTCATTTTATCAAGTAAAGCAGACGCAGAAGCTGTTTTAAAAATGGAGGACAAAGAGAATGGTTGCGTTTTGGTTAATTTCGGAGGAGGAACAACAGAAGTTTCAATATACCACCAGGGATTCTTAAGACAACTTACAACAATCCCGTTAGGAGGCAAAAATATAACTCAAGATATTATGTCTCTCGGACTTGTTAGCGATGAAGCTGAAAGATTTAAGATATCATTAGGAAGCGCTCTTTTAAGTACAGGCGAACAATTAAAAGGCTACACACTTGATGCCCAAGGGAAAGGGCCTATTAAGCCTAAGGATTTGAACAGAATAACAGTTGCTCGCATTGAAGAGATAGTAGCCAATGTAGTTAATCAGATAAAAGAATCAGGATACAAATCTGAATTAAAAGGAGGTATTATAATAACAGGAGAAGCATCTCAATTAAAAGATCTACCTGAATTATTGCGCAAAGAGGCAGGAATGGAAGTCCGATGCGGAACAATGTCAGACAAAATTATAGCTGACCAAGATTTAAATATACAATTAACAACATATTCTCAAACAATAGGAATGCTGTTAATAGCAACCGAATCAATAGCATCACCCTCAAAAGAGGGAAATAAAGAGGGCTGGTGGCCATGGAAAAAGGCAAAGAAAGAGGAGAAAAAGAGAGAAGATACAAAGCCCATTGAAGCGCCAAAACCAAAACCTGAAAAAGCTAAAAAAGAACAGCCCCAAGAAAAAAGAGAAGGTCTTTTCGATACAATTCAAAAGCAAGTTATAAAATATATGACAGAAGATAATAACGAAAAGATAAGCTAACATAATAAAAAAGATTTGCAAATTAGTAAAAGCATACAACACTATATGGAAGAAAACAGACTCTTTTCAGACTCGGCAATTGTTGACCCATTTGACAATTTAAGTAACTCTACAGCTCCCATAATTAAAGTTATAGGAGTAGGAGGAGGAGGAGGCAATGCAGTTTCTCATATGTACAAAACTGGAATTACAGATGTTGAATTTGTATTGTGTAATACCGACCGTCAAGCCATGGTTAAATCAGAAATTCCTACCAAAGTTCAGATAGGGAAAGGACTTGGAGCAGGAGGAAATCCTGAAGAGGGACGACGCATTGCAGAAGATAACATTGATCAAATAGAGAGTATCTTTGACAGCAACACGCGAATGGTATTTATCACTGCCGGAATGGGAGGAGGAACAGGAACAGGAGCCGCTCCCGTTGTTGCACGTGTAGCACGCGATAAGGGATTACTAACAATAGGTATTGTAACAATTCCATTCCTTTTTGAACGTATCAATAAAATTAAACTTGCATGGCAAGGAGTTGAAGAGATGCGTAAAAATGTTGATGCACTCTTAATAATAAATAATGAGCGCCTTCGCGAAATATATCCCGACCTCAACTTTATGAACGCCTTTGCAAAAGCCGATGACACCCTAACCAATGCAGCAAAAAGTGTAGCAGAACTAATTACAGTTGAAGGTAAAATAAACCTTGACTTTGCCGATGTTTACAATACGCTCAAAGACGGAGGAGTTGCAATAATGAGTACAGGATATGGCGAAGGAGAAAAACGCATATCAAACGCATTTGAATCAGCATTACAATCTCCATTATTAAAAGAGGGAGACGTTAACAATGCAAAACGAGTACTATTCAATCTGTACATATCTTCTGAAGGAGAGAACCCTGTAACAATGGCTGAAATTTCAGAAGTAAACTCATTTATGGAACGTTTCGGTAATGACGTAAATGTAATATGGGGTTACGCCATTGACAATACATTAGGAGATAAAGTAAGAGTAACACTTCTTGCAACCGGATTTAACGTAGATTCATCTATCCCGACATCAACATCGGTTCAACCGGAGAAATCAACAGTTGCTCCTGTTCGTACAGAAAATGATATAATAACTGAAGTTTATGGGACAACCGCAGAAGACAGAGTCTTTATGGAAAATGTAAGAAGTTCATATGTACTATTCTCGTTAGAGGAGATGGACGACGATGCATTTATTGATAAAGTTATGAAGGCTCCTGCATATTCGCGCCCTGCAAATTTTAAACAGCAGATAAGAGGGACAGAGACACAATCAGAAACCGAAGATATTAATGTTCCTCAACCCAATACAAACAACGGGAAACCCATTATATTTTAAATACGAGATTATGAATATATTTGATAAAATAAGTGAAGGTATTAAAGAGGCTATGAAAGCCAAAGACCAAGTACGCCTTGACACCCTCAGAGCAATAAAAAAAGAGTTTATTGAAGCAAAAACCGCAAAAGGAGCAGACGGAGAATTAAATGACGAAACCGCCATGAAAATTCTTGTGAAGATGGTTAAACAACGCAAAGAAGGAGCAGAAATATTTGCAGCAAATAACCGTGCAGATATAGCAGAACTAAATCTTGCCGAAGCAAAAATCATTGAAGAGTTCCTACCAAAGCAACTTACAGCCGAGGAACTTGAAGAGGCTCTTAAAGCAATAATATCAAAAGTAGGTGCTACATCGCCACAACAAATGGGAATGGTTATGGGAATAGCAACAAAAGAGTTGGCAGGACGTGCAGAAGGAAAACTTATTTCAGCAAAAGTAAAAGAGTTACTATCAAAATAAACATAAAATAAAGCATAATACTATGTTAACACTTGCAGCAATTAAAGAGAACCCCGACGATATAATCCGCCGATTGGCTCGCAAACATTTCGACGCAAAAGAGTTGATAGAAAAAGTAATAGAGATAGACAAAGTACGCCGTACAACACAAGCCGAATTAGATGCTTCTCTCTCTCAAATAAAGGCTCTATCATCACAAATAGGAATGTTTATGAAGGGAGGAGAGAAAGATAAAGCAGAAGCAGCAAAAGCCGAAGTTGCAACTCTAAAAGAGAAAACATCTATATTAGACGAAAAGATGACATCGGCTGAAAAGGAGATAACAGATATACTTTTAACTATCCCCAACACTCCCTGCGACCTTGTTCCCGACGGAAAAACAGCAGAAGATAATCTCGTTGTTAAAGAGGGAGGTAAAATGCCCAATCTCTCAGAAGAAGCACTTCCCCATTGGGAATTGGCAAAAATATATGACCTAATTGATTTTGAATTGGGAGTTAAAATATCGGGAGCAGGATTTCCTGTATATAAAGGGAATGGAGCAAGATTACAACGTGCATTAATAAACTTCTTCCTTGACAATGCACGCGAAGCAGGATACTTAGAAGTTCAACCTCCATACGTAGTTAACGCCGCATCAGGATATGGTACAGGACAATTACCCGATAAAGAGGGACAAATGTACCACTGCACCGAGGACGATTTATATCTAATTCCAACAGCCGAAGTACCTGTAACAAACATCTACCGCGATGTAATTCTTGACGAGAAAGATTTACCTTGCAAAAATACAGCATACTCAGCATGTTTCCGCCGCGAAGCAGGTTCATACGGAAAAGATGTCCGCGGATTAAACCGTCTACACCAATTTGACAAGGTAGAGATAGTTCGCATTGAAAAACCAGAGAACTCTTATGCCGCACTTGACGAGATGGTAGCATACGTACAAACATTGGTTGAAAAATTGGAGTTACCTTGGCACATACTTCGTTTATGTGGTGGAGATATGAGCTTTACATCGGCATTAACATACGATTTTGAAGTATATTCAGCAGCACAAAAACGTTGGTTAGAGGTATCGTCAGTATCAAACTTTGAAAGTTACCAATCAAACCGATTAAAATGCCGTTTCCGCGGAGGAGATAAAAAAACCCAATTAGTACACACACTTAACGGTAGTGCCTTAGCACTTCCGCGTATAGTAGCTGCACTATTAGAGAATAACCAAACCCCTGAAGGCATAAGAATACCCAAAGCGCTTGTACCATATATGGGAGGAATGGAGATGATAACAAAACCCTAAAACGGTATAAATAATATAAATTCATCTAAAATGAGTATCTTTGCAACAGAAATCAAGCAGAGATACTCTTTTTATAAATGATATCTCATATTAAATTAGAAACAAAACATTAAAACAGATTATAATTATGGCATTACAATGCGGAATCGTCGGACTACCCAACGTTGGCAAATCAACACTTTTCAATTGCTTATCAAATGCAAAAGCACAAGCAGCAAACTTCCCTTTCTGTACCATTGAACCCAATGTGGGAGTAATAACCGTTCCTGACGAACGTTTAAACAAATTGGCTGAAATTGTAAAACCTCAAAGAATAGTACCAACAACTGTTGAGATAGTTGATATTGCAGGACTTGTAAAAGGAGCAAGTAAAGGAGAAGGATTAGGGAACAAATTCTTGGCAAATATCCGCGAGACAGATGCCATATTACATGTTTTACGATGCTTTGACGATGATAATATTACCCACGTTGACGGCACAATAGACCCGGTAAGAGATAAAGAAATTATTGATTACGAATTACAAATCCGCGACTTGGAGACTGTTGAGACCCGCCTATCAAAAGTTCAAAAACAGGCACAAACAGGAGGAGACAAAAATGCAAAACTTGCATGCGATGTTCTTTTGGCATACAAAGCAGCTCTTGAGCAAGGCAAACCTGCAAGAAGCGTAGAGTTTGAGACAAAAGATGAACAAAAAGTTGCACGTGAACTATTCCTTCTGACATCAAAACCAGTATTGTATGTATGCAATGTTGACGAAGCATCGGCAGCAAACGGGAATAAATATGTTGAAGCCGTTAGAGAAGCCATAAAAGAAGAGAATGCTGAATTATTAATAGTATCTGCTAAAATAGAGTCTGAGATTGCAGAATTTGAAACATACGAGGAGCGCCAAATGTTCCTGGAGGAGATAGGATTAAAAGAGTCAGGAATGGCACGCCTTATACAATCAGCCTATCGTCTTTTAAACCTTGAAACATATATAACAGCAGGAGAGCCTGAAGTTAGAGCATGGACATACCGCAAAGGAAGCAAGGCTCCACAATGTGCAGGAGTAATACATACTGACTTTGAAAAGGGATTTATCCGTGCCGAAGTAATAAAATATGAGGACTATATAAAATATGGTTCAGAAGCAGCCTGCAGAGAAGCCGGAAAGATAAGTATAGAAGGGAAAGAGTATATTGTACAAGACGGAGATATAATGCACTTCCGTTTTAACGTATAAAAGAGATTATGTGTCCAAAACAGACCGTATGCGTATATTGTGCATCAAGTTCAAAGGTTAACAAAAAGTACACCGATGCAGCCTATACTCTTGGGGAATTATGCGCTAAGAAAGGGATAAGGTGCGTATTTGGATCGGGCAAGACAGGATTAATGGGAGCCCTGGCAAAGGGCGTTATGGAAAATAACGGAGAGATTATAGGAGTAATCCCTGAATTTATGATAGAAGAGGGGTGGGGAAACGAGAAGCTGACACATGTTGAGGTAACCCCCACAATGCACCGCCGAAAAGAGATTATGGCAGAACTTGCCGATGCAGCAATAGCAATGCCTGGAGGATGCGGGACATTAGAAGAGCTACTTGAAATTATAACATGGAAACAATTAGGGCTCTTCTCGGGACCAATAATAATCTTAAACATAAACAATTATTATACCCCACTAATTACTATGCTTGAACAAGCCATAGAGCAACAATTTATGAGAGAAGAGCATCGAGCTATATGGCAAGTGGTTGATACCCCGCATAAGGCATTAAAAGCAATTGAAGAAAATACTTTTTGGTGCAATAACGCAAGGGAAATTGCTGCATTATAACTAAATTTATGAAAGAAAAAGAGCAAATAACAACTTCCCTTCAAGAGGATACAATCATAAATAACATTGAGCAGACTATTTTATATGCCGACACCTCCTCATATAAAAAATTATATGAAGAAGATACATGTGCAACAATGATAGAAGAAGAGGAGGGTTATATTGGAACACCGCGTCCTTACAATAACAACTATAGCAACTCTCTATTTGCATTTCTAATATTTGCACTTTTTATAATATCAACAGCAATAGGTCGAAAAAAATTCTCTGTACGCAGATTGTTAAACAACAGAGAGGAGAGCAAAGAAGAGGTCAATCACACAATCATAGATTTAATTATTACGATATTACTATGTATCATAACAATGATTACCTCAGCCATAACAATGTTATGGTATATCTCCTTAAATAACGAAACCCTACTTCCAATACTTCCATTCAAAGAAATTATGCTTACCACAAGCGGTATAGCAACACTATTTATAATACAAGAAATAGTATTATGGTTAATCGGAGAAGTCTTTTTTACACATAAAGAAGCAAAACTATTTTGCAAAGAGAATGTTGAATTCTACACAATAATTTCACTAATTTTAACTCCAACCATAATAGCTTCTGCATATATATATTGGCATGCTAATGTGTTTATTATCACAGCATTAATATTAATATGTTTAATGCGTATTATATACATTCTGCGAAATATTAAAAATTTTAAACACGACATTAGTACAACTTGTTATATTATTTTGTACCTTTGCACCGTCGAAATTGTGCCCCTATTCATATTATACAAATGGGCATTAAACAACTGATAATGTGTTCAGTAAAATTTCGAACGAGAAGATAAAACCTTTTATAAATACTATAAAAATAAGCTGTACCGTGTCAAAAGTTAAGAGAATTCTTGTTTCACAACCTCGTCCCGATAACGAAAAGTCACCATATTTCTCAATTGCCGAGAAATATGGAGTAGAGTTGGTCTTTCGTCCTTTTATTAAAGTAGAAGGAGTAAATGCAAAAGATTTTCGCCAACAAAAAGTATATATTGAGCAATATACTGCTATTATATTTACTGCACGCACAGCAATTGATCATTTTTTCAGACTTTGCAAAGAGTTGCGCGTAACCATACCCGATACGATGAAATATTTCTGTACATCGGAACAAATAGCAAACTATCTTCAAAAATATATACAATACCGCAAACGCAAAGTTAATTTCAGCGAAAACGGAAAACTTGACGGACTACAAGCACACTTGACACGTCATAAAACAGAAAATTTTCTTTTACCGGTATCTGACGTAAACAACGGAGAATTTCCTTTATTAGATAAAATAGGTATTAAATATCAAAAAGCCGTAATGTATCGTACAGTTAGTAACGACTTTACCCCTGATGAGGAATTTAACTACGACATGTTGGTATTCTTCAGCCCTGCAGGAATAAATTCGCTACTAAAGAACTTTCCAAATTTTGAGCAAGGAGATATAAGAATAGGAACATTAGGCTCAACAACAGCAAAAGCTGTTACAGACGCCGGCTTACGCTTAGATGTATCAGCTCCCACACCGGAAGCACCCTCAATAACAGTGGCAATTGAGAACTTCTTGAAAGAGCAAGCCAAAGCAACTAAAAAGAAATAATATTTGCTTTATCCGACAAACAAATAATTAGCAAACGTGTAAGATATTAAAGTGAACTTTATATATTTTACACGTTTATTACTATCTTCGCGGTAAATGAAAGAAGAAAAAAAATATTCATTACCACAATCTGAGCGATTACGTGGAAAAAGAAGAATAGACAACCTCTTTGCAAATGCAAAAGGGGTTTTGTCATACCCATATCGTGCACTTTTCGTTGAAAACGGAACTGACACAAGCGCAATAATGGTTTCAATTCCCAAACGTAAGTTCAAACACGCAGTTGACCGCAACCTATTACGCCGCCGCACACGAGAAGCATACCGTTTAAATAAATTGCAATTAAGCCAACAATTAAACAATAAAGGATTAGATATTGCTTTACTCTATATAGGAGACAAAAAAGAGGAGTTCTCTCTATTGCAAAAAAAAATGTGCGACCTCTTTAATAAAATTGCCGTTAAAGTATGCGAATAATAAGTTACATATTGCTGATACCTATATACTTTTATAGGTCATGCATATCACCAATGTTACCTCCTTCGTGCCGTTACACTCCAACCTGTTCGCAATACGCAATAGAAGCAATAAAAAAGCACGGACCCTTCAAAGGTTTATGGTTAGCAATTAAAAGGATATTACGCTGCCACCCATGGGGAGGAAGCGGATATGACCCGGTCCCATAGCTGAGAATACTATGTATATAAATCTGCATACACACAATAAACAACATAACGAGGATATAGCAATATATAATCTCCAACTACCAAACGAAGAACCGAACAAGCATCTCTGTAGCGCGGGACTACACCCTTGGCATATAAATCATGAAAATTATAAAGAAGTCATCAAGAAAATAAAAGAGATAGCTAAGAATAAAGAGGTAGTAGCAATAGGAGAGTGCGGGCTTGACAAAACATGTACAACTCCTTTTGAACTACAAAAGGAGGCATTTAAAGAGCAAATAGCAATATCAGAAGATGTAGAAAAACCTGTTATAATACATTGCGTAAAAAGTTATAACGAAATTATAGCTCTAAAAAAAGATATAAAGCCCCTTCAACCATGGATAATTCACGGATTTAGAGGGAAAGCAGAAACTGCAAAAATGCTATCTGTAGCAGGAATAATAATATCAATAGGAGAGAAGTTTAATCCCGATATAAGACAAACCATCAGCAGCGACAATATATTCATTGAAAGCGACGAAAGTAAACTCCCAATAGATGAGATATATCGGAATATTGCAAATATATGGCATATAACAAGTCATGAATTACAGGAGAGAGTAGAAAAATTATACAAAAAAGTATTTGTGCAGAAGGCTCGTTAAGAGAAAAATATGTAACTTCGCAAACTCAAATAACGATTAACAATAAAAACAATATAGAAAATGAATTTTAACTTTGTAGAAGAACTTCGCTGGAGAGGAATGATACACGATATCATGCCCGGAACTGAAGAACAATTGCAAAAAGAGATGACTGTTGCATATGTAGGAATAGACCCAACAGCCGACTCTTTGCACATAGGACACCTTGTAGGAGTAATGATGCTTCGCCATTTTCAAAGAGCAGGGCACAAACCCCTTGCCCTAATAGGAGGAGCAACAGGAATGATAGGCGACCCCTCAATGAAGTCGCAAGAACGTAATCTCTTAGACGAAGCAACTCTCCGCCACAACCAAGAGGCAATAAAGAAGCAACTGTCAAAATTCTTAGATTTTGATTCAGATGCACCTAACAGTGCCGAGATGGTAAACAACTATGATTGGATGAAAGAGTTCTCATTCCTTGACTTCATTCGCGAAGTAGGAAAACATATAACAGTAAACTATATGATGGCAAAAGACTCTGTTAAACGTCGCTTAGCAGGAGAAGGCACATCAGGTTTATCATTTACAGAGTTTTCATACCAACTTGTACAAGGATATGACTTCACATACCTAAACAAAACAAAAGGGTGTAAATTACAAATGGGAGGCTCTGATCAGTGGGGAAATATCACCACAGGAACAGAACTAATACGACGAATGAATAACGACGAAGCATTTGCATTGACTTGCCCATTAATAACAAAAGCCGACGGAGGAAAATTCGGAAAAACAGAATCGGGTAACGTATGGTTGGATCCACGCTACACATCACCATACAAATTCTACCAATTCTGGTTAAACGTAGGCGATGCTGATGCTGAGAAATATATAAAAATATTTACCTCACTAACAAAAGAGGAGATTGAAAAATTGATAGAGGAGCAAAACGCAGCACCCCATCTACGCCCCTTACAAAAGAGATTAGCAGAAGAGGTAACCGTAATGGTTCACTCACGCGAAGCATACGAAGCAGCCGTAGCAGCATCACAAATACTATTTGGAGGAGCAACATCTGATGCACTTCGCAAAATTGACGAAGAGACACTACTAAGCGTATTTGAAGGAGTACCCCAATTTGAGATAAGCAAAGAGGAGTTAAAAGATGGAATAAAAGCAGTTGACCTATTAGCAGAAAAGAGTGCAGTATTCCCCTCAAAAGGCGAGATGCGTAAAACCGTACAAGGTGGCGGTGTTATGATAAATAAAGAGAAACTAACAACATTTGACCAGATAATAGACGAAAATGCTTTATTAAACGGCAAATATATATTGGCACAACGAGGCAAAAAGAACTATTTCTTAATAATTGCGAAATAATTTTTAGCAAAAATCTTTTGCAATTAAAAAATTTGCATTATCTTTGCACCCGTTACGCAAGGTTAAGACCTGCGAACAATAAGGATTGTCTTATGGTGTAATGGTAGCACTGCAGTTTTTGGTTCTGCCTGTCTAGGTTCGAATCCTGGTAAGACAACAGAAAGGGCGCTAAAGAGCGCCCTTTTTATTTATATACATTCTTTTATTTGCCTCTTTCCTATTTGATAATAATCATAAAAAATAATATCTTTGTCAAAACCTTAAATATCTATATTTTGACAGAGATAATAATAATCCTTATACTGATACTTCTGAACGGAGTCCTATCAATGTCGGAGATAGCCATAATATCTTCGCGACGCACCTATTTGCAAAAAGAGAGTGATAAAGGCAACAAAAAAGCAAAAACGGCATTAAAACTATTTGATGAGCCGGATAAATTTCTATCAACAGTACAAATAGGAATAACAGCCATAGGAATACTTACAGGTATATTTTCGGGTGCAACATTAGCAGAAGAGTTTGCCTATATTCTTTCAAGAACCGGCATACCACTAAATTACACACAACCCATAGCAAAAGCATTAATAGTAATAATAGTAACATACTTCACCCTTATATTAGGCGAACTTGTTCCAAAACGAATAGGAATGAGTGCATCAGAGAAAGTAGGAATCATAGTTGCCAAACCAATGAATATGTTAGCTAAAATAACATCGCCATTCGTAAAACTACTTTCGGCAAGCACCTCACTTATTGTTTCGTTGATGGGAATTAAAGAAGATAGTGGCAAAGTTACAGAAGAGGAGATACTATCAATGGTAAAAGAGGGACGTCTTGACGGAGAGGTACAAGAAGTAGAAGAAGACATAATGGAACGTGTGTTCTTACTTGGCGACCTTAAAGTAGAATCAATAATGACTCATCGTAGCGAAGTAGTATCAATAAGTAACACAATGAGTCGCGATGAGATAATTGCACTCATAAAAGAGAACGATTTTGATACATATCCCATATACTCCGAAAAGGAAGATTCAATAATAGGAGTAGCCACATTCAAGGAGTTAGCATTTGAATTAATACAAAATGAGTTTAAATTTGAGAATATAATATCGAAACCTATATATATCCCCGAAAATTTAAGTGTATATAAAGCACTTGAAACAATGAAAGAAAAGTGCGTAACAGAACTTATGGTATGCGATGAATTTGGGGCATTAGCGGGCGTTATAACCCTCAGAGATATAATGGAGGGATTAGTCGGAAATATAGATGAAGACCCCGATGAACAATCAATAGTAAAACGCTCTGAAAAAGAGGAGTGGTTAATTGACGGACAGATACCATTCTACGACTTCCTATCTCACTTTGAGAAAGAGGAACTTTATGATGAAGCCCCATACAATACCCTTGCAGGACTTATACTTGATAAACTTGAGCATATACCCACTGCAGGAGAAAAACTTGAATGGGATATTTTTAAACTCGAAATAGTTGATATGGACGGAGCCAGAATAGACAAAGTTTCTGTATCAGTACTACCAAATACAAAAGATAATGAGGATTAACCTAACAAAACATTATAGGTTATTGTTTATAATGTAAAAACTTGAAATATCCTTGCCTCATTGAATCTTCAAAAACTTCTCAATAAGCCTTTCTAAAATATCATAATTGGGAACAACAATAATAGCCATATAATAAAGAAGGATATTAAATGGGAGATATAAATTTCCAGATAAAAACAAAAAAGAGGCACTTTCACAAGTGTCTCTTTTTTGCTCTTCAGGTTGGACTTGAACCAACGACCCTCTGATTAACAGTCAGATGCTCTAACCGACTGAGCTACTGAAGAAGATTTTAGCACACCTTATTACGGAAATGCGACTGCAAAAGTAACCCCAATTTTCCAATTATGCAACAAATTGCCCTATTTTTTTGTAAAAAGAGTAGTAAAAAAGGTAAAATAGTGGCTCACAAACCATATTCTTAATGATTTTTATATTGCAGATACCATAAAAGATAACTACCTTAGCACTTTAAAATAACATTTCATATGAAAAAACTATTAAAACCAATATTATTCCCTCTTATAGCTATAGCCATATCAGCAAATTGTTATGCCGATAAAAAAAATTTTGAGCTCATAAAGAATACCGATATATTCAATGCCATACTTAAAGAGTTATCGCTTTTTTATGTTGATTCAATAGATGCCGAAAAAATAATAGGCAACGGAATAAAGAGTATGCTCTATTCTCTTGATCCCTATACAACATACATTCCTAAATCGGAAGAACATGACCTTAAATTTATGACTACGGGTGAATATGCAGGAGTTGGAGCATTAATATCTCCACGCGACTCTCTTATTCAAATATCAAGCATATACGAAGGCAACCCGGCACAAATTGGAGGAATGAAACCCGGCGATTTGATTTTAGAAATAAACGGAGAATCAATGATCGGGAAAAACAACGATTACGTAAGCAACCACCTACGAGGCAAAGCCAACACTTTAGCCGTTGTAAAGGTAAAACGCCCTATGGTTGATACAATTGTTACACTTAACATAACACGTAAAAAAATATATATCCCCGCAGTATCATACTATGGAATAATAGAAGAGGGAATAGGATATATATATTTATCATCATTTAATACTCAAGCAGCATCAGAGGTAAAAGAGGCTCTTAAAGATTTAAAAAAGAGAGAAAATATAAAATCATTGATTTTAGATTTGCGTGGGAACCCCGGAGGATTATTAGATGAGGCCATAGGAGTTGTAAACCTTTTTGTTCCCAAAGGAAAAACAATATTGGAGACAAAAGGTAAAGTAAAACAACAAGAACGCATATATAAAACATCGCAATCGCCCATTGACACTACAATGCCACTTGCCGTAATTGTAAGTAACGAAAGTGCATCAGCCTCAGAGATTGTAGCAGGAGCATTACAAGATCTTGACAGAGCAGTTATTGTAGGAGATAGGACCTTTGGTAAAGGATTAGTTCAAACAACACGACCCTTACCTCACGATGGAACTCTTAAGATTACAACAGCAAAATATTATATTCCAAGCGGACGACTTATTCAGGCAATAGATTACTCACACCGTAACCCTGATGGCTCGGTTGGACGTATCCCTGATTCTCTTACAACAGAATTTAAAACAGCCGCAGGACGTATAGTACGTGATGGAGGAGGTATAACCCCTGATATAAAACACGAATACCCCAAACAATCAAACATCATATATTATTTGGTAAAAGATTACCATATATTTGACTTCGCGACTCAATATGCAACAAAACACAAAAACATTCCTCTACCCGGTGAGTTTTCTCTAACAGACGAAGAGTATGATGAATTTAAAAAGATGTTGAAAGAGAGAAACTTCACATACGACCGAGAGAGCATCAGTCTATTGAAGAAGCTAAAAGAACTTGCCGAATTTGAAGGATATATGGATATTGCAGGAGAGACATTTGAAACCCTTCAAAAACAATTAGAACACAATATAGATAAAGATTTAGAGACTTTTAAGGAGGCAATAAAGAAAGAGTTAGAGAGCGAAATAGTAGAGAGATACTACTACACCAAAGGTAGCATGGAACGTGCCGTTAAAGATGACACATGCATAAAAGAGGCAACTACTATTTTGAATAACCCTGAAGAGTATAAAAATATTCTTTCCCCAAAAGAAAAATAGATATGGCACACCCTCTTGATAAGTTCAGATTCTGCCCGGCATGCGGTTCAAACAAATTTGAGGAGAACAATGCATATTCAAAGAGATGTGCCGATTGCGGTTTTACATACTACGATAATCCCAAAGCTGCAACTGTTGCCATAATCATGAATAAAAAAGGGGAGATATTGGTATGCCGACGAGCAAAAGAGCCAGCAAAGGGAACACTTGACCTACCGGGAGGATTTACCGATATAGGAGAGACTGCAGAAAATGGAGTAATTCGCGAAGTAAAAGAGGAGACAGGATTAGATGTTACAGAAGTTACATTTCTCTTCTCAAAACCCAACATCTACCCATTTTCAGGAATGGTAGTAAATACAATGGATCTCTTCTTCATATGTAAAGTTGATACAGACAAAAAGCCATTAGCAAATGACGACGTGGCAGAAACATTTTATGTACCCCTTCAAGAATTAAAACCTGAAGAGTTTGGGTTGCGTTCAATCAGCGAAGCTATAGCCGATATTAAATTATTAGCTAACAACCTATAATTAATCTTTTATTTGTAAAATTTGCAGAGGGATATTGCCAATCTTTGCAGCTATTTCAGAAAAAGAGCTATAAAAACTGCCGTAAATCTTCTCTGTTTTTGACAAAAACCACATCTCTTTAACAGCCTCCTTTATACCCTCCTCGCTATTACGGTTACAATCAGTCTCTATTGACAGAATTTTATCACCAAAAATATCTCTCAAATATTTCTTGGTAGCCTTATCATCAGTAGCCAAATAAAACTTTGTATCAGAACATATTTCAACCTCACGATGCATTGCATCAATAAATAACTCAATCGGGGAACGTTCAATAGATTGAACATTATCAGTTCTACGAATATGGATACCAATAGTCCTTTCAGCAAAATTGCTGCTGAAATAGCTATCAATATCTAAAATAATATCATTTGCGGGGATAAAATTGTCAGATAATGAAGAGGAGTAATCACCAAAATCATAGCAACTCTCAATCAAAACTTTACCACTATTCTTTATAATATCTTCCAATTTCCCTTCGTTCCTTAATTTTACAAACTCCGATGAATATATACAACGATTAAAATAGAGAGGAGCTGTTATGAACGGCAACCAAAGAGTATGACGACGAGGAGAACGATATATAAAACGGTCAAAAAATGTAGCCTCCTTAACACTCAGCTTATCATACAAAGGCATCTTAAAAATAGAGGTAAACGAAGCATTCAACTCAAAGTTCTTAAACCATATAATAGTCAATGGAATATCATTAATTTTAGCTAACTCCAACGTTGCATTAATAGCCCTTACTCTATTTGCCAATCCTCCATAAGGGACAAGATATATCTCTCTCTTCATAATAGTAAAATTCTTTACAAAAGTATATTAAAAATTCATCTTGTAAAAGAGTCATATTTTTAGTAATTTCGCAACATACATGAAACAGATATAAAATGGCAGGCAAAATAGCAGAAACTCCACTAATGAAACAGTATATCGAGATGAAAGGAAAACATCCCGATGCCATATTGCTATTCAGAGTAGGAGACTTTTATGAAACATTCTCCGACGATGCGATAACAGCCTCTGAGATTTTGGGAATAACCCTTACACGCAGAGCAAATGGAGCTGCTCAATTTGTTGAGTTGGCAGGATTTCCGCACCATGCTTTAGACGCCTATCTGCCTAAACTTGTAAGGGCAGGCAAACGTGTAGCAATATGCGAGCAACTTGAAGACCCCAAATTGACTAAAAAATTGGTAAAACGTGGCATTACAGAGTTGGTAACACCCGGAGTGTCAATAAACGACAATGTATTAAATCATAAAGAGAACAACTTTGTTGCCGCACTTCATTTTGACCGTCATGCCTGTGGAGTAGCATTTCTTGATATATCAACAGGAGAGTTCCTAACAGCTGAAGGCAGTTTTGACCATATCGATAAACTTCTGAATAGTTTTGCCCCCAAAGAGATTTTGATTGAACGAGGCAAACGCGACCTCTTTACATCAAAATTCGGTGGCAGATTTTTAATATTTGAGTTAGATGATTGGATATTTACATTTGATGCTACCAATCAACGATTACTGAAACATTTTGAGACAAAAAATCTCAAAGGTTTCGGAGTGGAACATCTCAAATTGGGAATAGTGGCATCAGGAGCAATATTACACTATCTTGACATAACACAACATACGCACATTTCTCATATAACCACCTTATCAAGAGTTGAAGAAGAGCGATATGTAAGATTAGATAAATTTACCCTTCGCAGTCTTGAAATACTATCGCCCATGAACGAAGGCGGAAAATCTCTTTTAGAGGTTATTGACCGCACTCTAACCCCAATGGGAAGCCGTATGATGCGCCGTTGGCTTACATTCCCATTAAAAGATGTAGCAGCCATAAATCGCAGATTAGATGTAGTTGAGTATTTCTTTAAAGTTCCGGAAGAGAAAGAGGCACTTGAAGGTCACATGTCGCTAATTGGCGATCTTGAACGCCTAACCTCAAAAGTTGCTGTCGGCAGAGTAACTCCAAGAGAAATGGTTCAACTCAAAGTTGCACTTAAAGCAATAGAACCTATTAAAGCTATATGCGCAGAGACAGAGAATAGCGTATTAGAAACTATAGCAAAAGAGTTGGATTTATGTTATGAGATAAGAGAGAGAATTGAGAGAGAAATTTCACCCGACGCTCCATCATTGATAAACAAAGGAGGTATAATCCGCGAAGGAGTAAACGAGGAGTTAGACGAACTACGTCAAATGTCAGGCTCAGGCAAAGAGTACCTTTTGCATATACAACAACGCGAAAGCGAAGCAACAGGAATTCCATCGCTTAAAATAAGCTACAATAACGTATTCGGCTACTACATTGAGGTGCGCAATACACACAAAGATAAAGTTCCCGAAGGGTGGATAAGAAAACAGACCCTTACAAATGCCGAACGCTATATTACACAAGAATTAAAAGAGTACGAAGAGAAGATATTAGGAGCAGAAGAGAAAATACTTGCTATTGAAGGCCGTCTTTTTGGAGAGTTGGTTGAAGCCACAATGACAAGTATAAGCGCTATGCAACGCAATGCCGCAATACTTGCGCGTATGGATTGTCTATTATCATTTAGCACCGTTGCAAGAGAGAACAAATATATACGCCCCATTATTGACGAGAGTCTATCACTCGATATAGAGGAAGGACGTCACCCTGTAATAGAGAAACAACTTCCTCCAGGAGAGGAGTATATAACCAACTCCCTACACCTTGATAACGAAGGTGAACAGATTATGATAATAACCGGTCCCAATATGGCAGGTAAATCAGCTCTATTACGACAAACTGCATTAATAACCATAATGGCTCAAACCGGTTGTTTTGTACCGGCACAATCAGCAAGAATAGGAATAGTAGATAAAGTATTTACTCGCGTGGGAGCTTCTGACAACATATCTCTCGGAGAATCAACATTCATGGTTGAGATGAATGAAGCCGCCTACATTCTCAACAATATCTCTGAACGCAGTTTGGTCCTATTTGACGAACTCGGCAGAGGAACAAGCACATATGACGGAATATCAATAGCATGGGCTATTGTTGAACATATACACGAAAACGAAAGAGGAAAAGCAAAAACACTCTTTGCTACACACTACCACGAACTCAATGAGATGGAAAAAGAGTTCAAAAGAATTGTCAATTACAACGTATCGGTAAAAGAGGTTGACAACAAAGTAGTATTCTTACGCAAACTCATACGTGGAGGAAGTGAACATAGTTTTGGTATTCATGTTGCAAAAATGGCAGGAATGCCACGCAATATAGTTAGTCGTGCCGACGATATACTTAAAGAGTTGGAGAAAGGCAGCGAAAACAGAGATATTTCAAAACCCATTCCATCAGCATTCAAAGCAGGAGGCATGCAACTATCGCTATACCAACTTGACGACCCGGTATTATCAAACATACGAAGCGAAATATTGGGGTTGGATATAAACAACCTCACACCGGTTGAAGCATTGAATAAATTAAATGAGATTAAAAAAATTCTTTTAGGAAGATAAAATATAAACCCGTTATGGTACAACGTAAAGATTTTGAGATAATGGCTCCGGTAGGCTCATATGAGTCTCTTACAGCAGCAATACAAGGTGGAGCCGACTCGGTATATTTTGGAGTAGAGGGATTAAACATGCGTTCTCGCTCATCAAATAATTTCACCCTTGACGATCTTCGCAACATAGCCGAAATATGTAACCAAAACAGCATAAAAACATATTTAACCGTAAATACAGTAATCTACGACGGAGACCTTGAACTAATGCGTAAAATAATAGATACGGTAAAAGAGTCGGGAGTAAGTGCAATTATTGCCTCTGACGTTGCAGCGATGAGCTATGCCAACTCAATAGGAGTTGAAGTACACCTATCAACACAACTAAACATATCAAATGCTGAGGCACTAAAATTCTATGCTCAATTTGCCGATGTAGTAGTTTTAGCACGAGAACTTAACCTTGACCAAGTATCCGAAATTTATCGTAGAATACAAGAAGAAAATATTATCGGACCTAAAGGAGAGCAGGTGCGAATTGAGATGTTTGCACACGGAGCATTATGTATGGCAGTTTCAGGAAAATGCTACTTAAGCCTACACGAAATGAACCACTCGGCAAACAGAGGCTCGTGCCTACAAATATGTCGTAGAGGCTATACTGTTAAAGATAAAGAGACAGATATTGAACTTGACATAGAGAACCAATATATAATGTCGCCCAAAGACCTTAAAACAATTCACTTTATGAACAAGATGATTGATTCAGGAGTGAGAGTATTTAAGATTGAGGGACGCGCACGCAGCGCCGAATATGTGCGCACCGTTGTAGAGTGCTACCGCGAAGCTGTTGAAAGCTATATTGAAGGTACATTCAATGAGGAGAAGATAGCAGGGTGGGATAAACGTTTGGCAACAGTATTCAACCGAGGATTCTGGAACGGTTATTACCTTGGACAACGCCTTGGAGAGTGGTCATCAAGCTATGGCTCAGAAGCTACCGAACGTAAAGAGTATATTGGTAAAGGAACCAAATATTTTTCAAATATTGGTGTTGCCGAATTTATGATGGAGAGTGGAGAGATAAACGAAGGCGACAAACTGCTTATTACAGGACCTACAACAGGAGCCTTAACAATAGAGGCAAAAGATATGCGGGTAAACTTTAAACCTGCAACTAAGATTGTAAAAGGAGACCTATTCTCAATAGCTGTAGGAACAAAAATTCGCCCGTCAGACAAACTATTTAAAATAGTACAAGTTGTAAAAGAGTAGAATATATTATAAGAGGAAAGATTGGATAACTTAATATCTTCTCTTTCCTCTTTTTTCATATACTGACCTTAAGCCCAACAGTTATACTACGAGGTAGGGCAGGACCATATATATAGCCGGAATCTCTATCAGGACCTCTATCAAAATCATTTTGATATGAATTAAATATATTCATTATAGCCGCATTTATCTGTAACGTTGCACTACGCCATAATTTAAAATCATACGCAATCTTAAAATTGGCATCAAAGAATGGAGAGGTACGCTCAACCTTATCAATATCGGTACCAGAACCTTCGCAATGTTGAACCGTCATTGAGCCCGTTGCTGTTCCGCTAACCGACAGAGTAAGAGATGGAATGGGATTATAAACTCCCATTATATAACCATAAGCATTTGGCGAACGAAACATTCTACGAACAGGAGCTACATTATCATTCTCACTCCAATACTCCAACTCCTTATATGCGCTATACTGTATAGTTGCAGAGCCTTGTATTTGGAAGGTTGGTAAAATTCCAATTTTTCCCTCTATTGTACCACCTGCCACACGCGCTCCTGAACCATTATAACGAACCATAACAGTATTTCCTTTTGCATCTTGCTCTTCGGTTTTACGCAAAGCAAAAGCATCTTTAAGGTCTGTATAGAAAAACTCTACCATAAGGTTTGTTCTAACCTTACCAAAATTCTTATACATATCGGCAGAAAATGAGACACTATTTGAACGCTCCTCTTTCAAATCGGGGTCTAAAACCGTTACAACCCTTTCACCTCCAACAACTGCCACATGAAAATCTTCATCAAAAGCCTGTGGCGCTCTAAATCCTGATGAATATGTTAAACGAAGATTTACATTTTTGATAGGATTATATCGTAAATTTACACGCGGAGAGAAGATTGGTTTATCAACTAAGTTATGCTTATCCATACGAACTCCCACAAGAAAACCCCACTTATCATCTCGCCACTCATTTTGCAAAAAGACACTACCAATATTTACCTTCTGTTTAACATAGTGATCGTACCCTGTAAAGTTATCAATAAGTTTATTGTAACTATACTCTCCACCAACCATTAACTCGGCAGGCAAAAGCCAAACCTTTTTCCAGCGATATGTATATTGTGCACCTGTTACCGAAACAATATCATCGGTATTACCATACGCATTAGGGTCTTGTTTAGCCCCGTAATAACTATCACGTTTGGTCTTTTGGAAAGAGGTATATATACTCAATTTATGTCTGTTCTCATTAAAGAAGAGGTCATAACTCAACTCTCCACCGTTTATCGTATGATCAGTCTGTTCTGCAATCATTGCCTTATGAGGAGGTAAGTCAAAAGCATCTCCTCCTCGTCTGAACTCATTTATACTATGATATTGGAGATTTATCTTGCCAAAATTTCCTGTCCTTATATAAGAACTTAAACCTATTGTCTTTCCATTAATCTCAGGTACTTCACAAAAACCATCACCATCATAATCAAAATAATCACGTTTTCTGCTTTGACCATAAATAGTCAATCCCATCTTATAATTATCATTGACAAGAGAAGCATTAAATGTAGTATTATTATCAAGAGCATCAGATAAACCGATTGAAGTTAGCGAATGAGCAACTTCTGCACTGTTTCTGGTTGGCTCTTTAGTAATTATATTTATTGTACCACCAATGGCAGACGAACCAAAAAGAGCTGAACCGCCGCCACGAATAACCTCAACTCTATCAATCATATTTGAAGGTATCTGCTCAAGCCCATAAACACCCGTAAGAGCTGAGAATATGGGGCGTGAATTCATAAGTATCTGAGAGTAATGTCCGTCAAGTCCATTAATACGCACCTGCATAAATCCACAATTTTGGCAATTATCCTCAACTCTGATACCCGGTTGATAATTTAAACCACACGAAAGAGTAGGAGCTCCAACCAAATCAAACGTTTTACTTGTAAGTATATTAACCATTGACGACGCATTCTGTCGTTTCAACTCGCCTCTGTTGGCAGAAACCACAACCTGTTCCAACTCCTCATATTTCTCCTCTACTATAAAATTTATCTCCTGAGTTTTTTCGGCAACAATCTCCACTTGCCGAGTTTGTGTTGCATAACCCATTCCGCTAACCTCAATAATAAAGGTACCAACAGGAAGATTTCTAAAAAAGAAGTGACCGGTTTTATCGGTTCGGGTATAAAAACTTGTTCCTTTAACTTCAACCGACATATAGGGCAAATGCTCATTTGTACTTTGACTTAAAACATGACCTGATATATTTGCATCGGTAGGCTTATCCTCAACATAATCGATATTCTCATCGGCTAAAAGCGAAATTGGCAATAGATAAATTAATAACGTAAAAATAATTTGTTTCATCTCTTCTCTTAATTTTTGACAAGCGCAAAGGTAGTAAGATGACTATTTTAACGAAATACCCAAATATTGGTAATTAAACGAGGCTATCAACAAAATATATACCTATAAATTGTTAGTTTATAATAAATGAAAAATATGTAAATTTATTCATTCAAAAGCCATTGCATAGTTAAACCTTTATTAAAAAAAATAATCTCAAAGTTGTAAAAGATGTTATATAAGTACAAAAGAGATTTATATAGTATCTTATATGCCAAATAATTAGTATTTTTGTAAACATTAGGAATAATATAAATTATGAAACGATATTCTGTTTTCAGAAAAATAATAGTACTATTTGTAATTACGACTTGCACTTTGATAGCAAATGCTCATGAAAGTATGCTATCATTTAATACACCATATAGCCTACTTAATAAATATTTAAGTCATAATTATCTTGCAACATACCATAAATTAAGTGGCGAGATAGCAGCTTCACAATCAGACAAAAACTACTATGTTACTGATGCAGAGGTTGAATACTTAAAAATAAAAACCGCATATCTATCGGGTGATGCTGATGCAAAAAATAAAATTAAAAGATACCTCAATTATGAGACAGACCCTCTCTTTGCTCCAAGAGCATATATTTTATTAGGAAACGTATATGTTAACGAAGGTAATTTTGAGGAGGCTGAAAAATGCTATACTGAAGTAAATCCTGAAATATTGACCAACTCGGAAAAAGATGAGTTGAGAATAAATAGAGGATTAATTCTCCTAAACAAAAACGAATTTGCAAAAGCAGAAGAGGAGTTATCTAAAATAAATATTCAAAAATCGGAATACAGAATTCCTGCAATATTTTACAAGGCATGCGCAAACTATGCACAAGGAGAATACAAAGAGGCAGAAGAAGGGTTCTTAATATCAAAAGATGATGAGACATTCGCTTTAAGTTCAAATTATTACCTTACAAATATATATTTTGCAAATAAGCGTTATAACTCAGCATTAAGCACAGGCGAATCACTATTGGCTAATAGAATACCAAAGGGATATAGAAACAATCTATTAAAGATATGCGGAGAATCTGCATTTGCATTAGGCAATATTGAAAAGACAATAGAGTATCTTGGAGAGTATGTACAAAACTCTCCTGATGACCAACAGGCAGCATACACTTTAGGAGTTGCATATTACAACACAAAACAACATGCCGAAGCAATTAAAACTCTCTCAACACTTACAGCAACAGAGAACAACTTTTCACAAAGTGCATATCTTTATTTAGGACACTCGTATCTGCTGATGAACGATAAGAATGGAGCTATGTTTGCCTATGAAAACGCAATGGCATACAACTCAGATATTCAAGCAAAAGAGAGTGCAATGTTCAACTATTGTCTGCTCATTGATGAGAGTAATATCCTTGATTTTGATAAAAAAATTAGAGTATTTGAGAACTATATAAATCAGTTTTCAATAGAAGAAAATGCAAAAACAATTAATCAATTATTGGCTATAAGCTACCTTACCACCAATAATTATGAGGCAGCATTAACTTCAGTGGAAAAGATAAAAAATCCGAGTAAAGAACTTCTTGAAGCAAAACAAATTATACTATATAACTTAGGAATAAAAGAATTTGCTAAGGAAGAATACAACAAAGCCAAAACAAATTTTACAAAGTCAATTAACACAGGTAATTACAATATTGGTATAAAAGCAAAAGCATATCTTTGGAGAGGAGAAACAAATTATATCTTTAAAGAGTATAGTGCCGCAGAGAGCGATTTTAAACAATATATAAAATTATCAAAACAACCCAACCCTGAAGTTTTCTACTCTCTCGGTTATACTCTGTTTATTACAGAAAGATATAACGAAGCTAATAGAGAATTTGATAATTTCATAAATAGGAGCAATGAGAGCAAACAGCTAAAAGCTGATGCCCTTAATAGAAAAGGCGACTGCCTGTATATGATGCGTCAATATAATAACGCATACAATACATATATTGAGGCTGAAAAAACACATAATCTCACTGCTGATTACTCTATATATATGCAAGGTGTTACATTGGGAATTGAAAAGCGCCATAAAGATAAAATTAACGCAATGCAACGTATTGCAACAATATATCCTACTTCAAAATATGCCTCTCAAGCCTTAGAGCAAAAAGGTATTGCAGAACTTGCTCTTGACGAAAAAGATAATGCACTTACCACATTTGCTCAACTATATACAAAATATCCAAAAACAAAAGAGGCAGGTTCAGCTCTATTGCAATCGGCTATCGTATATATGAACATTGGTGAGAACTCTAAAGCATTGTCAGCATATAAAACAATAATAGAGGAGTATCCGGGTAGCAATGAAGCTAAGACGGCATTAGAAGATTTAAAGAATTATCATGTACAACAAGGTAATATAAAACCCTATGCCGATTATATAAAAAAAATAAAAGGAGAAAATGCATATGATGCCTCTGAGATGGATTCTGCCACATATCTTGCTGCAGAAAATGCATTTTTACGCACACCAGGAGAAAAGAGTATAGCCCAGATGAAAGAGTATATAAACAACTATCCTAATGGAGCATTTAATGCAAATGCATTAAACTATATAGGACTATATGCGTTCAATAATAATAACTTTGATGAAGCAAGAAAATATATGGAAGAGGTTTTACTCAGTAAAAATGTTGAATTACGAGAAAACAGTTTAAAAACACTTGCTACCATTGAAGAAGAAGATAAGAATTATGAAAAAGCTCTCATATATTATAAAACTTTATCTGAAGATTATCCCACATTAATGTCAGGGAAAGAGGCTAAAACATCAATTGTAAGAGTTCTAAAACTTAGCAATAGAAATGATGAAGTCATAGAGGAAGCAACAAAAATCTTATCAGAAGGGAACAACAATATAACAGACTTTGACGAAATAAGATATTATAGAGCAACCGCTCTTGAAGAGATAGGAGATAAAGATAAAGCTACATCTGATTGGGAAGCACTTGCCAACAATTCTCAATCGATATACTCAGCCGAAGCAAAATATATGATTGCCAAAGGACTATTTGAAAATAATAAATTAAGCGAAGCCGAAGCAACAATAAACAATATATTATCAAATAGTTCAAGTAATAAATATTGGGTTGCTCGCGGTATAATACTATTATCAGATATATCAGCAAAACAAGGAGATAATTTTAAAGCAAAACAATACCTAATCAGTTTAAAGAACAACTATACCTATAATGACGATATAAAATCAACTATTGAAACAAAACTTACTAAATATGAAAAATAGATTTATAACCATCAGTACAACTGCAATTTTTCTTTTTTGCTGTGCTGTAATATCAGCACAAGAAATTGAGCGCGAAGTAACAATAGAAAAAGAGTACACACCCCAAGTTGATGCAGCAGTAAAAAAAACAGGAATACCTGAAGCTGAAAATCCTTTGGTTGAGAAACCGGTAAGTAATTTCTCATCATGGGCAGTACCTCTTTCAGGAACCCCATCATCTCAACCCTTATTAATGAGTGAACTAAAGACCCAAGAAGATTTTAAAAGTCAGCGTGGTTACGCAAACTTTGGAATGGGAAACAACCTCAATATAAATGGTAATGCAGGAATAAGAGTAATTAATAACGAAAAGAATCAATTAGGCATATGGTATAATCACACTTCTACCGGAGGCAACCTAAAATACAGAGATAATGTACCTGTATACGGAGGAGAGAGTGTATATCAACACCTAAATAGTAATGTTGCAAATGTTACGTACAAACACGCTTTTGAAAAGTTAGAGTGGAGCACAAGCATTGCATACAAGCATAATACTTTTAACTACTACGGCTCAAGATTAACTCCCGATTTAATGTCTATAAATGACGGAGAATATCAGAGAGTAAATCAATATGCAGTAGGAACAACTTTAAGTAGCACTAAAAATGATGCCGTTACAATAATAGGCTCATTCGGATTTGTAGGGTATTACAATAAATTAGGCTATTTAATAGGTACTAAAGGAGGAAGAGAGAATCATATTAAGAGTAATCTTGAAATTGCAGCACGCATAGGGCAAAAAAACAACCGATTGGGATTTGAGGTTAACATGGATAATCTAATATACAATGATGCTTTAGCAAACGATTACACACTTTTCTCTTTGACTCCATTTTATAAATTTGCTAATGATAAAATTCGTTTTAAAGCAGGAGTTAAGATTGATATATCAGTAAACGACGGAACTGTCTTCCGCTTTGCACCTGATGTTGAATTCAATGCTGATTTGGGAAAATACTTCCAATTCTACACTGTTGTTGACGGCGGAAAAGAGCTTAACACATGGAACAAAATGTCAGCTCGCAATATATATATAAATCCTACCACAAGAATGGCAAACACATATACACCAGCCAATGCAACAATAGGAATCTTATTTAAATACTTTCCGGAAATCTCTTTCAGGGTATATGGAGGAATTAAAAGCTCTAACAATGCTCTATTTGATATGCGAAACTTAGAGGAAATAGAAGATGGAATGATAGCATCATATGAAGTTATTGACTATATGCCAATTGATGCATATCGCTGGTTGGGAGGAGCAAACATAAACTTCAAAATGAAAAAAATTGTAGAAGGAGAGGTAAAATGGGTACATAATAGTTGGCGTGCACGTAACGGAAAAGATTTGATATTGTCAGCTCTTCCAAAAGATGAGTGGAACATAAGAGTAGGTGTAACCCCCATTAATAATCTCTCTTTAAATGCCAACTTCTATATGGGCTTGGGAAGAGGATATCGCTACCAAGATATAAACGGATTTAATAGATATGAAAAAATGGGCGATATATATGACCTTAACATAGGTGGAACATATACACTAAACAATATGATAAGTTTCAATCTACAATGGAACAATATATTATCGCAACATTACGACATCTACTACGGAATGCCAGCTCAACGAATGCACTTCCTAATTGGAGCTGCTGTTAAGTTTTAACAAGGATTAAAGAGTAAGTTTTTAAGAATTTAACAATGGCTAAGGCAATAAGCTGATTATTTATACGTTTTAAAAAAAGTAATTGATAACATTGAAACGAATAACAATCATATTATTTGCTTTAGCCCTTGTTATATCTGCAAGTGCTCAAACAAGGAAATTGGAACGACGTCCATACGCCGACCAAAAACGTGTGCATTTTGGTTTTTCATTAGGACTAAATATGCAGAACCTACGCCTTGCACCTATTGGAGAACCCGACGAAAACGGAGAGATATGGTTAGCAGAGGTTCCCTCTTTCTCCCCGGGATTTAATGTTGGACTGCTCTGCGATTTATATCTATGTCCTTATCTGAATTTACGTTTTGTTCCCACATTTATTTTCGGAAATAAAACAGTTACTTTTAAAGGCGAATTTACAGGAGAAGAGAAAAAAACCGACGTAAAATCAAACTATATTCAAGTGCCCATAGAGTTAAAATATAGTGCAAAACGAATAAACAATTACCGGCCCTATATTATGATGGGAGTAGCGCCAACTTTTGATGTATCTAAAAAAAGAGGTGATCTCCTTAGACTTAAAACTTACGACACATATTTAGAGATTGGATTGGGTTGCGATTTATATTTCCAATATTTCAAGTTTATACCTGAATTGAAATTCAGCTTTGGCTTACACGATGTTTTAACAAGAAAGAGAGATGACCTTGTTGACCCGTCAGAGTATAAATATACAGCATCAATTGACAGAGCAAGTTCCAAAATGGTAATACTTACCTTCTATTTCGAATAATACTTATATTAATAAATTAAGGGATACATTAAAAACTGTATCCCTTAATTATCAATATTATGTAATATGTTTTATTCCTCTCTATCCAAGCGTAACTGATGTTTAATATAACGCCTTATTGTACGATATTTTGGGTGTATGGCAAGCGTAGGACGTAAATTACTTTCGCTTAACATAAACAACATTAAACAAGCAATACCTACAATTATTAACCAACCAAAATCTCTTTAATAGATACCATAGCCGCATGTTGTTGAACAATGCCATAAAGCTCGCCCAACGAGAAATTATGACTCATTGTATTAACGCTATCAACTTCGCTACCAAGTAACATCGCATTCTTTTGCATCAATACCTTAAAAGCCCTTCCTACAATAGCATCGCCAAAAGCACCGGCTAAAAGGGCGCTGAAAAAACCTTGAATTGATACAGCCTGAAAAAAGTTTGTAAAGGGAATTAAAGATAGGGCTGTCAAAAGAGTTTAGGAAAAGATAAGTCTCTTTTCAAAAAGAATTACTACCTTAGCAAAAATAATTACACCACTCAAATTGAATTAATAATGGTACTCAACTATATTTGGATAGGATTCTTCTTCATAGCCTTTATAGTGGCATTGATTGAGAGTATTTTCTTGGGCAATGCAAACGTTTGGTCAGAGATTATGAATGCATCGTTCTCGTCGGCACGTACAGCCTTTGAAATATCGTTAGGACTTACAGGAGTACTTGCCCTATGGTTAGGAATAATGAAGATAGGAGAGAAGGGGGGAGTGATAACAATATTTGCACGCTGGGTATCACCATTTTTCTCAAGATTATTTCCCTCTCTACCCAAAGACAGCCCAATATTCGGCTCAATATTCATGAACTTCTCGGCAAATATGTTGGGACTTGATAATGCAGCCACACCTCTCGGACTAAAAGCAATGAAGGAGATGCAAGAGGTTAATACCGAAAAAGATAAAGCCACCGATGCAATGATTATGTTTTTGGTACTTAATACAACAGGCTTAACACTTGTACCCATAAGCGTAATGGTATATCGCGCACAAATGGGAGCGGCAAACCCTTCAGACATATTCTTACCTATACTCATAGCAACCTACATATCAACACTTTTAGGACTTATAATTACATGTATAAAACAACGCATCAATATTTTTGATAAAGTTATTATCTCAACCGTTGCTATCGTAACACTGATTATAGGCGGAATATTGGCGTTCTTCATGAAGCTCCCTCAAGAAGAAGTTTCGCTCTACTCAACCATTGGAGCAAACTCACTTCTGTTTTTGATAATAATTGGATTTTTAGTTGCAGGAGTGCGTAAAAAGATAAATGTTTACGAAGCCTTTATTGACGGAGCAAAAGATGGATTTAAGACTGCCGTAACAATTATACCCTATTTAGTGGCAATGTTGGTAGCAATAGGAATGTTCAGGGCGTCAGGAGCTATGGACCTATTTACCGATGGCATAACATATTTAATTGCAGCTTGCGGAATTGACACCGACTTTGTTGGAGCAATACCCACAGCTCTTATGAAACCTCTAAGCGGTAGCGGAGCAAGAGGAATGATGGTTGATGCCATGACAACATACGGAGCCGATTCATTTGTAGCTCGTGTAGCCTCGACCATACAAGGCTCAACCGATACAACACTATATATAATAGCCGTATATTTTGGAGCAATAGGTATTAAAAAGACACGCTACGCTGCAGGCGTTGGTCTGCTTGCCGACCTTGCAGGAATAATAGCTGCAATATTTACAGCATACGTGTTCTTCCATTAAAGCAACTACCTTACAGACAGTATATCAATGCATCTTGTTTAGATGTCTGACAACTATCTGCCACTACTCTCAATTAACGAACGCAGTTTATTATTAAAACCTTCGTTAGCCATAAGTTGCTCAATTGTCAAATGCATACGATAACGCCAATGATGACGGGCAACAGCAGGGATATTTATGCGTTCAGCCTCAACATCTGAGAAACGGATATTCTCGTCAATAGACAACCAATCTTGAAACGATAAAATAGCCAATAGCGATGGGCTATATAGATGACGCGATACAACCTCTTCGCATATCTCTCCACTTGCAATCTGAGGAGTAGCACCACCATGATTTAACATTATGCGGTAGTAGTGGTCTGTAACTTCATGGTTCTCCTCCCACCAACCTCTAAGGGTTGACATATCGTGTGTCGAGATTGAGCATACCGAACGTAAAGGATAACAATATGTATTACCAAACTCCTGATAAGGAGCCTTTGGCATACGCTCAATCTCAAGACTTAAAATCTGCAACTGCTCCATTACCCAAGGCACACACTCAGGAACCATGCCCAAGTCCTCGCCACAAGCCAACATAGGAGTACATTGTGTAAGCATAGGTAATTTTTTCATTGCCTGCTCATACCAATATGAACTATGGCGGTGATAGTAGTAATAGTCATACAGTGCATTAAAAGCAACCTGCTCGGCAGATGTGAGTTGCTTGAAGATATAGTCATTTTGTGCACAAATACGCGGGTGATAAAGATTTGTATCGTTACGATCAGGCACAAAAAGTACATTGCTTATAAGCGAATATACCCCCTCTTTAATATCATCTTTGCAACCATTATTCCAGCACCAACTCTCAACCTTGCGTTGAGTGTCAAACTCGGGGCGTAACTCCCAACGACCATTGGCAAGAGGCATTAAGAAAGTATCCTTGACATAATCAGCCTTAGCGCCAAAAATATCATTCAAAATATCATCGTTAATAAAAGGAGTTGTCATAAATTGAGGTCGGAACTCAAGCCCAAAACCTGCAATCTCATCAGTTGTCATACCCTTTGCAGGCACAAACTGACCTAACAAACCATGAACCGAGTGGGTTGGAATTTCCCATATTCGGAAAAAACCTAAGATATGATCAATTCGGTAAGCCGTAAAATATTCACTCATCTTACCAAACCTCTTACGCCACCACGCATAATTATCCTCAGCCATAACCTCCCAATTATATGTGGGGAAGCCCCAATTCTGACCATTTGCCGAAAATGCATCGGGTGGAGCACCCGCTTGACCGTTCATATTAAAGTAGTGAGGTTCAATCCACGCCTCAACACTGCAACGACTTATACCAATGGGAATATCACCCTTAAGAATAACATTCTTGCTACGTGCAAACTTACTTACAGCCAATAGTTGTATATGCAGGTTATATTGAATATAGTAATATAGCGACACCTCAGAATATGCCTCACTATCAGGAGAACATAGTTTTTCAACAGCCTCTTTATTATAAACAGTATACTCTCCCCAAGAGTTAAAATCGGGAGTACCATTCTTATCTCTCAAATATGAAAAAGCGGCATAAGGCAATAGCCAATGACTATTCTCATCAAAGAACTGTTTAAAATCTTTTGAAGCCAAAACTCTCTTACCATTCTGTTTAAATAGGGCTTTAACATATGCCATTTTAGTATTGTTCACACCCTCATAATCAACAAAGGGCGAAGCATTTAATTTGCGACGTTGAGTCTCAAAATCGGCAGCAAGAGTTTTGTTTCGTAACGTACCCAACTGACGAATATCAATATACATCGGGTGAAACGCATAGATAGATATACTGTTATATGGGTAAGAATCGGTCCAAGTATTACTTATGGTAGTATCATTGATAGGCAAAATTTGAACACCCCTTTGGTTGGTATGAGCAGCCCAAGCAACAAAATCTTTAAGGTCGCCAAAATCTCCCACGCCAAAACTGCCCTCACCCCTGAGCGAAAAAACAGGAATGGCAGTACCGGCAATTTTCTTATTCAAACTCTCAAAAAAAGGTTCCATCTCGGGGAGATAAAAAATTTCACCTTCGCTCAAATCAGTAACATAAAACGAACGGTTTTCGCCACGCTCCCACTCAACAATAACACCACGTTCATCAATAATAACAAACTTAAACTCATAACGGGCAGCATACTCGGCACAAACAGAAACCTCCCAAACAAAGGGGGCAATCTCTTTCATAACTATAGGAGCTTTCCACTCTCCAAGAATAGATTCACGTCCACACAAAGCCACACGCTTACCATTACCAACATGAGGAACCAATGCCCTGAAAACGGTATTGGCTTCACCAATCACACCACCTTTAAGCGGAGTAAAACTCTTATCGCCACTAAATGCCGAACTGAACAGATAGGCAAACTCCGGAAGGTCGCGCCAAGTATCACAAACATATAGTTTTGCATCACTATTTTTACCTAACCACAACGAGTGAGGCATAATACCACTCTCAATACGAGTGCATACGCCATTCTCAAAAACGGCATACGAATACTCTAATTTTGTATCAGCATCAAAGCCGTTGAACTCAAACGAGCCACTCCAAGTAGCATCGTTATAACTATTCAAAAATATAGGTGCAATATCATAATTTTTAACTATAACACCTATAACCTCATCGCCTTTGGTGCGATACTCAATTTTAAAATCTATTATCATTGGTAACTATATATCGTAAATATAGATAAATCGTAAATATTTATCACAAACTATTTCAAAGATATTACTAATTTTTCATCTATGCTCAATTTGTCTTAAAAAAACTCCATTTTTAGTAAATTAATTAAATAAAATAGATAAATTTGTATAGTTTTAATTTAGGCTATTATGTACACCCCTTCATTTACCATATCATCAAAGGCTGTTAATATCATAGCAGAAATATCGGCATTAATTGAGCGATATGATATTAGCATTGAGCAGAACGAGAATTTGATGTTGCGTAAAGCCAATAGAATAAAAACAATTCATAGTTCATTGGCTATTGAGGGAAATAATCTATCGGAGAGTGAGGTTATTGATATTGTAAACGGGAAAGAGGTAGTTGCTCCACTAAAAGAGATTCAAGAGGTAAAAAATGCAATAAATACATATAACCTTTACGAAACATTCAACCCATTCTCAATTGACGATTTATTAAAAGCTCATCGTTTAATGATGCAAACTCTCTCCCCAGATGCAGGCAGTTTTAGAAAAGGAGGAGTAGGTGTATTTGAAGGATATAATTTAATACACATGGCACCACCAGCCGATAGGGTGCCTTATCTGATTAAAGAGCTATTTGAGTGGTTAAAAAACTCTGACGACCATATCCTTATAAAAAGTTCTGTTTTTCACTATGAATTTGAGTTTATACACCCATTCAGCGACGGAAACGGAAGAATAGGAAGATTGTGGCAATCTCTTATTTTAGGTAAATTGCACTCGCTTTTTGAATATTTGCCAATTGAAAATATGATATACCAAAATCAACAAACATATTACGATGCAATAGCAAAAAGTTCAGCCATAAATGATAGTGGTGTATTTATCGACTTTATGTTGCAAGAGATTTTGAATAGCCTTAAAAAGAGATATAATTCAAAACATGAAACAACAGATATTGAGAAAAAAGTATTAGATATAATCACCTCTGATATACATATAACTGCAAAGAAAATATCAGAACTCTTTTCAATATCACAAAGGCAAGTTGAAAGAGTTATATCAGAATTAAAAAACAGAGGTATAATTGAGAGAGTAGGAGCAAGAAAAAACGGATATTGGAGAATTAAAAAGTAGATACCAAAGTTTCTGATGTCGGAATAAATGTCGGAATAAATGTCGGAATAAATTTAAAACAAAAGATATATGAAAAAATTACTATTACCATTGGTACTATTAGGTTTGATAGCCTGTAATAAAAAACAGGTAGAGGAGATAACTTACAACACCCCATATCCTCTAACAAGCTACGAGGAGTTGGAAGACACTAAACCAGTTGACGAAGAGGCATGGGATAACCTATCTGAGAGTTTCAATCTCACTTGGGCAGATAAGGATATACACTACTCATATAAAAACGTACCATCTGTGTCCACATGCACCGATACTACAATTAAGGTATGGCGAGGCGAGAGGATAAGTGCATTGGCACTTATCTATACAACAGAAGAGATAAAAGATGTAGAGTTGAAAATATCTAAAATCGATGGTGTTAAAGGTAGTACAGAAGCAAACTTTGTAACATACGTTATGACCGATGGTTTTAATGCCGACGGAAACGGAACATGCGGACCACGCCCTGATCACTCAATCTATGACAGTTCAATGGTTGCCGATGTAATAGACAACCAAAAGATAAGAGACTTAAAACCACGTCGTGTACGCCCCGTTTGGTGCACATTTGAAGTACCATTGGATATTGAGGCAGGTAGTTATGATGTTACTCTTAAAGTAAAAGAGGGGTGGAAAACATTGGGTAAACTAAATGCCGAGATTAATGTGTTAGATAAAACACTACCTGCACCCAAAGATTACGTATTCCATTTGGATTTGTGGCAACAACCCTACTCGGTTTCGCGTTATTACAATGTTGAGAAGTGGAGCAACGAGCACTTTGAAGCAATGCGTCCCATGATGAAAGCACTTGCACGAGCAGGACAAAAAGTAATATCAACAGAGATAATATACGAACCTTGGGGCGACCAATCGCACGATAAATTTGACCCTATGATTGAGACAACTCTTAAAACCGACGGCACATGGACATACGACTATACCATCTTTGACCGCTGGGTTGAATTTATGATGGAGTGTGGCATTGACAAAGAGATAAAATGTTTCTCAATGGTACCATGGGATATGAACTTCCGCTATTTTGACGAAGCAACAGGCGAATATAAATTCCTTCACGCAAAAACATCAGATGCCGAATATCGCGAATTTTGGACACCGCTACTACAATCACTTGCGCAACACCTAAAAGAGAAGGGGTGGTACGAAAAAACATCGATATGTATGGACGAACGAGAATTGAGTGCCATGCTCGATGCATACAATCTACTGCAAGAGGTAGTACCCGGAATGAAGATGTCGCTTGCCGGAAACTACCATGCCGAGTTGGTTGATTTACTCTACGACTTTACCGTACAATATGAGCAATACTTCACAAAAGAGGAGCTACAACGTCGCAAAGCCAACGGACAAGTAACATTGTATTATACAAGCTGTGCAACAACCTATCCAAACTCATATACATTCTCGGCACCGGCTGAGGCAACATGTATGCCACTACACGCCGTACAAGCCGGATTTGACGGATTTTTACGTTGGGCATACAACAACTGGGGCGAAGACCCGCTACGCGACACTCGCTACCGTCTATGGGGTGCAGGCGACTCATTCTTGATATATCCCGGCTTCCGTAGCTCAGTACGTTTTGAACGCTTTGTTGAAGGAGTACAAGATGCCGAGAAGATAAGAATTCTTCGCGAAGAGTATAAAACAAACGGAAACAGTGAGGCATTAGCTGAATTGGAAGAGAAGATAAACACCTTTGCCGAAGGAGAGATGAATGCCCAAAATGCAGGTTGCAAAGTAAAAGCACTTGAAGCAATATTAAACAAATAAAGCTCACTACAATGAACAGAATATGTAGCCTATTTGGTATAGAATACCCCATAATAGCAGGAGGAATGATATGGTGTAGCGGTTGGCGGTTGGCAGCAGCCGTAAGCAATGCAGGAGGATTGGGATTGATAGGCGCAGGCTCAATGCACCCCGAAACACTAAGGGAACATATACAAAAGTGTAAGGCAGCAACCACCAAACCATTTGGAGTAAATATACCACTTATGTATCCCCAAATAGAGGAGATAATGCAGATAGTAGTGGAGGAGGGTGTAAAGGTAGTGTTCACATCGGCAGGAAGCCCTAAAAAGTGGACAGACTATCTACATCAAAACGGAGCAGTAGTAGCACACGTTGTATCATCATCGCTCTTTGCAAAGAAGTGCGAAGATGCAGGAGTTGATGCTGTAGTTGCCGAGGGATTTGAAGCTGGCGGACACAACGGACGCGAAGAGACCACAACACTATGCCTTATCCCCTCGGTACGCAAAGCAACAACCCTTCCGCTAATAGCAGCAGGAGGTATAGCCACAGGTTCAGGAATGGCTGCAACATTTGCTCTTGGTGCAGAGGGAGTACAAATAGGAACACGCTTTGCCATGGTTGAAGAGAGTTCGGCAAGCGACGAATTTAAAAACCTATGCCGAGACTTAAACGAGGGAGATACCAAACTTATGCTAAAGCAACTCGCACCAACACGCCTAATAAAAAACAACTTCTATAAGCAGGTTGAAGAGGCAGAGTTACGCGGAGCATCAGCCGAAGAGTTAAAAGAGCTGTTAGGTAAAGGACGAGCAAAAAAAGGAATATTTGAAGGCGACCTTGAAGAGGGCGAATTGGAGATAGGACAAGCGGCAGCTCTAATATCAAAACCCGAAACTGCACAACAAGCTATTGACGATATAATAACCGAATTTAATAAAACAATTGAGAGCTTATCATTATTAAAATTTTGAATATAGAGTTATCTATGTTTTATACCCGGTATTGTAAAGAATCTGATAAAACATTCTTTGTCAATACCGGATTTTGTTTTTGCAGGTATTTTTAAATCTCTGTTAAGAGCCTTTGCAAGAGAATATATAAAGCCAAATACTTTTTAAAGTAGAGTTTACAAGTTCTAATAAATTATATTGTTATAATCTTAATCCGAAAATAGGTATAGCCTATAATATATTCTATAAGCATTTTTATCAACTTCATCTTTATTATCTATAATCATCTTAACATTACCATTAAATTCTTTGATAAATCTTAAAATATCATCATCAGAAATTAATTGATAAGCATCTTTGGTAAAGGATATTGAAGTTAAATAGACCTTTCCTGAAGATAGGTGTAAATGATACGAAATATCATAAATATTAGCCTTCCCCTCTTTGTTAAATAATTTCTCTTTTGTAAAAATATTAGTCATCAATTTCTCTACATTGGCAGTAAATTCTTTTAGGGATTGATGCGATATTTTTACATATTTCATTGAAACTCTACTTCCTTTCTTTACAATATCATTATAACTTTCAGGTACATACCAAACTGTAAAATTATCCATCTCTCGTTTCAGAGAATCATTATAATAAAAATTATAAATAAAATCGTTTCTCTCTATAGTTACTCTTTCGGCAGATATTATTTTATTTACCGATAAGATAATTATAAATAGAACAAGAAATAAATGTTTCATAATTATGTCTGTTTAATGATGTAAGATAACTACTGCACGGTAATGAAAATATTAAAACTCTTCTCTATTTTTAAATAGTGTTATGCTACAACAATTGTATATTGCATTTTTATCGTGCATATCTATATTGTGTACAATCATTGTTATATCTTTATTGAATTTCTCGATAAAAGCTAATATCTCTTCATCTGTTATTAAATTATACGCCTCTTTTTCAAAACTGATATACCTCAAATATACTTTTCCTGTTGATAGATGAGTAGAATACATAATACGTTTGATATTCCTAAAACCTCTATCGTTAAAAACTTTTGCATAACCAAAGTGTCTTATAAAAAGATTTTCAATCTTTCCAATAAGCTCCATATATGCATCAGGCGACATTCCTGCAGTTATATGGTCATATTTATATTTTTTAAGGTCATTGTATTTCTCTGGTTTATACCAAACAGAAAAATCGTCTATCTCTTGTTTTGTTGAATCGGTGTAATATATAAAGTATTCCAAATCTCCTCTCTTGATATGCTCTTCTTTATCAGATAAAGATAGAGCATACAATATCGGACAAAATAATAGAGATAGAGTTAGTACGGATAATATTCGTTTCATGTATGATTATAATTACTTATTTGTTAAAGGTATCCATTATAAATGAGGGGCTTATATCCTCATTAAATTCTCTTGAGTCGTGCAGAGCACTGATTCCCTCCGTCGCATATGGGAATATGCTCCCCATACTGCGGTCGGATTAACATTCAGTTAATCCTATTTGTTTCACAAATACCTTGTATGCCCCATTTTTAGGTACGAATTGACATTTAGTCAATTCTAATTACTTCGTAATTACCTTCCCTCCGTCGTGCAGAGCACTGCACTCTCCATTTTAAGGCACAAATTGACATTTAGTCAATTCTAATTACTTCGTAATTACCTTAAAATGCCCCAATTGCTTCGGTCAAGGTTACGGTAAGTGATGGCCTCTTGAATATGTGCTAATTTAACTGATTCACTACCTTCAAGATCGGCAATGGTGCGAGCCACTTTTAATATGCGGTCATATGCTCGTGCCGACAGGTTAAATCTCTCCATGGCAATTTTGAGCATTGCAATACTATCTTTATCGGGCAAAGCCCACTTATTTAGGTGCCTGCTACTCATTTGTGCATTACAATATACACCCGGCGTATTTTCAAACCTACGTGATTGTATCTCTCTTGCCTTTATTACACGCTCCCTAATTACAGCACTGCTTTCGCCTTTTGCTGTTGATGAGAGCTTTTCAAACTCTACGGGAACAACTTCTATCTGAATATCTATACGGTCCAACAGCGGGCCTGAAATACGGTTTAAATAGCGCGATACCGCACCCTCTGTACAAATACACTCTTTTGTTGGGTGATTATAGTATCCGCATGGGCAAGGATTCATACTTGCAACAAGCATGATACCTGCCGGATACTCCACTGTGTTTTTAGCACGAGATATGGTTATTTTACGATCCTCAAGAGGCTGACGCATAACTTCCAATACAGGACGTGTAAACTCAGGTAATTCATCTAAAAAGAGTACTCCGTTATGCGCAAGCGATATTTCGCCCGGTTGCGGATATGAGCCTCCGCCAACAAGGGCAACACTTGATATTGTATGATGTGGAGCTCTGAAAGGACGGCGAGTTATTAAAGCTCCAGTGTCTCCCATTCTGCCCGCTACTGAGTGTATTTTTGTTGTCTCTAAAGCCTCTTCAAGAGTAAGTGGTGGTAATATTGTTGGTATTCGTTTGGCCAACATTGATTTTCCCGAACCCGGAGGACCAACCATTATAAGATTATGACCACCTGCAGCCGCAATTTCAAAAGCACGTTTTACATTCTCCTGACCCTTTACATCTTCAAAATCTATATCAAAAATCTGTTGTTTTTCGTAAAACTCCTTTTGTGTATCAATGGTAATAGGAAGCAGTTCATTTTCCTCGTTAAAATACGAAACTACCTCTTTTATATTTTCAACGCCATATACATTTAAACCTTCAACAACAGCAGCTTCATAAGCATTCTGTTTAGGAAGTATAAAACCTTTAAAGCCCTGCTCTTTTGCCATAATGGCAATTGGTAAAGCACCCTTTATGGGGAGTATAGTTCCGTCAAGAGACAACTCGCCCATAATAAGATAATCTTTTAACTTATCGCTCTTTATCTCTTCACTTGCAGCCAATAATCCGATGGCAATTGGTAAATCGTATGCCGAACCCTCTTTTTTAATATCTGCCGGTGCAAGATTAACTATAATTTTACGACGTGGAAACTTTAACTCATTATGCGATAATGCCGATACTATACGCTGATAACTCTCCTTTACGGCAGCATCGGGTAAACCAACCATAAAAAATTGAATACCCTGCGTACAATTAACCTCAATGGTTACTGTAAGCGCATCAATACCTTGCAGAGCCGCAGCATATAATTTTGTAAGCATAATTACTTTCTTCTATTTCTATTTTTGCGAAGATCATCAATACTATCGTTTTTAATAATTGTATTATTAATTAGAGTAGTAACAGAATCCAATTCAAGTTCTCTACCCAAGATAATACCATTTCTATTTAAAAGAAACAGAGAGGGTACCGATTTTAAATTTATGGTTGCAATTGTTTTATTGTTCCAGCCATCTTTCAAACGAGTTTGAGCAAAGTCAAATTTCTCTGATTTAATTGTATTTCTCCAATTTTCTATATCCATATCTAACGATATTGCATGAAGAGAAACTTTATCTTTAGTTGATAAAGTATCGTAATAGCTGTTCAGCTCACGAATTTTATTTTTTGAGATAGAGTCGGACGAATCCCAGAATAAAAGTAATGTTATTTTATTCTTTTTAGTATAACTATATTCATTACTATCTTTAGGCGATTTTAATTCGGTGTAAGGTAAAATTTTACCCTTATCAAATTTTTGTAAAGCAGCAAAATGTTCAATGCGAGCCGATATAACATAACTCTTTGCTTGAGGAGTAAGTATATCAATTAATTGTTTAGTTAAATTTTTGTTCTTTGAAGAGACAACATACTTGTATATTATAAAAGTTGAAGCCGGCGAGTCAAAATTATCTTTAACAAACTGAGTAGCTGATTTTAAAATCAAACTATCATTTTCATTAAGAGTTTTAATATAGGCAGAATCATTATAACAACTTAAAAATTTACTTTTTAAAGAGTCTGATTTAGCAAGTATATTATAATTTGCATTATAAAACTCGCCTATTTTAATATTAACCGAATCGCCTTCAATAACTGATTGATAAGGTAATGAAGAACCTGTTATTTTAACATTATCACCATTTTTCATAAACAGAGTAATAATTTGTTTATACTCTTTATTATATAAATAAACAGGTGTTTCGTTATCATTCAAATTTAGTTCCGATTTGAATTTACCATTTTCAACCAAAACAGTATCAGTAATTATACCATCTTTAAAATTTTCATATACCACATATATAACACTATCATTATAATCGGTAAAATAACCTTTAATAGTATTTGAACTGAAAATAGTTAATTTATTGCATGATACAGATGCAATTAAAACTACAAATAAAATATAAATATAGTTTGTTTTCATACTTATTTAAGGATTATATAAATCGGTATTACGAAATTCTAAAATATCCATCATCATTTTATGAGCCTCTTTAGCAGGAGAATTTTGATTTATCTCAACAGCAGTCAAATAACATCTTATAGCCTGAGCATTATTACCTGCTTTACGATAAGCATTACCCAAACGAAAAAAAGCATCATCATCACTTTTGTTATTTTGAGTATAAAGTTCAAGTTCCTCAATTATGTTATCTAAATTATCACTCATTATTAATAAGTTTAGTTACAGTATTAACATATAATTTATGTTCTATTCTAAGCAACCTCTTTTTTAAAAGTTCAATATCGTTACCTTCGTAAGGTAAAGTTTTTTGAGCTATAATATTACCACCATCTAAATCAGAATTAACATAGTGAATTGTAATACCATAAACCTTAACACCATAAGCCATAGCCTGTTCAATGGCATCTTTACCCTTAAAAGACGGTAATATAGATGGGTGAGTATTTATTATTTTACCTTCATATTTACTTAACAGCTCATCGCCAACTATTCTCATATAACCAGCCAAACAAATTAAATCAATATTATAAGAGGCAAGTTTATTGGTAATAGCTTTTTCATAATCATGCTTTGTTGTAAAATCCTTAGGAGATACAACAAAATACTCAATACCTAAACGTTTAGCTCTTTTAATAGCATAAGCATCTTTTTTATCACATACTAAAAGAACAACATTAGCATTAATAGTTTTATTAATACAAGCCTTTGCTAAAACTCCAAAATTTGAGCCGTTACCCGAAGCAAATATTACTATATTTTTCAAATCAAACAGTTATAAATTATAGTTTAAGTTTCTCTGAAATATCCAACATACGTTGTATTGATATAACAGCTTTTTTTCTTATCTCTTCATCAACAAAAACCTCATGCTCTTCATTTAAAAGAGAATTATACAGTTTTTCAAGAGTATTATATTTCATAAAAGCACACTCGTTACAAGCACAAGAAGAGTCTTCCGGAGGAGCAGGAATAAACTCTTTATCGGGGCACGATAACCTCATTTTATGTAAAATACCCGATTCAGTTGCCACTATAAATTTTTTACAATCACTTTTAATAGCATAATTCAATAGTGCAGCAGTTGAACCAACCTTATCGGCAACAATAAGAATATGTTTTTTACACTCTGGGTGAGCCAATATCTCAGCATCAGGATTTTGCTCTTTAAGTTCTTTAATCTTTTGTAATGAAAATTGTTCGTGAACATCACAAGCACCATTCCAAACAACCATTTCGCGACCTGTAACAGAATTAATATAACTTCCTAAATTTCTATCAGGACCAAAAATTATCTTTTCATCTTTTGGAAACGATTCAACAATCTCTTTTGCATTAGAACTTGTAACCACAACATCAGTTAAAGCCTTAACTTCGGCTGTAGTATTAACATAAGATATTACTTTATATCCCGGGTACTGTTTAATAAACTCAGCCAACTCCTCAGCTTTACAACTATCTGCCAACGAACAACCGGCTGTATTATCAGGAATTAATACTTTTTTATCAGGACACAATATTTTAGCAGTTTCGCCCATAAAGTTAACACCGCAAACAACAAGAATATCGGCATCAGTTTTAGCAGCCCATTGAGCCAAAGCAAGACTATCGCCAACAAAATCTGCAACATCTTGAATTTCGTTACGTTGGTAGTAGTGAGCTAAAATAACAGCATTCTTCTCCTCTTTTAATTTTTTTATTTTATCTACTATATTCATAAAAATTGAATTTAGTTTAAAACCTATCCTTTTTCAACAAACAAATAAATATATATTCTTTTTTAAATAGAAAAAATTGATGATAATAATATATTGTTAATATGTTTGAAATCTTTTTTACTAATTATTTGCAAAATCAATTATTAAAACTCTATTAACAAAATACACATATTAATCAACAGCATTAATAATTGATTATAAATAGAATATATACTTTATTAACACACTGTTGATAAAGTACAAAGTTAATTAAATTTTTTATTTTTGATATTGATAACCTGCAAATATGATGTGAATAAATAAAAACAAAATAAATATGATAATAACAGCAGATATTTAAATATTTGATTATACAAACTAACCTTTTAAAAATGCAACAATATTTTTTAAAAAGTTATTATCTACTATTAACAACTTATCAACACTTTATTAATAACTCAATTTTAATAATAAAAGAGACTGTGCAAAAAAATTACATTTTGATACAGCCTCGTCAAAAAAAATGCTCTCTCCGCAGTTGTCAGTTTTTAGTTGTACGATATATTTTTATATGATATTCCCGTCTTTCAGACAAAGTCTGTTAACCTATCCATTCCCTTGAAAAAGTGTAAATCACTAATATATTTTGATTTGTGAAAGAGTAGTATTTGAATTATTTCTTTGGATTTTTGCGATTTTCGGTAAATTATTTCTTTGGAAAATTTTGATTTACTATTTTTATGCATGTAAATAAAACGTGGGATTGAAAAAAAGAGATATGAAAAAGTTATCGGTTATTGAGTTGGATAGAGTATCAAAAGAAGAGTTTAAAACTATTGATAAGACTCCTTTGGTTGTGGTACTTGATAATATAAGAAGTTTAAATAATGTTGGTTCGGTTTTCCGTAGTTCTGATGCTTTTAAACTTGAGAAGATATATTTATGTGGTGTAACAGCCACTCCCCCTAATGCCGAAATTCATAAGACGGCTTTGGGTGCCGAGGATAGTATGGAGTGGGAGTATGTTGAGGATACTAAAGCGGTTGTTGCAAAACTTAAACAAGAGGGGTACAAGATATTTGCTGTTGAGCAGGTTCAAAATAGTATAATGCTCGATAGGGTTGAGCTTGATAAAACCAATAAATATGTTCTTATATTGGGCAACGAGGTTAAGGGCGTTCAGCAAGAGGTGGTTGATATGTGCGATTTTGCTGTTGAGATACCTCAATTTGGTACTAAACACTCCCTCAATGTATCAGTTGCCGCAGGTATTGTTATTTGGGAATTCTTTAAAAAGTTGCAGTAAAAATAAAATAGACCAATTGGACTAATTAGCCTAATAGGTCTAATATTTAAAAATAAGTACGTTGCTAAAGCAAATGCTTTGTATGCATGCTGTGTCCCTACTCTTGGCTGATAGCTGAAAACTGACAACTAACAACTGATAGCGCTACTCTCCAAACAAGAAATTGATGGGGAGTTTTTTTATTGCATAACCTTCGGCGAGTAACCACTCAATTGATTTTGGGAGTGCCTCTTTAAGGTTGCGTTGGGCTTTAAGTGAGTCATGAAAAACTATAATTGATCCATTACGAGTATATTTTTTCACATTGTTAAATACCTCGTCGGGTGTTAAGTTTTTACTGTAATCTCGGCTTACTACGTCCCACATTATTATGTTGTATCCTGCCTTTTGAAGTGCAATTTTTTGTCTGAACCTCATATGTCCGTGAGGGGGTCTGAACAGAGGGCTGTCAATTAGTGTGTTGGCTGCCTCAACATTCTTCAGATAGTTTTTTGTGCGGTACTTAATACCTTGTATGTGGTTTTGGGTGTGGTTACCGGTGTGATGCCCTCTTTTTAATATCTCTTGGTATAACTCTTTGTGGCGGGCAACGTTGTCGCCTACACAAAAAAAGGTGGCTTTTACATTGTAATGATCCAATATGTTGAGTACCCAAGGTGTTACCTCAGGTACAGGACCATCATCAAATGTCAGATATACAGTTTTTCTTTTACGTGGTATCCTCCAAATGGTTTCGGGATACAACATTCTGTATGTATATGGTGGTTGTTCTATCAACATATTTCAATATATAAATTTATGCGGCTTCGTTGCCAAATAGGTCATATCCCATCTCTTGGAGCGGGTACAAATATTTTTTTGCACTCTCCTCATCTCCATTTTGGATAAAGAACCTAATTGCTGTTCTTAATGTGTATTGATGTTTATAAATGTCTTGAGATAATGAGTTTAGTTTATCTTCGTCAAGTGAGGCAAACCAAATCATATATTCCAATGAGTTGTCGGCAATCTCGGTCAGCAAGGCTTTTCCCTTCTCTGTCTCTCCCAAACTGTAATATGCCATAGCCGGTTGAATTGAGAGGTAGTCGTGTTTTACGGCTGTAGAAGGTATTTTTTCGCACATATAGTCAAGTGCTTTTAGTGCCTTATCCTCTTCGCCTTCCAACATAAGGGCGTCAATAAGGTCAACAAACAACATTCTCATGGTATAACTCATACGACGAATATTTTCATCTAAATATATATCTGGGTTGTCAATTCCGCCCCATTCAAATTTATTCATCATATTGTCATACATGCTTTCGGTGTCAATCATGCTGTCGTCTTCTTCAATTTCGCTCTTAACGGGTAAAATCTTATATGCCAATCCCACTCTTACAAAGTAGTCGCGTAGGTTCACATACATATCAGGGCCAACTGTAACAGCGTAATATATTGGTCTCTCCCAACCCTCTTTTGATATTGAGTTTATCATACTTAAAACAGCAATTTCGTTAAGGGTAAGACTACTCTTATTGGTAAAGTCTATATTAATTCTGTCAACAATTCTATCGCGTAACTTTTCGGGTATTTTATCTTCAACAGCCTCTTTATCTACATCAATATACATCTTCTCGCAAGGGATATGGTCAACCGATATTCCGTATGCCGGAATATCTTTTGTCCATTTCTCTTCAGAGAAAAGGAAGTTTAGAGCATCGTTTAGAGATTGAGGCTCTTTGTTAAATCGGTCTAAAATATATGCATACACCAATTTGCCATTGCCATATCTGTTCCAATCCATATCAATTGGCAGAGGTGTTGATTCGTATGCTTGACTCTTCATTTGGTCAACATACCAATCGGTTTGCAGATAACTTAGGTTACATACTCTTACATCGGTACGGTAACCCTCTGTCTCTTGTGCATACCACAATGGGAAGGTGTCGTTATCGCCATTAGTGAAGATTATACCGTTAGGTTCAATACAACTTAAGTAGTTTTTTCCAAAGTCGCGTGCCGCATAACGTCCTGCGCGGTCGTGGTCGTCCCATGTCTGGCTTACCATTTGAAGGGGAACAAACAGACACAGTATAGTTGCCAAACCTGCAACCAATGCGCTATCTTTTTTGGTAATGTACTTTTGTAAAAGATGATATACTCCGGCAACGCCCAATCCAATCCATATGGCAAAGGCGTAGAACGAGCCTGCATAGGCATAATCCCTCTCTCTCGGCTGATATGGCGTTTGATTTAGATATATGACAATTGCCAAACCTGTCATAAAGAAGAGGAAGAATGTAATCCAAAAGCCTTCAATGCCTTTTTGCCCTGAGTATGCTTGATACAATAAGCCTATTAAACCAAGCAAAAGTGGTAGCATATAAAATACGTTTCTGCCCTTGTTCTCTTTAAGTTCCGATGGTAGAAATTCGGCATCGCCCTCAAGATGTTTATCAATAAAGCTGAAGCCTGTAATCCAATTTCCTTTGTGAATTTCGCCGTTACCCTGAATGTCGTTTTGACGACCTGCAAAGTTCCACATAAAGTAACGCCAATACATAAAGTTAACCTGATAACTCAAGAAGAATTTAATATTCTCTATAAACGTAGGTTTGTTTACTGTTTTGCTCCCGTTTAAGGTATTAACTTTAACAGGTGAGCCTTTAAAATTGCTCCACTCTTTGTATGCTTCAACGTGATGCGCTTGTTGGCTGTACATACGGGGGAAGAGCATATTTAATTCAGGATTATAGATATAATCTCTCTTATGGTCGGTAACCACGTAACGGTCTGGTTCATTCTCGTTGTTTTTGATAGCTCGTTTCCAGATGGCTTTGCCCTCTTTGCTTGTGGCGTTTCCGTTTTCATCACGAACTACATCTGATACAAATGTATAACCGAAAGCTAAAGGTCTTTCGCCATATTGTTCGCGGTTAAGATAGCTTGCCAATGCAAATACATCTTCGGGAGAGTTTTGGTCCATAGGGGTATTTGCTGTTGAACGAAGCAGAATAAGTGCATACGAAGAGTATCCTATAAATACCACCATAATTGCTGTAAGAACCATGTTAAGCAATCTTACATTTACTGTTTTTTTGACAAACATAAATATTGCAAAAGCGGCAGCAATCACTAACGATATAATTATATTATCGCTTACAAAAGGAATACCAACCATAATAATGCTGATTAAGAAAGATGCTCTTAATCGCATCATGCTTTTTTGTGTGAATGTTTCGTACAATCCCCAGCACATGCAACCTATAACCAAGAAGAAATATACTACCACTCCTGTGTTATAAGGCATTTTAAGCAGATTTACAAAAAGAAGTTCAGCCCAACCTGCTACCTTTATAAATCCGGGAACCAATCCGTACAATATAAAGAATATGAGCATGAACGATACCAAAAGTGCTATAATAGAGCCTTTTGACGTTGGTGCTTTCCATTTCTTGTAGTAGTAAACAAGAACTATTGCAGGGATACATAGCAAGTTAAGAAGGTGTACGGCAATAGATACACCCATTATATATGCAATAAGGATAATGTATCGGTATGAGTGTGGCTCGTCGGCATGGTTTTCCCATTTTAGTATAAGCCAGAATACCAATGCGGTACAAAAAGATGAGTAGGCATAAACCTCGCCCTCAACTGCCGAGAACCAGAAGGTATCGCTGAATGCGTATGCAAGTGCACCAACTGCTCCTGACCCCATAACAGTTATAATTTTTGATAAAGAGAAGTCGTCGTTTTTGATAACTATCTTTTTTGCAAGGGCAGTAATTGTCCAAAATAGCAGTAAGATAGTTGCCGCACTAAACATTGCCGACATAAAGTTTATGCACCATGCCACTTGTGTGGGGTCTGATGCAAAGTTGGCAAAGAAACGCCCTGTAAGCATAAAAATGGGGTTGCCGGGTGGGTGTCCCACCTCTAACTTATATGCCGATGATATAAACTCGCCGCAATCCCAAAAACTTGCGGTAGGCTCTAACGTAAGAGTATAAACAATACCGGCAATCAGAAACATTGCCCAACCCAATACGTTATTCAATTTTTTGTATAATTCCATATTCTGAATATGCTAAATCTAACAACTAAAAACTAATAACTAACAACTCAATCAACTGTTTTTCCCAAAAGCGTAGCTGATGATGAGTCGTAAATTTCGACCATCACTCTGTCGCCAATATGGTAGTTACCCTTATCAAATACAACGGTTTTATTTTGTGGTGTTCTACCACAAAGTTGCTCGCGAGAGCGTTTTGAAAATCCCTCAACCAAAACCTCAAAGCGTTTACCTATATCACGACGGTTACTCTCTGCCGAGAGTTCGTTTTGCAACTCAATCATACGTTGCAAGCGGGCAATTTTAACCTCTTCGCTGATATTATCGGGTAACTTCTTTGATGCAAAAGTTCCGGGACGCTCAGAGTATTTAAACATAAACGAAGAGTCAAAACCAACTTCACGCATAAGCGATAGGGTCTCTTCAAAATCCTCTTCAGTTTCAGAGTGAAATCCGCTGAACATATCGGTTGAGATACCGCAGTCGGGTATATATTTTCTTATGGCTGCAATTCTCTCCAAGTACCATTCGCGAGTGTATTTACGGTTCATCAGTGCCAAAATTCTGTTTGAACCCGATTGCACAGGCAGGTGAATATGGTTACAAATGTTATCGCACTCGGCAATGGTTTTCAAAATTTCATCGCTCATATCTTTAGGGTGCGATGTGGTAAACCTTACTCTTATGCCTTCACCTGCATTTTCCGAAACCATTCGTAATAGTGTGGGGAAATCGGTCTTTTCGCCGTTTTCGTCGACATACATATACGAGTTAACATTCTGTCCCAAAAGGGTAATCTCCTTGATACCCTTCTCTTTAAGCGAATTAAGTTCGTTTATGATGCTTTGTGGCGGACGGCTTCTCTCTCTTCCGCGAGTGTAAGGTACAATGCAGTATGAGCAAAAATTATTGCAACCACGCATTATCGAAATAAATCCCGATATTGATTTGCCTATCTTCAAAGGGAGAATATTTTTGTATGTCTCAACGGTTGACAGGTTTATATTAATAGCCTTTTGACCGCACTCAACCGCACCTACAAGGTTTGGGAGATCGGCATATGCGTCAGGGCCCGCCACAAGGTCAACGCCATGTTCGTTAATCAGCTCCTCTTTAACCCTCTCAGCCATACAACCAAGAACTCCAACAATAAGTTTTCTCTTTTTTTGTCGGAGGCTGTTCATAAATTGCAAGCGACCCAAAACTTTTTGTTCGGCATTATCTCTAATGGAGCAGGTATTCAAAAAAACTGCATCGGCATCGTTTATGTCGTCGCAAAGGGAATAACCGCAAGTCTCCATAATAGAGGCAACAACTTCACTGTCCGCCACATTCATTTGGCAACCATAAGTCTCAATAAACAGCTTTTTATCCTCAGACATACTTTTTTATCAGAATAATTTGTAAATTTGAACGCAAAAATACGAATAAGCGAGCAAAATAATATCAAGTTTACTTGAATATTTTACAGCGAGCGAAAGTATTTTCGAGGTTCCACCTCAAAATTACTAAAATCTAACGGATAATCAGTAGATTTAAATAGTTATATTTAATTAAATAGAGAACAAAAATATAAAAAACAATACAATTATGGCATTTAAAACATTAACAGCCCAAGAGGCAGCATCGCATATATTCAACGGTGCAAAAATAGGTTTTGGCGGATTTACTGCATCAGGTACCCCAAAAGTTGTATCAGCTGCTTTGGCAGAGAAAGCTGAGGCAGAGCATGCTCAAGGTAACGAGTTTAAAGTATCGTTATATACAGGAGCATCATCGGGCGATATGCTTGACGGAGCTTTGGCTCGTGCAAAAGCAATAGATGCACGTACTCCATACCAATCAAACAAATCATCGCGCGAAGGTATCAATAAAAACGAGATACAATATTTTGATATGCACCTTTCGCATTTGGCTCAAAATCTTCGTTACGGGTTTTACGGTAAATTGGATTTTGCCATAGTTGAGGCTTGTAAAGTGTATGACGATGGTCGTATAATTCCGTGTATGGGAGTGGGTATTGCTCCAACAGTGTGCGATTTGGCTGAGAAAGTTATAATTGAGTTAAATCACCATACACCTGAGGCAATAGAGGGCTTCCACGATATTTATCAACCTGCCGACCCTCCATATCGCAAAGAGATACCCGTTTATACACCATCTGACCGCGTAGGAGTGCCTTACATACAAATTGACCCCTCAAAGATAATTGGCGTTGTTGAGAGCAATTTGCCCGACGGTGTAGCTCCTTTTACTCCTGCCGATGAGGTAACAAATAAAATTGGTGAGAACGTATGTAACTTTTTGGTATCAGAGTTAAAAGCAGGGCGTATTCCTTCATCGTTCCTACCCATACAATCGGGTGTAGGTAACATTGCAAATGCAGTTTTGGGTTCGCTTGGTTCAAACCCTGATATCCCACCATTTGAGATGTACACCGAGGTTGTACAAGACTCGGTTGTTGGTTTGATGAAGAGCGGAAAATGTAAGTTTGCCAGCGGTTGTTCACTAACCGTTAGCGATGCTGTGATGGACGAAATTATAGCTGATGTTGACTTCTTCCGCGATAAAATTGTGCTTCGTCCACAAGAGTTGTCAAACAATCCCGAGGTAGTTCGCCGTATGGGACTTATTACCATAAATACAGCTCTTGAGGCAGATATTTTCGGTAATATAAACTCAACACACGTTACCGGTACAAAAATGATGAACGGAATAGGTGGTTCGGGCGATTTTACCCGTAACGCTTATCTCTCAATATTCACCTGCCCATCTGTGGCCAAAGGTGGTAAAATCAGTGCTATAGTGCCAATGGTATCGCACCTTGACCATAGCGAGCACTCTGTATCAATACTTATTACAGAGCAGGGTGTTGCCGACCTTCGTGGTAAATCGCCACGTCAAAGGGCCGAGGCAATAATTGAGAATTGTGCACACCCAATGTATCGCCCATTGTTGCGCAAATACCTTGAGATGGGAGCAGGACATACACCTCACACCCTATCGGCAGCATTTGCAATGCACACAGCATTCAACGAGACAGGCGATATGAGCAATGCCCAATTTTAATGATGAGAAGATATATTTTACTGATAATCTTAATATCTCTCTTTACAGCGGTAAAAGCGCAAGAGACGGTATCGGACGAGATTGAGTTCTCTGCCGACCGTCCCGGTATGGCAACCGGGACAACTCTTATGCAACACAAAAAGGTGATGTTTGAGGGTGGATTTGAGTTTAATTACTCAGAAGGTTGGAACTCACATTTACTGCCAACTGCATTGATACGCTGGGGAGTACTTCCCAAAATGGAGTTGCGTCTGCAATACGATGGTTCGCTTGACAGAGAGGAGAGTTGGCTTTACAACGCGGGACCTCTTACAATTGGTACAAAAGTTGCCCTATTTGATGCAAGTCAAAGCAAATGGGCTCCCAATATAGCCTTTATGGCAAACTTTGCCATACCTGTTCGTAAAGATGCAGGCGAGCTCTTGCCAATGTTCCATTTTATGTTTGATAAAGACCTATGCAATTGGCTAAATGTAGGTTTTGATGCAGGAGTGGAGTGGGATACATTTTTTGATAATTCACCCGCAACATTTTTGGCTCTATGCTTGGGCTTTTCAATAACCGACGATTTAGGAGCTTTTGTTGAGAGTTATAACTATATAATTCCAACACAAGGTAATGGTGCGGAGGGCGATTGTAACATTGATTTTGGCTTTAACTATATGGTTTCGCCACGTGTACAACTCGATGTTTACTCATCAGTAAATTGTCAAAATCCGGCACAAAGCTCAAACATAGGAGTTGGAGTAGCTTGGTTAATAAATTAAAATAGCTACAGAAAAGCTTTGTTATAATTGATAAACTTAAAAGGGAAGTTCAGTAAAATATTAAATTTCACCCACTTCCTACGATAACAGAATAAAAGATGCGAAAAGAACAACATGCACAATCAATAAGAGAGACGGTGCAGAAACTTTCAAACGACGACTCTTTGAAGATTTTATGTAATCCGCAACAAGAGGGGGCTCCAATGCCCTCGGCTAAGGAGTTGCGTGAGATTATAGAGCTTTGTCGTTCAATTATATTTCCCGGATATTTTGGACACTCGCGTGTTGATAGCGACACGTTGCCATACCACTTGGGTGTAAATTCGGAGAGATTGTTTAAACTTCTTACCGAGCAAATTCTTGCAGGGTTATGCAGTGAATGTGGTTGCAAAGAGGGTATAAATATTGGCGAGTGCAGAGATAGGGCAAAGGATATTTCGTCAGAGTTTGTGGCTTCGTTACCCGAGTTGCGCAGGGTATTGGCTACCGATGTTATTGCCGCTTATAACGGAGATCCTGCTGCCGAAAGTTATTCGGAGGTTATATTCTGTTATCCTGCCATAAGGGCAATTAGTAACTATCGCATAGCTCACCGTCTTATGGAGTTAGGTGTGCCTCTAATCCCGAGAATTATATCTGAAATGGCTCACTCCGAAACAGGTATTGATATTCACCCTGCTGCTACAATAGGCGAATATTTTACTATTGACCACGGTACAGGTGTTGTTATTGGTGCTACTGCAATATTGGGTAATAATGTAAAACTATATCAAGGAGTAACTCTCGGTGCAAAGAGTTTTCCGTTAGATGAGAACGGCAATCCTATCAAGGGTATTGCCCGACACCCAATTATTGGCGATAACGTTATTATATATTCAAATGCTACTATTTTGGGCCGAATTACCATAGGCGAAGGTGCTACAATTGGTGGTAATATATGGATAACAGAAGATGTTGCTTCGGGCGAAGTAGTAACACAATCAAAAGCTAAACAAAGAAAAGATAAATAGAGGAATGAGTAAAAAGTTTGAACTTATAGCTAAAACTTTTCAAGGTGTTGAAGAGGAGTTGGCTACCGAGATAGAGGCTCTTGGTGGTGAAGATATAGAGATAGGACGCCGTATGGTGTCGTTTAAGGGCGACAAGGAGCTGATGTATAAAGCAAACTTCTTTTGTCGTACGGCTTTGCGTATTTTAAAGCCTGTATATTCTTTTAAGGCAACAGATACCGATGAGTTATATGCCAAAATAAAGGAGTTTGATTGGCAAACAATTATTACACCAAAGGGAACCTTCTCAATTGACTCGGTGGTAAATTCGGACGATTTCCGTAATTCACGTTTTGTTACATACCGTGTTAAAGATGCAATTGTTGATTATTTCACTGAGCTTGGTGGTGAACGCCCTTCGGTGCGATTAACAAATCCTGACATATACCTTAATGTGCATATCTCGCATAACGAGTGTACGATATCTCTTGACTCTTCGGGTGAGAGTCTTCATAAACGTGGGTATCGTGTTGCTCAAACCGAAGCTCCTATTAACGAGGTTCTTGCTGCCGCTATGTTATTAAAGGCTGGTTGGGACGGTTCAAAAGATTTTGTTGATCCCATGTGTGGTTCGGGAACTCTGCTTATTGAGGCTGCCCTTATAGCAACAAATACAGCACCTGGTTTGTATCGCAAAGGATATGCGTTTGAAAAATGGAACGATTTTGATGCAGACCTTTTACAAGAGATTTATAACGACGACTCGCGTGAGCGTGAGTTTACACATAAGATTTATGGTGCCGATATCTCTCCGCAAGTTATAGAGATTGCCCGTCAAAATATAAAGGGAGCAGGCATGGAGCGTTACATATCGCTCGAAGCTAAATCAATTCAACGTTGGGAGGAGGCCCCTCAAAATTGTTTGGTGGTAACAAATCCCCCATACGGAGAGCGTCTTAACCCACGCGATTTGGAGGAGATATATTCGTCGTTGGGTACAAAACTAAAACATATATTTACAGGTTGCGATGCATGGGTAATCAGTTCATCAATGGAGGGCTTTGACAAGATTGGTCTTAAACCTTCGCAAAAAATTGCCTTGATGAACGGTTCGTTGGAGTGCGAGTTCCGCGAATACCAAATTTTCGGAGGCACATACAGTCAGCACAAAAAGGCTGTTGCCGAGGGTAAAACCGCAACTCCACAACGTAAGGAGAAGAGCAAATTTGCAAAACGTGATGAGTTTAAGAGAGAGGGAGGCAAAAAAGAGAAAACTTTTGCCAAATCAAACGATAAGAAGAGATACTCTTTTGATGACCGTAAAGCTCCTAAGGAGTTTAAACCTAAAAAAGGAGAGAAACGTCCCGATTTTAAACCTCAGCCTGAAAAAACTACACCAAAATTTCCGTATGAGAAGAGAGAGTTACATGGTGATGAGTTTGTTTCAAAATTTGTAACATTCCGTCAGCCTTCAATGCTCGAGGGAGCCTCATCGGGAGAGGCAAAACAATTTAGAAAACGTAAAAAAAAGGAGGAGTAATGCTAAATAATTTGAGAGTACTATCTGTTCTATTAACACTGTTTTTATCAATATCTTCAATAATGGCACAAAACAGCAAAGAGTTGACACTGCAACACCTTATGCCCGGCGGTAAAAACTATTCGTCAATAATGCCCGAAAATATGAGGCAATTGCAATTTGCAGGCGACAACTATATTTATGTAAAGGCAGGAAAAGTTATTGTTGGTACATTGCCCGACGCAAAAGAGCAGAAACTTATAACTAAGGAGGAGATTGATTTAATACTCTCAAATATTGGAAAAGATACCCTTAAAGCAATACCTCAGATCGTTGCTTCAGAGGAGAACGGCTCAATAATGTTGCGTTTTAAGCATAAGAACAGAGCATATAAAATTGATTGTAATACAAAAAAATTGGTATCGGAATATAACTTCAATAAAAGAGATAAACATGCCGAGTACTCAGCTGATGCTGATGCTTATGTGTCAACCACCTATGATACTTTGCATTTGCATCTGCCCAACGGTAAAAGAGTTGTTATGACCTCTGATACGGCAAAAGATGTATCGCTCGGCTCAAACTATGTGCATCGTAATGAGTTTGGTATTGAAAAGGGAATATTTTGGTCACCCGACGGTAAATCGGTAGCATTCTATCGCATGGACGAGAGTGCAGTAAAGGATTATCCACTTGTTGATGTGAGTGCGCGCCAAGCAGAGCTAAAGAGTATAAAATACCCTATGGCGGGAATGAAGAGCCATACCGTAAAAGTGGGAGTATATAATCTTAAAAGAGGGAATACGGTTTACCTTAAAAGTGGCAAAACCGACGAAAGATATTTTACAAATATAAGTTGGTCGCCCGAAGGCGATAAAATCTATATTTTAGAGGTAAATCGCAAGCAAGATACCTGTAACCTTGTTTGTTATAATGCAAGAAATGGCTCAAAAGAGGCTGTGCTCTTTACCGAAACAAGCGATAAATATACCGAGCCCGAGCACCCACTTATATTTATATCGGAGAATGAGTTTATCTATATATCGCGTCGAGATGGTTATCGCCATGCCTATATCTATAATACCAAAGGAGAGTTACAGCGACAACTCACTTCAGGCGAATGGGAGATTTTAGATGCACAGATATCTGCCGACAAGAAATTTTTATATATAACCTCTACAGAGGCTTCGCCTCTGGAGCGAAATCTTTATAAGGTTAATATAAAAAGTGGAGAACGTATACGTGTAACTCCTGAGGCAGGTGTTCATAATACTCAAATATCTCCGTCGTTTAACTACTATATTGATAATTTCAGTAACAATAATACTCCGCGAGTTATTAAGGCCGGTTCTCTCAAAACTCCCGGTAAAGATGTTGAGTTGTTGAGAGCAAAAAATCCATTTGATAAATTTGATATGCCTGTAGTAATTGAGAATGGAACAATTATTGCTGCAGATGGAATAACTCCATTATATTATCGTATGACACGTCCGATTGAGGTTGATTCAACAAAAAAACTACCGGCTATAATATATGTATATGGTGGTCCTCATGCACAACAGGTAACCAATACCTTTATGTGGAACTATAGAGGTTGGGACATATATATGGCACAAAGAGGTTATGTCGTATTTACCCTTGACAACAGAGGTTCGGCAAACAGAGGATTGGAATTTGAAAGTGCAACGCATCGCAATCTCGGAAAGGTTGAGCTTGCCGACCAATTGCAAGGTGTAGAGTTCTTGAAATCGTTACCCTATGTCGATACTGCACGTCTTGGAGTTCATGGTTGGAGTTTTGGCGGATTTATGACGTTGAACATGACATTGAACAATCCCGATATGTTTAAAGCTGCAGTAGCAGGTGGAGCAGTTACCGATTGGAAATATTATGAGATTATGTACGGAGAGCGATATATGGGAACACCGCAGGACAACCCCGAAGGCTATAAAAATTCAGATATGAATTCGCTTGCAGGTAATCTTAAAGGTCGTCTGTTGCTTATCCATTGCGACACAGATCCCGTTGTGGTGTGGCAACATACTCTCCGTTTTTTGGATAGCAGTATAAACAGTGGTACTTATCCCGACTATTTTGTATATCCCGGACACGGGCACAATGTAGTAGGTCCCAACCGAGTACATTTATACGAGAAGATAACTCGCTATTTTGATGACTTTTTAAAGTAATTATTAGAGTAAATCATATATAATTAGCTCAGTTAGCCTATCGGCTGATTGAGCTAATGTTTTTATATAAATAGTAAGTTCTGAATCTTTAAACACTAATACTTTATAAGCAAAATAGTTATATTATTTTTTATTGCCGACATCATCATATAATTAAAGAATGAGATAAGGAAGATAATCAAAAACTAAAATAAAAATGCGTAAACATAAAAAAATGTCTCATATTAATAATATCATTTAAAAAGTTTTTATATCTTTGTCGCGTGTTGAGTAAACTCAGCGCACTATATATAATGGCATTTAGGCTGTTGTTCTGTTAAGAAAAACGACCAATTTTTATACAGACGAACAATAAGCGCAACAAATGCCCACTCCGTTTGGCGTGGGTGTGCTTATGTCTGTAAGGGTGCTTGGTCGTACCTTCTTAACAATGAGCACCTCCCACGTTTTCTTTTTTATAAAGTTTGCGGTTGCCATCATAAACGGGCAATATACTAACTTTATAAAAACAGATCTTATGAAAACTAAAATCTTATCTTTGATGCTCACTATGGTGTCAGTGTTAATCCTCTCTTCGTGTTCAGAGGATATTGATCGTCCCGGTGGAGGAAATTTAAAGCAATCAAGTGTAACTCTTAATGTCGGAGAATCTGCTCAATTGGGATTTACCGGTGAAGAAAGTGCATGGGAAATAGGAAATCCCAAAATAGCAAGTGTAACTTCAGATGGAGTAGTTACCGGATTACATGTTGGAAAGACAAATTTAAGAGTAAACTGGTCATATTGTGACATTACAGTAAAATCTTTGAATAATCTATATTTAGATCCTTGTGTATCAGACTTTAGTTTAAATAGTGAGAGTATAAAGAATTCAATGGAGTATAAACAAGATTTGAATAAAACTCATAACCTTTCATATAGTGCAGTTGAGGTAAATAATACCCTTATTGTTGACGGAATAGTAACAGTTAAAGATGAAAGTGATAAAGAGACTCCTTATAGATTATTGTTTTATCCTGAATTATCTCCTGAGAACCTCGCAGATGTAAAAGATCCTTTGCAAAAAGCCGTATCACGATATGTTTATATGTTTGGTGATAATGGAAATTTGACAGGAGTTGGTGTTATAATGGATTCCAAAAATCAAGAATTCTTGACAAAATATTTGTCAGACAGATATTGCTCAACCTCTAACGAGAATGAATATATAAGTATCGATGACAATGTATTAGTTAAAACAGATTTTGTAGATGATAAAATTACTGATGGAAACAATAATACAAAAGTATATGTTGAAGATGCATATTTGGTAGCAATGTATGTTCCCAATACTCAATTAAAAGCAGACGAAGATATTTTTGCTGAGATAAAAGCAGGTATTGAGAATAGTATAGGTATTAGCAAAGTGGAGAATAATACTCCTGTTAAACGCAAAGAATTTGACGTTATCTTTACTACAACTGAAGGTGGTGCGATAGATGTAAAAAATATAAAAGGAGAGAGTATTGCCGAGCTTAATGGGAAAATGATAGAATATGGCAAACTTTATTTATCAGCAATTGTAAATCCCGATTATAAATTTGGAGGTTGGGGCGAGAAGAAAGAGAATGGAGATATATCTATCGTATCATATAAGGCTATTGATACTTTAACAGTAACAGATAAGATTAATTATGAGGCATGTTTCGGTAAACCATTTGAGGTAAAAGTTACAGTAGCAGACGAAAATCAAGGTTCTGCAAAAGTATCTTCTCCAACCGAAAAGGATAAAACTTCTTTGAATGTAACAGAATATGAGAAACTTACATTTGAGGCTATACCTGCAGAAGGTTTCCAATTTAAAGAGTGGCAAGATGCAGCAGGAAACGTAGTAAATAAACCTGTAAAATTTGAAGAAACTTTTAAAGAGGCGGTTGAATATAAAGCAATCTTTGAAGAGGCAATCTATAGCGTTATAGTTAAAGTAGAGGGCGAAGGAGAAATAGGTGGTGTAATAGTAGAGGGAAAAGAAGATATAGAGATAAAAAAAGATGAGAATGAAGAAGGAGCTCTTAAAGATAATGTTCAATACGGAAAACAGATAGTTCTTACAGCAGTAGAAAAAGAGGGTTCAGAGTTTGTCTTTACTGGTTGGGCTTCAAAAGAGACAGTAATCTCTACAGCAAAAGAATTTACTATAACGTTGACTCAAGATACAGTAATTAATGCACAATTCAAGAAAATTGAATATAACATTACAACAAAAGCAGGAAAGGGAGGAAAAGTATCAGCGGGTAAAAAAGTAACCATTAATGGTAAATTTGAGATAATTGCAACTCCTGATAAAGGATATATATTTGACAAATGGGTATCAAAAGATAAAGTAATACCTAAACTTGAAAAATCTAAAAATGCATATATATATATGTATGAACCTGATACATTGAATATCAATGTATCGCAAGATTCAACTATTACAGCGCTATTTAAACCATTACCTTGTGATGTTTCATTCTCTGTGATAGGAGAAGGAAAAGTTTCAGGAGCTTCAAAACTTGTAAATGGTAAAGATGTTCAGTATTTACATATTGATGGAAGAATGAACCAATTGTATTATGGTGATTCCATAAAAGTATTTGTATCAAAAGAAAATACAGATTTCAAAAATTGGAGATTATCAAAATATAGAGAGTGGGAACAAACTTTTGAAGATGAAACCAAAGCTCCGGAAGATAAAAAAGTAATTGTTTCAGGAGCAGAAGTTTCAACCCAAAACGTCTATATAGCTGTATTAACTCCCGAAGAATTTAAATATGACTATTGGTTTACTGATAACGTAACAGGCAAACGAGTAAAACAAGTTGTTAGAAAAACTGCAACATCGTACTATAACGCAGTTATAGAAAAAGAGTTATTGTCAGCTAAAATAACTGCAAATAATGGAGGAAAAATTGTAGGACGTAGTTATTCAAGTGTTAAACCCGGAGAGAAATTAACAATTACATCTCATCCCAACACAGGTTATGAATTTGATTACTGGACAATAAACGGTAAAAAGTTAGAGGGAGAGATTGTAGAAGAGACTAAGGATAATGAAACAATAACAACTATTACCACTGAAGCCGGAGATGTAATTACAATAACATCACAAGGATCAACGCTTACTACAAGAGATATTTATGCCAATGTAGAAGTTGAGGCATTCTTTAAGTTGACAAAAATTGAGGTAAAAGTAATATCCGGTTCTGAAGAAGGAGGAGTTGTCTCGGTTATAAGTGGAGCAACTCAAAATGAGGATAATACATATTTGATTGATTATAATTCTCAGATAACAATTCAAGCTACACCAGCAGACGGATATCTATTTAAAAGTTGGAATGTAGGAGACGAAGTTGTAAGCACCAATAATCCTTATACCACAGCTAAAATTACAGACGAAGGTAAAGAGTATAAAGCAATTTTTGTAAAACAAGAGGAAGTAGTGGAGTAGATATTTATATATCTGCCTTAGCAAAACTTTGAATTTTTGTTGTTAATATATATGGGTTGCATGCGCAACCCATATATTATATAAATATGATAGTTTTATGATTAAAGAGATATTAAAAATCCTACCTATATCACTTATGCTGGTCTTGCTATTTACAGCATGCGAGAAAGATAATAAAAATAGTAATGGTGGTGATACTCTTACCCCTTCATACCATAAGGTTATAATTATGACTAATGGAGGAGAGGGCAATATTCAAAAAAAAGAGATTCTTGCTCTGACAGGAGAAAAGATTTTTCTTCAGACTCGAGTTGACGGTAATTACACGTTTAAAAATTGGACTAATAATGGAGAAATTATCAGTTTTAAAAATCCCTCGGAGATTTGTGTGACAAAGGATATGGAGATAGTTGCTAATTTTGCTAATAGTAAAACAGCAATTGAGTTTATTGATTTGGGATTAAATGTAAAATGGGCAACTTTCAATGTAGGAGCAGGAGCTCCACATGAATTTGGGGACTATTTTGCCTGGGGAGAAACCAATACAAAAATAGAGTCAGGCTATTATTGGGATTTTTATAAATATTGTTCAGGAACCTACAACTCTATTGAAAAATATAATAGTGTAAAAGATTATGGCTTAGTAGATAATAAATATTATCTTGAATTGGACGATGATGCAGCTTATAAACAGTGGGAAAAAACTTGTCGTATGCCTACCAAAAATGAGTTTGAAGAGTTAATTGAAAATTGTAATTGGACTTGGACAACTCTTGAAGGAGTAAACGGTTATAAAATAGTTGCTAAAAACGGCAATTCGATATTTCTTCCTGTTACCGGATATATAAAAGGAGTGTTACATATAAATAGTCAGAGTGGTAATTATTTTACATCATCTCTTGATAAAACGGTACCTTATGAGGCCTGTGTCTTAAAATTTACATCGCAAATAAGAGAGATAAATTCTATGAGTAGATGTTATGGAAATATGGTTCGCCCTGTCTCTGACTATTAATCCTTTTAAAAGTTGCAATATAGCAAATAAGGTGCTTAATTACCCTCCCATTTCGTTAACTACCTGTTTGCGAAATGCACTTGGAGAGATACCTTCATATCGTTTAAAATATCTGCCCATATACGATTGGTCAGGGAATCCCATTTTATTGGCTATATCCTGCATTGATAGTTGTGTATTATGTAAAAGTACTTTCATCTCAAGCAGTGAAAAATTATCAATAATCTTTTTAGCCGAAGCACCAACTATATTGTGGCATATATCCGATAGATATTTGCATGAAATACATAATTTGTCAGCATAAAAGGTAACCTCTCTTTCGGTTAAACAGTTTTTGTGTATTAAATCAATAAAATCATCAAAGATTTTATTTCTTGTAGGCTCCATTGCATTTTCATCATTGCTATGGAGCTTTTGATATTTGTCGTAGTTGTATAGAATAAATGCGTTAAGAGTACTTTTTATTATTTGTGTACGGTATTGATTATCAATGTCGTTATATATGGTTCGGGTCATTTGTATAAATGATTCTACCACGACCTTATTTTCTTGAGATAGGAGAAAGACCGGATTTTGTTTTATCAGTTTGAAAAGTGTGGGGCTTACATGTGCACACATGGCTCTGAAAAGCGAATTGCTTATTCCTAAAAAGAAGATTTTAAGATCCGGCGATACTTTTTGAATTTTGACTATGGAGTTAGGCATGATGATTACCTGAGTGTTTTTTGATATTATCAAGGGCTTCAAGTCAATAAGTATGTTTATTTCTCCTTCTAAGCAAAAAAGTATTGCTCCGTTTTCTGTTTTGTCAAACCATTCACTTTCAAATAGGCAGTTTCCCTCTTTTATAAAAAATAGTTCCGAATTATTTGATAATATATTAGTAGTCATTCTATTATTTCTTACCTTCTTATTATGATTAAATAGTTCAATTTTTAATTTGATTTGTAAAGATAGTTACTTTTTAGCAAATTTTTACGCAATTAGTTCCGAAAATGAACAGCATTATGCAAAATATGAAAGTGATAACTTCGCGAATATGAAGTATCTTTGCGCCCAAAATAGTGTTTATGGTGTAAACACTGTAAGCAAATATGTATATAAACAATTTATAAAATAAAAAATTATGATGAAAAAATGTTTCAACATCAAGCACTTTCTAATTGTTATGTGCTGTTTGGTTGTCGGTTGTAAACAGGCCCCTGTTATGCCCGAGGCGACTTACGCTTGTTTGGCGGTTGATAATACCGACAAGACTATTACTAACGAATATAGTGCAACTATAAAAGGAAGGCAAGATATTGCAATTATGCCTCAGGTTGGTGGTACTTTGACAAAACTTTGTGTTTCTGAAGGTCAAAAAGTAAGAAAAGGACAAGTTCTGTTTATCATTGATCAAGTTCCTTATACCGCGGCTTATGAGACGGCAAAAGCAAATGTTGAGGCTGCTACTGCAGCATATGAAACAGCAAAATTGAATTACGAGAGTCGTCAAGAACTTTACAAAGAGAATGTAGTTTCAGAGTTCGATTTGAAGACTGCCAAAAATTCAATGCTTGCAGCTAAGGCTCAACTTGCTCAGGCAAAGGCACAAGAGACAAATGCCGCAAATAGTCTATCATATACTGAGGTTAAAAGCCCGGCAGATGGAGTTGTAGGAACATTGCCTTATCGTGTAGGAGCATTGGTTGGTCCCTCAATGATGCAACCTCTAACAACAGTGTCAGATAACTCTGATATGTATGTATATTTCTCAATGACTGAAAACCAACTTCTTAATCTTGTAAGAGAGTATGGTTCAAAGGATAATGCTTTGAAGCAGATGCCAGAAATTGAATTACGATTAAACGATAAATCGCTATATAGCGAAAAGGGAAAGATTGAGACAATAAGCGGTGTTATTGACCCCACAACAGGAACCGTTAGTCTTCGTGCAATATTCCCTAACAAGGGAGGTCTTCTTCACTCAGGAGGAGCCGGAAGCGTAATAGTTCCTACAACATATAAAGATGCAGTTGTTGTACCCCAAAGTGCAACATTTGAACTTCAGCATATGAATTTCGTATATAAAGTGGTTGACGGAAAGGCAGTTGCTGCCCCTGTGCAAGTTCTTCGTGTTAATGGAGGTAAAGAGTATATAGTAGAGATGGGTCTTTATGCGGGCGATACAATTGTTGCTGAGGGTGTGGCTCTTCTTCGTGAGGGAACACCTATCAAACCCAAACAAGCTCCCGATGCTACCCAAATGGCTCAACCTACAAAATAATTTAGTCTAAGGAGGATATATATAATGAATTTAAAAAGATTTATAGATCGCCCTATATTATCGGCGGTAATATCAATTGTAATAGTAATTATGGGATTGATAGGTTTATCAAACCTACCCATAGAGCAATATCCCGACATTGCACCTCCAACAGTAATGGTACATGCAACCTACTATGGTGCTAATGCCGAGACTATACAAAAGGCTGTGATTGCTCCTCTTGAAGAGGCTATCAACGGTGTGGAGGATATGACCTATATGACCTCTACTGCTTCAAACGCCGGTTCGGCTTCAATTACAATCTATTTTAAGCAGGGAACCGATCCGGATATGGCGGCAGTCAATGTTCAAAACCGTGTTTCACGTGCTAACGGACGTTTGCCTCAAGAGGTTAAACAAGTTGGTGTTACAACAATGAAACGCCAAACAAGTATGTTGCAACTATTCTCATTGCACTGCCCAAACGGAATGTATGATGAGAACTTCCTTGCAAACTACATAAATATAAATATTAAACCTCAAATTCTTCGTATTACCGGTGTTGGTGATATGATGGTGTTGGGAGGTGAGTATAGTATGCGTATATGGTTGAAACCTGATGTTATGGCTACATACAAGTTGATGCCTTCAGATGTTACTATGGCTCTTGCCGAGCAAAATATTGAGGCAGCAACAGGTCAATTCGGAGAAAATTCAAAAGAGACCTTCCAATATACAATGAAGTATAAAGGACGTTTAATGACTCCTGAAGAGTTTGGAAATATCATAATACGTTCAACTTCTGATGGTGAAATCTTACGATTAAAAGATATTGCCGATGTTGAGATGGGTCGCGAAAGTTATTCATATGTAGGAGAGTTTAATGCACACCCTGGTGTTATGGCAATGGTCTTTCAGACAGCAGGATCAAATGCTACAGCTGTAAATGAAGAGATTGACCAACTTCTTGATGAAGTTCGCAAAGACCTTCCAAAAGGAGTAGAGTTAGACCAAGTAAATAGTACTAACGATTTCTTGTTTGCATCAATTAGCAATGTGGTTCGTACACTTATTGAGGCTATCATTCTTGTAATTTTGGTTGTATATGTATTCTTGCAAGATGTTCGCTCAACAATAATTCCGTTGGTGGGTATTGTAGTATCGTTGGTGGGAACATTTGCATTTATGATGGTTGCTGGTTTCAGTCTTAACCTTATTACATTGTTTGCATTGGTTCTTGTAATTGGTACGGTGGTAGATGATGCCATTATTGTGGTTGAAGCAGTACAAGCTAAATTTGATGCAGGTTATCGTTCGCCCAAAAAGGCGAGTGTCGATGCCATGAAAGGTATCAGTAATGCCGTAATCACATCGTCTCTTGTATTTATGGTGGTGTTTATTCCCGTATCTTTTATGGGTGGAACATCAGGAGTATTCTATACTCAATTTGGTTTGACAATGGCTGTTGCTGTAGGTATTTCGGCTATTAACGCTTTGACATTAAGCCCTGCACTTTGTGCATTGTTATTGAAACCATACATGAACGAGGACGGTTCACAAAAGAATAACTTTGCTGCTCGTTTCCGTAAGGCATTTAATGCTGCATTCGGAACATTGGCAGAGAAGTATCGTAAAATTGTGATGCTTTTTGTTAAACGTAAATGGCTTGCATGGGTAATTCTTGTGCTATCAGTAGGTTTGTTGGGTTATTTCATGAAAACAACAAAAACAAGTCTTGTCCCGAATGAGGACCAAGGATTTGTTATTGTTAACGTAAGTGCCGCTCCCGGTAGCTCAATTGCACAAACTGATGCAATTATGAAAACCGTTCAGCAACGTCTTCAAATGATACCTCAAATTAAGTATCTTCAAAAGGTAACAGGTTACGGAGTTCTTTCAGGTCAAGGAAACTCATTTGGATTGTTTATGGTGCGTCTGAAACATTGGGACGACCGTAAAGGCGAAGGAGATGATGTTGATAGTATAATAAAGATGATATATGGTCTGACAATGGACATTAAAGATGCTCAAGTATTTGCCATATCGCCGGGTATGATTCCGGGTTATGGTATGGGTAACTCTCTTGACCTTCACTTGCAAGACCGGGCAGGAGGTGATGTAACAGACTTCTTTATGACTTCACAAAAGTATATGGGAGCCTTGATGCAACGTCCTGAAATTTCAATGGCTTATTCAACATTTGATATTCGTTATCCGCAATGGAGTGTTGATGTTGATGCTGCAAAATGTAAACGTGCAGGTATAACACCTACATTGGTTCTTAGTACATTATCGGCATATTACGGAGGTCAATATGTATCAGACTTTAACCGTTTCTCAAAGGTGTATAGGGTTATGATGCAGGCCGATCCAAAATATCGTTTAGATGAGAAATCTCTTGATAACACATTTGTTATAACAGGAACAGGAGAGATGGCTCCATTGAGTCAATTTGTTTCTCTTCAAAGAGTTTATGGAGCAGAGACACTGTCGCGCTTTAATATGTTTAACTCAATAGCCGTAAATGCTATGCCTGCCGAAGGATATAGTACAGGAGAAGCTATTAATGCAGTTAAAGAGACTGCGGCACAATTCTTACCTCGTGGATATGGATATGACTTCGGAGGTATTACTCGTGAAGAGAACTCTCAGACAAACAATACAATTATCATTTTTGCAATATGTATTGTGATGATGTACTTGATTCTTTCGGCTCTTTACGAAAGTTTCCTAATACCATTTGCAGTAATTCTTACAATTCCTGCAGGTTTGATGGGAAGTTTTGCCTTTGCTAAGATGATGGGACTTGAAAATAACATCTATCTGCAAACAGGATTGATTATGCTTATAGGTTTGATAGCAAAAACAGGTATCTTGCTTACTGAGTTTGCTGTTGAGCGTCGCAGAGCCGGAATGGGTATAACAGAGGCTGCTTTAAGTGCGGCAAAAGCACGTTTACGTCCTATCCTGATGACAGTATTGACAATGATATTCGGTATGTTGCCTTTGATGGCTGCACACGGAGTTGGAGCAAATGGTAACCGTTCACTTGGATCAGGTGTTGTTGGAGGTATGTTAATAGGAACATTAGCCTTGTTATTCATGGTTCCATCTCTATATATAACCTTCCAATGGTTAGACGAGAAGGTTAAACCTTTGAAAAAACAAAAGACACAAGACCTTCAAATCAAGCATGATATAGAAGAGGTTATAAAAGAGAAGAAAGCAGAAAAAGGAAAAGCCTAAACCTAATGAGAATGAATATGAAGAATATAATATTAATTGCCGCATGTGCTGCTCTTTTGAGCAGCTGCGGTTTGTACGGAAAATATAAACCCGCAAAAGAGGTTCCCGAAGGGTTATATGGCGAGGAGGTTGTAATAACCGATAGCAGCAGTATGGCAGATATTTCATGGCGCGAAATGTTTACTGATGTAAAGTTGCAAGCACTTATTGATACAGCGCTTGTACGTAATGTCGATTATAAAACAACCCAACTTAGAGTTGAACAAGCGGAGGCTGCAATGATTCCTGCAAAATTGGCATATCTACCCTCGTTGGCGATAGCACCTCAAGGAGGATATAATTATGTAGATATAAATGGAGGAGTTACAACAAAAACTTATACTGCTCCTGCATCAGCATCTTGGGAACTTGATTTCTTCGGAAAACTTACAAGTGCAAAACGTAAGGCAAAAGCTACGTTGGAGCAAACCCGTGATTATGAGCAAGCAGTTAAAACTCAACTTATAGCAGGAGTTGCCACAACATACTATAGTTTACTTATGTTGGACGAGCAATTGAAAATTGCCGAGGAGACAAAAGCAAATTGGGAGCAGAGTGTAAAAACTGCGAGAGCAATGAAAAAAGCAGGTATGATGAACGAAGCGGGTCTTGCTCAAACAGAGGCTACATATTATAACATCAGTACAACTGTATTAACTCTTAAAGAGTCAGTAAATGAGGCTCAAAATACTTTGTGCTTGTTGTTGGCTAAGACTCCGCAATATATCAATAGAGGATCTCTAAATGAGGCCGTACTACCTGAGAATATTTCGGTAGGTGTGCCTGTAAGTATATTGTCTCGCCGACCCGATGTAAGAGCCACAGAACATGCGCTTGAAGCTGCATTTTATGATACAAATAAGGCTCGTGCATCATTCTATCCTCAAATATCTCTTAGTGGAACAGCAGGTTGGACAAACAGCGTAGGATCTGCCATAATAAATCCGGGCGAATTTATAGGTTCGGCTCTATTATCACTTGTTCAACCAATATTTAATAGAGGGGCTCTTGTGGCAAACTTGAAAGCTATGAAGGCTGGTCAAGAGATTGCTTTGTTAGAATTTAAGAAATCAATCCTAAAAGCAGGTAGTGAGGTAAATCTTGCTTTAGATAAATATCAAACAGCAAAGGCTAAAACTGAGTTTTATGCAAAACAGGTAGCCTCATTAGAAACTGCAGTAAGGAGTACACAACTTTTGATGAAACATGGTAATACCACCTACTTAGAGGTATTGACAGCCCAAACAACTCTTTTGAATGCACGTTTAAATCAAGTATCAAACAAATTTGTTGAGATACAAGGAATGATAGAGTTGTATCGTTCTTTGGGAGGAGGTCAGGATTAATAAATTAGAGATTGACAATCTTATACGGCAGGTTACAGAAAATGTAACCTGCTTTTTTATTTTGTATATGTAGCTTTTAAAAATCATAAACTAACAATATGTTTCCCTTTGTAAATTGATGCAATTAAATTACCTTTGCAAATAACTGTTGATATAACCATATTAACCTGCTTATAAAGTATAAACAAATAAAAATAGTATATATGAATATCCTTTTATTAGGTTCGGGCGGAAGAGAGAATGCCCTTGCGTGGAAAATAACACAAAGTAACAAATGCGATAAGTTGTTTATTGCACCCGGTAATGCCGGTACCGCTACAGTTGGAACAAATGTGGCAATCAAGGCCGATGACTTTGATGCTGTAAAAGAGTTTGTCCTTCAGAATAATATCAAGATGGTTGTAGTTGGTCCTGAGGACCCTCTGGTAAAAGGAGTATATGATTATTTTAAAACAACACCAGAATTATCATCTATCCCTGTTATAGGTCCTTCAAAAGAGGGTGCGCGCCTTGAGGGAAGCAAAGCCTTTGCAAAAGCATTTATGATGCGTCATAATATACCTACAGCAGCATATAAGGAGTTTACAGCAAAGGAGTATGATGAAGCAGTAGATTTTTTGAAGAGATTAAAAGCTCCATATGTACTGAAAGCTGATGGCTTGGCAGCAGGGAAAGGGGTCCTTATTATTGATAACCTAAAAGAGGCGGAGCAGGAGTTAAAGGCAATGCTTGATGGAATGTTTGGTGAAGCAAGCAGTACAGTGGTTATTGAAGAGTTCTTGTCGGGAATAGAGTGCTCGGTATTTGTACTTACAGACGGTGAAAGCTATAAAATCTTACCTGTTGCCAAAGATTATAAACGCATAGGAGAAGGCGATACAGGTTTAAACACCGGAGGTATGGGTGCTGTTTCACCAGTATCATTTGCCAATGCAGAATTTATGGCAAAGGTTGAGGAGCGTATAGTAATTCCAACAGTTGAAGGGCTTAAAAAAGAGGGAATTGAATATAAAGGATTTATCTTCTTAGGACTTATAAATGTTGAAGGAGAACCAATGGTTATTGAGTATAACGTAAGAATGGGCGATCCTGAGACAGAGGCGGTTATGTTACGAGTAAAGTCGGATCTTGTTGAATTGTTTGAAGGAGTAGCAGATGGTACTCTTTGTAATAAGACCCTTGAAATAGATTCACGTTATGCTGTAACTGTTATGTTGGTATCAGGAGGCTATCCCGGAGATTATGAAAAGGGGAAAGAGATTACAGGTCTTACTGATGTTACAGATAGTATTCTTTTCCATGCAGGCACAACATTAAAAGAAGGTAAAGTATTTACTTCAGGCGGTAGAGTTATAGCTGTAAGTTCATACGGTAACAGCAAAGATGAGGCATTGGCAAAATCGTTTGAGAATGCTCAAAAGATAATCTTTGATAAAAAATATTATCGTAGAGATATAGGCTTTGACCTTAAATAACGGAGAGGTGGTATCACGAAGGGATTATGGGACAATAAGCATACCAACAAACTTGGTATCTCATATTTTATGTATAATTGCAGCGGTGGCATTAACTGTCATCGCTTCAATATTTGTTTCTCCTCAGAATGCCTCTTTTGAGGGATTTATAACTCCTTCTTTATCACCTGATTGGAGCACATCATTAATCTCTCTTATAATAAATATTGCCTTAACATTATTGCTTGTTGTTATAATTTCAACAATTGCGAACAGATTTTCAATAACTACATTACTCTCACTGTTTCCTACGCTTTTTTTCTTGATGTTGCAATGTTGTAACCCTTCATTATCCTTGACTTTGCAAATGGGGCTTGTTGGAGCAGTAATGGTGTTGGGCTTTACATACTATCTTTTTGAATATTATGGAGCGACCAGAGTTGAGAGGGTTGTGTTTGGGTCAACTCTTTTAATGTGTGCAACCCTAATTGTATGGGATAAAATGGTCTTCTTTATCCCCCTTTTCTGGATTGGACTCTTACAAATGAATAATCTCACCCTTAGAAGCTTCATTGCATCACTGATGGCAATAGCAACAAGTATAATTATGTACATATCTGTTGACTATTTGGGTTGGATTAATTCGGATTATATCGGGGCGTGGCATAGAATAAAGAGTATTATATCTTTAGCAGATTATAATATTGTTTCGGCAGAGAGCCTATATCAAATAGCCTATATAATTCCTGCCTTTTTGGTTGTTTGCGTGTATAATATAAGCATGTTGTATAGCGATTCAAAAGATAAGATTTCAACAAAAAGATATATTGTATTTTTAAATACAATATTTATATTTTCAGTATTGATGATGTTGTTGAATCCTGTTAATAAGAATGAGTATTTACCTATTTTTAATGCCTCCTCGGCAATACTTGCTGCCCGATATTTTAATACAATACGCAGTAAAGCTAAATTGAGATACTTATTATTGTTTATTTTTACATATATAACAATATTTATAGTATGGATTTGGTAGCATATTTGTCTGATTGGGGATATTGGGGGTTATTTATAGCTTCGTTTATAGCGGGTTCAGCCTTTCCATTTTGTTCGGAAGCTGTTCTTGCAATATTATTAGCAACAGGATTTGATGCAAATCTCTCATTACTATTTGCTACTACCGGAAATTTTTTGGGAGGTACGACATGTTATTATATTGGGCGTTTGGGAAAATTAGAGTGGATTGATAAATATCTGCATATAAAACCGGATAAACTTGAGCGTACAATGAAATTTGTGCAGAAAGGACCGGGTGGTTTGATGGCATTTCTGTCATTTTTACCTGCAGGAGGTACAGTAATAGTTGTGGCTCTTGGCTATATGAGAGCAAATTTGTGGATAACAAACATTTCTATGCTTGTAGGAAAATTTCTCCGATACTATTGTATAGTAAAAGGTGTTCAGTTTTTTATGTAGTAGTTACTGATATAGTTAGTATATGAAAATAGATAAAATAGATTTTGGCAATCAACCTCTTTTTCTTGCCCCCATGGAGGGAGTTACAGATGCTTCGTTTAGGCTTATGTGTAAAGAGTATGGAGCCGATATGGTATATACAGAATTTGTTTCGGCAGATGCTCTTATAAGGCATGTTAATAAAACAGAAGCGAAATTATCTATCAGTGATGAGGAGCGTCCGGTTGTAATTCAAATATATGGGCGTGAGATTGAACCTATGGTTGAGGCTGCAAAGATATGCCGTGAGGCTAATCCCGATATATTGGATATAAATTTTGGTTGTCCTGTAAAGCGTGTGGCAGGAAAGGGTGCAGGTGCAGGAATGTTACGAAATATACCTCAGATGCTTGCCATAACACGAGCAGTTGTTGAGGCAGTTGATATCCCGGTTACAGTAAAGACCCGTTTAGGGTGGGACCACGATTCAAAAATAATTGAGACTCTTGCCGAGGAGTTGCAAGATTGTGGTATTGCCGCACTTACAATACATGGACGTACCCGTAGCCAGATGTACACGGGTAGTGCCGATTGGGATTATATAGGAAGGGTAAAGGCAAATCCAAAGATTCGTATCCCAATAATAGGTAATGGCGATGTTACAACCCCTCAAACTGCCCAAGATTATTTTAATAAATATAAAACCGATGCAATAATGATAGGGCGTGGTGCAATTGGTGCGCCATGGATATTCCGTGATATAAAAGGGTATATGAATAATCCCGAAACATATATACCTCTTTCGGTCGAAGAAAAAATGAATGTTTTTCGTCGTCAAATGCGCGAAAGTATAGCCCGATTAGATGAACGTAGAGGAATACTTCATATTCGTCGTCATCTTGCGGCAACAGATCTTTTTAAAGGAATTCCTAATTTCAGAGATATTAAAATTGCTATGTTGCGAGCAGAAAAAGAAGATGAATTAAACTCAATTTTTGATACAATACAAAATAAATATCTAAATAACAGTTATTAATTATGAAAAAGTTAAGATTTATAATATTGATATTATCAATATTTGCTTTGAATTCGGTTATGTCTGCAGAAAAGGCACCTGTTAAACATAATTATGTATATAGCGATACTACAATTACCGAATTTGATAAAATTAGTATAGTAAACGCTATAAATATTGTATATACGCAAAGTGAAAGTCAGTCAGGAAAAGTAAGAATTTATGCACCGGAAGGGAATGACATTATATCGCTTACTTCAAAAAATGGATTATTGAGTGTTAAATACGGAAAAGGTTATCGCAGAGATTTTGGAGTTATAATTGTTTATGTATATTCAAAAGAGTTGAACAAAGTAATGTGTTCTGTTGGAGCTAACTTTAAGGCTGAGGGCTTAGTTTCAGGAAAAACTTTAACTCTTAAAGTTGCTCATCAAAGTCAAATTAGAATGAATAATCTTGTATATGATGAGGTAAAAGCTAAACGAGGAATAGGTTTCGGAGATATTATACTTTCAGGAGAGGTTAAGAAGGCCTCGTATTCAATAATAGGCAGAGGTGAGATAAATGCTGAAAATCTTGTTGCCGATGATGTTAATTGTAAGATATTTGGCCTTGGAGATATAGGTTGTCATGTCAATAAAGAGATATCAGTTCGTAGGTTAGGACGAGGTGCTGCATATTGTAAAGGTGATTTGAAAATATCGGGCAAGAATAAGAGTATAAGAGAAATGCCATCTAATGGTAAGTTGCAATAAGACAATAAAAGAGATAAAGAGATCGTTATAAATAATGATTATAAATCATGTAATTATAATATGAGAAAGTTGGTTTTTGCAACAAATAACAAGCATAAATTAGATGAGGCTCGTAAAATCTTAAATGGTTCAGTAGAGGTTTTATCTCTTGCCGATATTGATTGTGATGCTGATATTCCGGAGACAGCCGATACGCTTGAAGGTAATGCACTTATAAAAGCTCGTTATGTAAAAGAGCATTTCGGATATGATTGTTTTGCCGATGATACCGGATTATTGGTTGATGCTCTTGATGGAGCTCCGGGTGTATATTCTGCACGATATGCAGGAGAAGATTGTAACTCCCAAAAAAACATGGAGAAATTGCTTGTTGAATTAGAAGGTGTTGATAATAGACGTGCTGCATTTGTAACATGTATAGCCCTTTTGTTGCGTGGAGGCGAGCATATATTTAAAGGAGAAATAGCCGGTATTATAACCGAAGTGGCAAAAGGAGATGCAGGTTTTGGATATGACCCCATATTTATGCCTTTTGAATATGATAAAACATTTGCAGAGTTGGGAGATGATATAAAAAACAAGATAAGTCATAGAGCAAGAGCCATGGAGCAACTTGCAAAATTTATAAATAATCTTATTGATTAATTCTCTGAATGAACAATTATATGAAAAGAGTATTCATAGCTTTGATATTAATGTTTATCTCTGTAACAACAGTAGTTGCACAGTCTGAGATGTTTGAGTGGAAGATGTATTCTGCTTTTGACAACCCTAAACAAATTATAGAAGGTAAGAACTATATATATATTCTTGCTGATGGATATTTGTATTCATATGATGAGAACTATAATGAAGTAAGAGAGATTACAAAAGATAATCTTCTGTCAGATACAGAGGTCTCTTTGATAAAATATAATTATGAAAGGGATATACTGGTAGTTGCATATTCAAACAGCAATATAGATATTATTACTAAGGGTAGAACATATAATATCCCATATCTCAAAGAGGCTGTAATGACGACATCAAAGTCAATAAACAATATAAATTTCGTAAATGAAAGAGATGAAATTTATGTATCAACGGATTTTGGAATAGTTATTATAAATAGTAAAAAGTTTGAGATTAAAACGACTTTTGACCTAAAATTAAAAATTCTTGATGCAACATATTTAGAAAATAAATATGTAATGATTGATGAAGAGCGATATTTGAGTAGTTGCTTTGAGAATAATATTCCATATGAAATAAACAATTGGGAGACTATTTACAAGTTTCCTACCATTCCAAAGAACATATTGTCTGTATCAGGAGTATTATGGATTCAAACAGCCGGAGAAATTTGGATATATACCCAAAGTGCAGGAGTTGAAAATGTAGCTTACGGTAAGTATAATTTTATGGAGCAAAACTTAGAAGGAGATATTTATACTTATGGGGCTAACTCAACAATTGAGACTTTCTCGCCCGATGCAACCTCTAAAGATAAGATAGTATTACCATCGTATATAAAATATAAGCCTATATCATTGTCTTCAAATAACAAACAGAATCAATATTGGTTATTAAGCAATAATGCCATAGCATCATATAAACGCGGAGAAGATAGCTTTACATTAACCGATACCATACCTATGGTTAATGAGTTGGCAGTATCAATATCTTATTCGCTGTCAATTTTGGGAGAAACTCTCTATTGTCTCCCTGCAGGAATATGTTTAGATAATGAAGATCAGTCTTCTCCATACGATAATATCTCATATCTAAAAGATTATAGATGGAACAATATATATGGTATTAATGTTCCGAGTCCTAAAGATAAGCCTGCAAATGTAGACAACTTTAAACTCCCATCAAAATTGGCGATACACCCCGATAACGATGAGATTGCTTACGTTGGGACGTGGTTTGATGGATTATATAAATTTGAAAAAGGGAAGTATAAAGAGAATTGGAACTATATGAATAGTCCCATAGTAGGAGTTGGAAATAACTATGCAAACCAATTAAGTTGTTTGTCTTTTGATAACAACCGTAATTTATGGATGACAAGTTTTAGCTCTGAACAGGCTGTTTTGATATTAAAACCAGATGGTAAATGGGTGGTATATGAGCACATAGAGCCTTTGATTGATCAAAAATATATGTGCAATATGATACACCCGAAACAATCTGCAACCAAGTGGTTTATCTCAAATGACCCTACAAAGTCATTTCTACTTGCACTCAATATTAATGGTACAATCGAAAATGTAAGAGATGATAAATATAAAAAATTCTCAACTTTTACCGATCAGGACGGTAAAACCATAGATGCAACATCTTATTTTTGTATAGAAGAAGATTTTGATGGCAAATTATGGATAGGAACAGACAGAGGACCTATAATATTAACCCGTCCCGATAATTTCAACAATTCTAATTTTACATGCCAAAGGGTAAAGATTGCCCGTAATGATGGTACTAATAATGCTGATCTTTTGCTTGACGATGCAATTGTAAGAGCCATAAAAGTAGATGGTGCAAATTGTAAATGGATAGGAACATTTGGTAATGGTGCTTATCTGTTGAGTCCTGATGGCTTAGAGACTATATATCATTTTACAACTGATAATTCGTTGCTCCCCTCAAACAACATCTATGACTTAGCAATAAATCAAACAAGCGGGGAGGTCTTTTTTGCAACTGATAAGGGATTGGTTTCATATAGAGCTGAGGCTGCCGAGGCTCAAGAAGATTACGAAAACATATATGCATTCCCAAATCCTGTCCGCCCCGAACATACAGGAGTAATAACCATTACAGGACTAATGTTTAATTCACTTGTAAAAATTACCGATACTGTTGGAAATTTAATATATCAAGACTATTCTCAAGGAGGACAAATAGTATGGGACGGAAATGCTACCAATGGAAAGCGAGTTAAGAGTGGAGTCTATTATGTATGGGCTTCCTCATCAGATGGTAAAGAGGGGGTTGTAACCAAGATAGTTTTTATTAATTAAGAATATTTGAATTAACATATAATTTCTATTATACTGATGGTAAGAATGATTACATTCTTACCATCAGTATTTGTTTATATATTCTTATAATATCGTTTCTTTTAATTATAAAATCAGGGTACTCTTCGCTATTTATGGCTCTTGCTAAAAAGTCTTCTCCTTGCCTTAACAGAATTCGGGCAATCATACCATTACTATAAGTGTCAATTACATAAAGTTTTCCCGGTATAGGATTCTCTTCGCCTTGAGGATAACTCCACAATGCAATCATATCTCCTTTTTGGTAATTAGGATATAATGAATCGTCCTGTATTCTATACCATAAAGATATAGGAGTATTATGAATCTGAATAGAAGAAATTTCAGTAATATTATTCTCGTCATTTAGATATTCTAAAACATCTAATTGAGGATTGCGGGCTAATGTAGATGGTACAATAGGAGCAAAATTACCTATGTCGTTTTCAATATTGGTTGCAATTCCTATAACATAATCAGAGGTTGTCTTCTTTTCTTCCGCTTTCTGCTTAAATATCTCCCCTTCTCCTGTCAAGAGCCATTCGGCAGAGATGTTTGGGAAAGCATGCATAATTTTCTCTAACGTACTATAATTGGGTTTTGACCCCCTCTCTATGTCATTAAATGTTGTACTTGATATCCCTATTTGCTCGGCGAACGAACGTCCGCTCTTAAAATTTAAAAACTTTCTCAGATAGCTAATCCTTTTATTTATAGATGTATCCATATCTTATAGTTTATTTATTTCTTTAAATAATGTTAAAAATAAAAACAAAACACATTAAAAACTTGTTTATGATGTGTAAAGCTGATATATTTGTCCGCATAAAACATCAATAAATACAAAAATGTAAGTAATTCTGTTCAAATGCAAAGTAACAATAAAATATAGAGATATCAAAATGGAATAAAAAAAATTAATTTAAAATTTTTCAAATCGGTAAAATTTATTTTTAAACTAATAAATTTGTGCCTTAAAAAATAAGGCAATTACTTAAATAAGGATTATTTATACGGACAAAATGAACATTGTATTTTAGAGTTTGTTTTTCATAGTAGCCACCTATAAATATTCATATTATGGATAAAGGTATTGATTTATTTCAAGATAGATTGTTAGAGATTCAAGATAATCTTTACAATTTTGCTTATATGCTGACATCTGATAAAGAGGAGGCAAAAGATTTATTGCAAGACACAACGTTAAAGGCTCTTGATAATCGTGATAAATAATTGATAATATAAATTTCAAGGGTTGGGTTTTTACTATAATGCGTAATATATTTATAAACAACTATCGCAGGGTAGTACGTAACCAAACAATGATTGACCAAACAGAGGATTTATATCATCTAAACTTACCGCAAGAGTCAGGTTTTGATACTCCCGAAGGAAGTTTTACTGTAAAAGAGATAGGAAAGGCCATTGCAAGTTTCTCTGATGAGTATCGCATTCCTTTCTCAATGCACGTAACAGGGTATAAGTATCACGAAATTGCAGCATATATGAAACTTCCTTTGGGAACTGTTAAGAGTAGAATCTTTTTTGCTCGCCAAAGGCTACAGAATATTCTTAAAGATTACAGATAGGGTTTTCAATCCATTTGCCACTCTTTAATTGCATTGTATATTTAAAACCTGCATCTCTTAAAAGAGCAAAAGTGGTATCATATCCCTTTTTAATATAAGAGTGGATATGAGCATCACTATTAACAACGACAGGAATATTAAGTTTTTTAAGAAGCTTAAAATGTTGTGCATTAGGGAATAGAAAGCCTTTTGATTCAAAAGCTTTTGTATTAATCTCAACTATTACGTGTTTATTGGCTATAAAATTAAAATAGTCATTAATAATATCGCAATACCATTTTGATGAAGTTATTCCGTTTTTATATGACGATGCATTCATTGATATTTTATCGGCATGACCAATAAAATCATACCCTCCACAATTAATCATCTTAATCATATTTTCAAAATATTTTTCTACTACATAGCGAATGTCTCCCTCATAGTGTGAATCAATTATGTCTTTAAATTTTGAGGAACTTCCATCAATATCAAAAAATTCTCCTTTTTGATTTGGAATGAAATGGATAGATGCTATTCGGTAGTCAAGAGCCATATCTCTGAAATATGGAACTGATGCATTCCATTCATCTCCTAAGTAATCAATCTCCATGCCGGTGTATATTTCAATCACATCTTCATACCTCTTTTTAAGATTGTTCATCTCTTCAATATATTCGCAGATTCTATCTGCTTTCATATTGCATGATGATTTTATGGGCAAAGGCGAATGAGGGGATACTCCGTATGAAGAGAATTCCCAAAGTATAGCAGTAGTAATAAACTCCTCTATGTTGCTACGTCCGTCGCAGAATGGAGTATGGGAGTGGTAGTTTGTATAATTCATTTATTGGCTATTGAAAAATCAATCAAACGACGTTCCAAATCAACTTTTGCAATAACAATCTTCATTTTATCCCCCAAACGATATTCCTTATGTAAAGAGCGTCCGCGAGCGCAGTAGTTCTTTTCGTCAAATTCGTAATAATCGTCTTCAAAGTCGCGGAAAGGAATCATTCCTTCACATTTATTTTCGTCAATTTCAACGTATATTCCAAATTTGTTTATTCCCGATATCGTTCCGTCAAAAACCATTCCTATTCTATCTCCAAGATATTCTGCTTGTTTATACTTAATAGAGGCTCTTTCAGCATTTGCTGCAATAATCTCCATATCAGATGAGTGTTTGCAGGCATCTTCAAGATTGTTTTCGTTTACGCTCCTTCCGCCATCAAGATATCGTTCAAGTAAGCGATGTACCATCATATCGGGATAACGGCGTATGGGTGATGTAAAATGAGTGTAATAAGGGAATGCCAACCCATAGTGCCCAATATTTTTTGTGGAATATATTGCTTTTGCCATAGCTCTGATGGTTATGGTTTCAATTAAATTTGCCTCAGGACGTTTTTTGGCATCGGCAAGCATATTTTTAATTGAGTTTGTAAGTTGGTTGCGTGTTCCATCTGCTTTAAGAGTATAACCCAAACGGCGAACAAATTTGGCAACATCTTCCATCTTAACACTATCCGGAAGATCGTGTACCCGATATACAAATGCTTTTTTAGATTTTCCCTTTTCTACCTTACCTATTTTCTCGGCAACGGTACGGTTTGCTAATAGCATAAACTCTTCAATAAGTTTATTTGCCTCTTTACTCTCTTTGAAATATACACTTATGGGCTTTCCTTTTTCGTCAATTTCAAAACGTACTTCGCATCGGTCAAAATCTATAGAACCATTTTTAAAACGCTTATCTCGTAGCTTTTGGGCAAGTTGGTTAAGTTTTAAAATATCTTCGCAATATTCACCATCTTTAGAGTCAATAATCATTTGGGCCTCTTCATAAGCAAAGCGTCTTACAGAGCGAATAACGGTTCGTACAATACGCGAATTTATTATTTCAGCCTCTTCGTTAAGTTCAAAAACGGCAGAGAAGGCGAGTTTGTCCTCGTTAGGACGCAACGAACATAAGTTATTGCATAATCTTTCAGGGAGCATGGGAATGGTGCGGTCAACCAAATATACCGAAGTTGCTCGTTTGAAAGCCTCTTTGTCAATAACCGAGTCGGGTTGCACATAATATGTAACGTCAGCAATATGTACGCCAACTTCAAAGTTGCCGTTATCTAACTTTTTAATGGATAGTGCATCATCAAAATCCTTAGCATCTTTTGGGTCTATTGTAAATGTATTTACTCCCCTGAAATCCTCTCGACGCGAAATCTCATCTTTTGTAATCTCCTCCGATATTTTATCGGCAGCAGCCTCAACATTTTCAGGATATTTGTATGGTAATCCAAATTCCGCAAGAATTGCATGCATTTCAGTATTGTTTTCGCCAGGAGTACCAAGTATGTCAATAACCTCTCCTTCCGGGTTTGAGGCCATATGATCCCATGATATAATTCTTACTATAGCCTTATCTCCGTTTTTACCTCCCTTAAGTTTATCAAGCGGAATATATATATCTTTCTCAAGGGTTTTGTTATTTGTAGTTAAAAATGCATAGTGCTTTTTAACTTCTAAAACTCCTACGAAGTTATTTTCGGCACGTTCAACTATCTCATATATACGAGCTTCAAACTCTTTGCTTATGCGCTTTTTAATTAGAGAGTATTTTACGCGGTCTCCAGATAAAGCATTTAAAGAATATTCTTCTTTAACAAAGATAGGCGTACCATCTCCATCAGGGATAACCGAAAGTCCATTCCATTTCCGTTGAAAAGTTCCTTCATATAAATCTTTTTTAGGATTGCATCTGTACCTGCCCGGATCTGTTTCAGTCAAAAACATCTCCTTTTGCAATTTACTCAATATATGAGCTATCTCAATTTTTGCAGGTTCGCTTTTAACACCTATACCTCTTGCAACCTGTTTATAATTATATATTTGAGTAGGTCGTTCTTTAAAAAACTTTTCAATACGTCTAATCATCTCATTTTTTGTAAGACGACCACTTGCAGCTCCTTTTTTCTTTTTACTTTTAGCCATATTCTCAGAATATTTTAATTAAGAAACTTTCTTTCTACAAAGAAAAATATAAAATTGAAAATTCCCAATTGCTTTAATGATAAAAATAACTAATTTTTTAACTTTTAAATAAGGTAAGAACGCAATTATTTTATATTTTTGCAAAAAATTTGGCTGAATATACCCTTTTGTAAGGGTATGTTTTTAATAATATGATTTATTGTAAAAATAATGGAACAAAAAAAAGATAAACGCCCCTTCTCTTTTTTAAATGCCAGAGTTACTTCAACAATTAGTATATCGTTGGTTCTCTTCTTGTTAGGAATTGTGGTTTCAATGTCTATTTTGGGCACACAACTAACCAAATACGTGAAGGAGAATATGGGATTTTCTATTGTTATAAAAGACTCGGCAAGTAAACGAGGCATAGAACAAGTTAAACGTGATCTTGATACAGCTCCATACGTTAAGGCAATTCAGTATATCTCAAAAGAAGATGCTCTTAAGGAGTTGGAACTTGAACTTGGAGAGAATCCCAAAGATTTGTTGGGATTTAATCCTCTGCAATCATCAATAGAGGTAAAACTCTCTGCCGAGTATGCAACTACTGATTCTTTATCATGGATTGAAGCCGAACTTAGACAACATACCGATGTGGTTGCAGAAGTAATATGTCAAAAAGATGTTATACAAGTCATAAACGATAATTTGAGGAAGGCTGAAATTATATTACTATCTATCTCAATTATACTGATGTTCATATCATTTGCTCTTATAAGCAATACAATTCGTTTGATGGCATACTCTCGCCGATTTTTGATACATACAATGAAATTGGTTGGAGCTACTCCGGGATTTATACGTCGTCCATTTATTGTAAGCAATATAATAGGGGGGATTATAGCTTCATTTATTGCAATAATTTTGCTTGGAGCATGTGCTTACTATTTGATAAGTGAGTTTGAAAATCTTGAAGTTCTTATAAACTATATTACTATTGTTCAAGTATCAGTTATAGTTTTGTTATTAGGAGTTATTTTAACTGCTGTTTCGGCATTTTTTGCTGTTAATAAGTATATATCTATGGATAGAGATGATCTCTATTATTTGTAAATAATTATATTATGGCAATAAAGAAATATATTAAAAAAGTAGAGGTTGCAAACGACGATATAAAAGATTTTGCACTTGGCAAAGTAAATTATATTCTTATTGCAATCTCGTTCATTGTTATTATTATAGGTCTTGCTCTTATGGCAGGAAGTAGTTCTGTTCCCGAACATTATAATCCTGACATCTTTAGTTGGCGTCGTATAGTATTGGGCCCTACTATAGCATTCTTAGGATTTGTTTCAATTGTATTTGCGATTATGTATTGTAAAAAAGAGAAAAAGGGAGGTAAATAATGAGTTGGATAGAAGCTCTTTTATTAGGTCTATTACAGGGATTTACAGAGTATTTGCCTATAAGCAGTAGTGGCCATCTGACAATTGCATCAAATTTTGTGGGAATTACCGATCCTGAAGCTATTTTGCCATTTACGGTATTGTTGCATGTCGCAACTGTGTTAAGTACCATTGTAATATTGCACAAAGAGATATTTTGGATTTTCAAAGGATTATTCCAATCTCCATATGCTGAGAATTCCGTTTCAACAAAATTTTTAGGTTTTAAGCTCAATGCTCAACAACAATATGCCCTTGCAATATTAATCTCAATGATACCGGTAGGTATTGTCGGATTATTCTTTAAAGATGTAGTAGAGGCAACTTTTGAAGGATTGACAATTGTAGGGTTTTGTTTATTATTGACCGCGGCATTATTAACATTTTCATATTATGCAAAACCTCGTAAGAAGGATAAAATATCGCTAAAAGATGCATTTATAATAGGAATCAGCCAAGCATGTGCCGTATTACCGGGACTTTCACGTTCAGGGACAACCATTGCTACAGGACTCATATTAGGGAATAGCAAACAAAATATGGCTCAATTCTCATTCTTGATGGTTATACCACCTATTCTTGGAGAGGCTATTCTTGAAAGTATAGATATGATTAAACTTGGAGTAGTTGAGGCATTTGGAGGCATTAGTATCTTTGCACTTATAATAGGTTTTTTTGCAGCATTTATTTCAGGTTGTATCGCTTGTAAGTGGATGATATCTATAGTAAGAAGAGGTAAACTTATTTATTTTGCGTATTACTGTCTTGCGGCAGGTTTATTTACTTTGATATACACATTTATTTAAAATTTGGAGGCAGTGCAGGATATTAATAGAGATTTTGATTTTTTAGGAGGAGAGGTCTTACATTTCAACAAACCTTTACATTGGACATCATTCCGATTAGTAAAGAAGTTACGAGGAACTATTCACCAACATTATGGTATAAAAAAATTCAAAGTTGGTCATGCAGGGACTCTCGATCCTCTTGCCTCCGGAGTAATGACTATCTGCACAGGAAAAGCAACCAAACTTATTGAGAGTTTACAAGGAGAAGATAAGGAGTATGTAGCGACTATAGCACTTGGAGCAACTACACCGTCGTATGATCTTGAGACCGAGATTGACAAAACCTTTCCAACAGGGCATATAACCCAAGAATTAGTTGAGGAGGTAATAAAAACATTTATAGGAGAGATAAATCAGGTACCACCTATATTCTCTGCAGTTAAGGTTGATGGAGAGAGAGCCTATAAACTTGCCCGTAAAGGGGACGAGGTAGAGTTGAAAGCTAAAGTTATAAGAATTGATGAAATAGAACTTTTAGAATTTACACAAACTGCCATTAAGATAAGAGTTGCATGTGGAAAGGGTACATATATTCGTTCATTGGCAAGAGACATAGGAGCTGCCTTAAAAAGTGGAGCTCATCTCACACAGTTAACCAGAACCCGTGTAGGAAAAGTTAAACTTGAAGAATGCTTTGAAGTAGAGCAGATTCCCGATATTGTTTCAAGAGGAATATTGCCTGAAAATAGATAATGACACGAAAGAGAAAACTAATAAACAAGATATTGATATGAAACTATCTAAATTTAAATTTAAACTTCCCGAGGAGTTAATTGCTCAATATCCCACATCACGTCGTGATGAGGCACGCATGTTGGTATTACATCGTAAAACAGGAGAAATAGAGCATCTTACATTCAAGGATATAATAAAATTCTTTGATGAAGGAGATTTATTTGTTTTTAATGATACAAAAGTATTCCCGGCACGTCTTTATGGGAATAAAGAAAAGACAGGAGCTCAAATAGAGGTTTTTCTGCTTAGAGAGTTAAACAGAACAAACCGTTTGTGGGACGTTTTGGTTGATCCTGCTCGAAAAATACGTATAGGAAACAAACTGTATTTTGGAGAAGATGATTCAGTTGTAGCAGAAGTTATTGATAATACAACATCAAGAGGAAGAACTTTACGCTTTTTATACGATGGAGAGCATGAAGAGTTTAAGAGTTCTCTTCTTGCACTTGGAGAGACACCGCTTCCAGATTATATAAAGCGTAAACCTGAACCTGACGATGTTGATCGTTATCAGACAATTTTTGCCGAAAACGAAGGAGCCGTTGTAGCCCCTGCCGCAGGATTACATTTTAGTAGAGAGATGATGAAGAGATTAGAACTCAGGGGAATTGATACAGCTTTCTTGACTCTTCATATAGGATTAGGAAGTTTTAAAGATATTGATGTAGAGGATCTGACAAAACATAAAATGGATTCTGAACCTATGATTATCACTGATGAATTTGCTCAAAAAGTAAATTCTGTAAAAGATGCCGAGAAGAAAGTATGTGTTGTGGGAACCTCAACAATGCGAGCTGTTGAAACAGCCGTATGTACAGGAACACACATAAATGAGTTTGAGGGTTGGACAAATAAATTTATCTTCCCCCCATATGATTTTTCAATAGCCAATGCAATGTTAACAAATTTTCATATGCCACTTTCAACCATGCTCATGATGACTGCATCGTTTGGAGGATATGAGCAAACAATGGAGGCTTATAAAGTTGCGGTTAATGAAGGTTACCGTTTTGGAGCATATGGCGACGCAATGTTAATAGTTGATTAGTATGTCGGTTGCATATCTATCGTTAGGCTCAAACCTCGGAAATAGAGAGGAGTATATAAAAAACGCTATAGCCGAGATAGATAGGCAAGTAGGTAAAATAACTAAGCTTTCATCTCTTTATGAGACAGAACCTTGGGGATTTAACTCTGAAAATAAATTTATAAATGTTGCAGTAGAGGTTAAGACAGAATTATCAATTACAAATTTGTCGGAGATAATACATAAAATAGAGAATGAGGCAGGTAGGGTAAGAGATGTTAATGTAGCAGGCTATATCGATAGAGTTATAGACATTGACATATTGCTTTTTGATAATATAATATCTGATAACCCTCAAATAACATTACCTCACCCTAAGATGCATCTTAGAGAGTTTGTAATTGAACCATTGGTAGAGATTGCTCCTGATGTTATTCACCCTATTTTGAATATAAGCATAAAGGATATAAGCAATAGTTTAATTAAACAAAAAAACTAAAATTGATGAAGAATTTTAAACCGTATTGTAGATTTCTCAGTTTTTTAAAGTCTAAATTATCTGAGAAGAATTGGAAGAAATTAGGAGATGAAAGAGTAAATGGATTTATAGGCATTGCACTATTTTTCATTATTTTTGGATTTGTTCGATTAATATGGTGGGGAGGAAGCGATAATTTTGCCATATATACAGGGTGGGACGGAGAGTATGACCCGAAACCCATCATGGAATTTGTAGATTTCTCGGAATACAATCAATGGATATCACTTCGGACAGCCGATGGAGTAGAATTTTTTAACAAATATGTGTGGGGACAAAATATTCAACGCAACCGTGAGAATGTTATTATAAGAAGCGATGAAGGAGAATATTTAGGCGGAGTAGGAATATTCCCTACCTGCGCGGGAAATAGAGAGATGATGATTATATTATTGCTTATGCTTCTTATACCCGGCCCTGCAAAACCAAAATTGTGGTATATACCATTAGCCTTGTTGTCATTCTATATAATAAACTGTTTTAGGTTATCCATAGTAAATTTATCAACAATGTTAGAAGATCCTCAAATATTTGTTGCAACACACGATTATACAGGAATGGCCATGTCGGTATTCGTCTTCTTTATATGGCTTTTATGGGAGAAAAAGTACGCAGAGAAATATCGTATAAAATGTTGGGAAAGCCTAAACTAAATAAACTTATAAAACTATAAAATGAATCTCTATTTGATAGGTTATATGTGTTCGGGCAAAACAACGCTTGGTACCCTGCTTTCAGACATTACAGGTAGAGAACTTATAGACCTTGATAAATTTATCGAATCAAAATATAACGATACTGTCAATGGTATATTTGCCAAATATGGCGAAGCAACTTTCAGAGAAATTGAACGAGAAGCACTTAAGTGCGTATCAGAAAAGAGTGATTGTATAATTGCTGCAGGAGGAGGAACTCCATGTTTTTATGATAATATGGAGATTATGAATAAAAACGGAGTAACTATATATTTACAATGCTCAAAAGAGGAACTTCTCGGAAGACTTAAAATATACAAAAATTCGCGACCGCTTTTAAAAGATAAAAACGATAAAGAGCTGGCTGAGTATATTGAGAATACTCTTCCAAAACGCGAACTTTTCTACAACAAAGCCAATATAATTATTAATGCCGATCCTCTCTCAACCGAAGAGGGAGCTTTAGATACAGCAAAGAGAGTGCTTGAGATGATTTAATAGAGCAAATTCCCAATACTTAAAGAAGAGATAAAGGATAAGGTAAATTCAGAGGTAATGAAGTAATGAGAGAATATTTATATATCCATAAAACCATATATGATTAATGAGTAGAGAAATTTTCTCTACTCATTATTTTATAAGTTTCATAAAAAGTGTAAAACTTTTAACACAATCTAATAATTAGAGTTTGTTTATTAGCCTATTTTTTTGTTACTTTGCGATTTGATAACCCAAAAAAGGTAAATTTTTGATAATTATATCGGCTACACGCTTACAATTTGTAAATATTGTGTAGCTTTTTATAGAATAAAGATACTGAATATTATGTCAGAACAAACAAAAGTAAAATCTGTAGAAAAGGTAGTTGTTCGCTTCTCTGGAGATTCGGGAGATGGAATGCAACTTGCAGGAAATATCTTTTCTAATATTTCAGCCGCAATAGGTAATGAAATATCAACATTCCCTGATTATCCTGCAGAAATACGTGCACCACAAGGAACTCTTGGTGGTGTTTCAGGATTTCAAGTACACATTGGTAACGGAGTTTATACCCCGGGAGATAAGGCAGATGTTTTAGTTGCCATGAACCCTGCCGCTCTAAAAACTAATTTTAAATTTTTAAAGAGCGATGGAATTGTTATTTATGATACCGATTCGTTTACTAAGAAAGACTTAGAGAAGGCAGCATATAAAACAGACGATCCTTTTGCAGAGATTGGAGCTCCGGCAACTACACAAATAGTACCTGTAGCAATATCTTCTCTTGTGGCATCAGCCCTTGCAGATAGTGGAATGGATAACAAATCAATTATGCGATGCAAGAATATGTTTGCTCTTGGTCTTATATGTTGGTTATTTGATCGTCCTCTTGAGCAGGCAGCACATCGCCTTTCAAATAAATTTAGTAAGAAACCCTCTATCCTTGAAGCCAACCTTAAGGTAATGACTGCCGGCTATGATTATGGAAATAATATTCACGCCACAGTCTCAACATATCGCATTGAGAGTAAATCTAAAAAACCTGGTATCTATACCGATATAAACGGTAACCGAGCAACAGCACTCGGATTGATAATGGCATCAGAGAAGTCAGGGTTACCACTATTCTTAGGAAGCTATCCAATAACACCTGCAACGGACATTTTACATGAGCTCGCAAAACGTAAAGACTTAGGAGTTAAAGTTGTGCAAGCTGAAGATGAGATAGCAGGAGTTTGTACCGCAATTGGAGCCTCATTTGCAGGAAATTTGGCGGCAACATCAACTTCAGGACCAGGTTTGGCATTAAAGAGCGAAGCTATAGGATTGGCTGTTATGGCAGAGTTGCCATTAGTTGTAATTGATGTTCAACGAGGAGGACCATCAACCGGTTTGCCAACAAAAACAGAGCAAACAGACCTTCTGCAAGCATTATACGGACGCAATGGAGAGTCGCCTGCAGTTGTAGTAGCGGCAGCTACACCAACGGACTGTTTTGATATGGCATATAATGCTGCAAAAATAGCATTAGAGCATATGACCCCTGTTATTTTGCTTACAGATGCTTTCATCGCAAATGGCTCATCAGCTTGGCGTATTCCTGAAGCAGACGAGTATCCCAATATAATCCCTAACTATGTTAAACCCGAAATGTTGGAGAATGGTTGGAAACCCTATAAACGTGATGCAGAAACTCTTGTTCGTTATTGGGCAGTTCCAGGCACAGAAGGATTTATGCACCGTTTAGGAGGTTTGGAGAAAGATGCCATAACAAGTGCAATTTCAACAGATCCCGTAAATCACCAAAAAATGGTAGATATACGTAAAGGCAAGATAGATTATATTGCAAATTGCGTTGAGCCCCTTAAAGTTGAAGGAGATAAAGATGCAGATACTTTAGTGATTGGTTGGGGTGGAACATACGGACACCTTATATCGGCAGTTGAAGAGATGAATGCCATGGGCAAGAAAACCGCACTTGCACACTTCCGTTACATTAACCCTCTCCCTGCCAACACAGAGGAGGTAATAAAACAATATAAAAACGTTGTTGTTTGTGAGTTGAACAATGGACAGTTTGCAACTCATCTTGTATCAAAAATAGAAGGATTGCAGGTTAAGAAATTTAATAAAGTTCAAGGACAGCCATTTATGGTAAGTGAGATTGTTGAATATCTTAAAAACTTATAGGAGGATATAGATATGGAATATACTGCAAATGATTATAAAAGCGATCAATATGTAAGATGGTGTCCTGGTTGTGGAGACCATGCTGTAGTCAATACACTTCAAAAAGCAATGGCAGAGGTAGGCATACCTCCTCATAAAATAGCTGTTATTTCAGGAATTGGTTGTTCGTCGCGTTTACCATACTATATGGGGACATACGGATTTCATACAATTCACGGACGCTCGGCTGCTATTGCAACAGGAGTAAAAACAGCTAACCCAGATCTTACCGTATGGCAAATTACCGGAGATGGAGATTGTTTGGCAATAGGAGGGAATCACTTTATACATGAGATACGCCGTAATGTAAATCTTAACATAATCCTTTTGAACAATAAAATATATGGTCTTACAAAAGGACAATATTCTCCCACAAGCGACAGAGGAGCTGTAACAAAGTCGTCTCCATATGGAACTGTTGAAGACCCATTTATCCCGGCAGAGTTGACATTTGGTGCTCGTGGAAACTTTTTTGCGCGCACAATAGATGTTGACCTTGTAACAGCGAAAGAGGTTATGGTGGCTGCAGCAAAGCATAAGGGAGCATCGGTAGTTGAGGTGTTGCAGAATTGTGTCATTTTTAATGACCAAATACACAAATATGTTTCAGATAAAGAGTTCAGAGCAGAGCGTACCATACATCTTAAACACGGAGAAAAGATGCTCTTTGGAAAAGAGATGGAGAAAGGATTGATTCTTGACGGTTTAAATCTTAAGGTTGTGAAAATTGGAGAGAACGGAGTAACATTGGACGATATCTTGGTACATGATGCTACAACCAAAGATAGTTTCTTGCATTTGCGACTTGCCATGATGGACGGTCATGAATTACCTCTTGCTGTAGGAGTTATACGTTCGGCAGAGGCTCTTTGTTATGACGAGGAGGTTAAACGCCAAATGGAAGAGATTAGGGATAAAAAACCCGGTAAAACACTAAGAGATTTACTCCTAAGCGAAGAGACTTGGGAGGTAAAATAGATATCTGTTTAAAACAAACAGGATAGAGACAAGTTAATTTGTAAATAGTCTGATAGTCGTACAACTATCAGACTATTTATGTTTTTATAATTTTAAGCAGGCAGATAAAATAGATTGAGACATCTTCTTTAATCATTATTTTGAATCAAATCATAATTCTATGACAAAAGACAACTTATAATAATAATTATTTGTAAAAAGGTATTGCTTATAACTTTTAAAAACGGTATAAAAATAGTATATTTGAAACTCAAACCACAAATAAAGGATATTGGGTAAATGAGTTTCTTGGGAGAACATGATAAAGGTCAGAGTATTAGCGCCTTTTATATGAAAGATGCCTCTTTTGCAAACCTTATGCAAAAGAGAATATTTAATGTTCTGCTTATAGCAAGTAGATATGATGCTTTTATTTTGGAAGAAGATGGACGCATTGAAGAACATATATTCTTAGAATATATGTCGTTAAATCTTAGTTCTCCTCCTCGGGTAACTGAAGTATACACCTTTGAGCAGGCAAAAAAAGAGTTACGAGAAAATAATTACGATCTCATAATAGTTATGCCAGCTATGCAAGATGCCGATATCTTTAAAAAGATAGGTAAAATTAAAGCTAAGTATAACGATATTCCTTTGGTATTGCTTACTCCATTCTCGCATGAAGTATCGCGACGTTTGGCGAAAGAGGACTTAAGTGCTGTTGATTATACTTTCAGTTGGCTTGGCAATGCCGATTTGCTTTTGGCAATTGTCAAATTGATGGAAGACAATATGAATCTTGAGGAGGACGTTGCTTCAGTTGGTGTACAGGTAATAATTGTGGTTGAGGACTCAATACGTTTTTATTCGTCAATACTTCCCATATTATATAAAGTTGTTCTTAAACAATCTCAAATATTCTCAACAGAGGCTTTAAACAGGCACGAGCAGATGTTGCGTATGCGTGGACGTCCGAAGATAGTTCTTGCCCGAAATTATGAAGAAGCAGTAAAAATATATGATAAATACAGCAATAATGTATTAGGAGTAGTTACAGATGTTTCGTTCACAAGAGAGGGAGAGAAGGATAGTAAGGCGGGTTTGAAATTTTGTAGTTATTTGCGTCAGCATAACGAAGATTTACCAATTATTATTGACTCTTCTGATGTTGAAAACAGAGATGCGGCAGCTAAATACAACGCGACATTTTTATACAAAAACTCAAAGACTCTCCCTGTTGATTTGAAGTATGCGGTGTTGCGCAACTTTGGCTATGGCGATTTTGAGTTTATTCAACCCGTAACGGGAGAGGTTGTCGCAACCGTTAAAGATTTGAAGGAGCTACAAGATAAAATCTTTGACATTCCTGATGAGTCTATACTATATCATGCAAGTCGTAACCATATTTCAAGTTGGTTATATTCGCGAGCTATGTTCCCTCTTGCCGAACTATTGAGACAAAAGACTGTAAGGTCGTGTGACAATGGAGAGGAGATAAAACATATAATCTTAGAAGCCATAGTGGAGTATCGAAAGATGAAGAACAGCGGAGTTGTCGCAATCTTTGAACGCACCCGTTTTGACAGATACTCTAATTTTGCTCGTATAGGACAAGGTTCGCTTGGAGGAAAAGGTCGTGGTTTGGCATTTGTTGATGCCATTATTAAACGACACCCTGAGTTGTCAAATTGTGAAGGAGTGAAAGTTTCAGTGCCTAAAACAATTGTTTTGAGTACCGATATTTTTGACGAGTTTATGGAGGGGAATAATTTATATTCAGTAGCACTTAGCGATATTCCCGACGAAGAGATTTTATCTAATTTCCTTAAGGCTGAACTACCCGAACGCTTAGACGAAGATTTTCTTGCTCTATTTGATGTAATACAGCGTCCTATAGCCATACGCTCGTCAAGTCTTTTAGAAGATTCGCATTATCAACCATTTGCAGGTATATATTCAACATATATGGTCCCTTATATAGAGGATAAGGGATTAATGCTTAAACTCTTAAAAGATGCCATAAAAGGAGTTTACGCATCAGTATATTATTCTGATAGTAAGGCTTATATGGAGGCTACTTCAAATATAATAGACCAAGAGAAAATGGCAATTATACTTCAAGAGGTAGTCGGAAATATGTATGATAAGAGATTTTACCCTTCATTCTCAGGGGTAGGTCGCTCTTTAAATTACTATCCAATCAACGATGAAAAACCAGAAGACGGAGTTGTAGATGTAGCAGTAGGATTGGGAAAATATATTGTTGACGGTGGCAGAAGTTTAAGATTCTCACCAAAACACCCAAATTCTGTACTACAAACAAGTACAATGGAGATGGCATTAAGTGATACCCAAACCCGTTTTTATGCACTTGATATGGAAAATGTTGAGAAGAACTTCTCTGTTGACGATGGGTTTAATATACAGAAACTTTCAATCGCTGATGCTGATGCAGATGGATCATTATACGGAATGGTATCTACCTATGATTACGTTGATCAAGTAATACGTGATGGATATTATGATGAGGGTAGAAAAGTTGTTACATTTGCAAATATACTTAAGCACGATATGTTCCCACTTGCCAAAATCATGGATATGATGCTTACCTATGGTAAATCAGAGATGGGACGTCCGGTAGAGATAGAGTTTGCAGGCAATCTAAAAGGAGGAGAAAACGGTAAAGGAGAACTTTATTGGTTACAAATACGCCCCATCGTTGATATGAAGGAGATGCGTGAGGACGAAATAGATAATGTCCGTAATGAAGATATATTGGTAAAAAGTACGTCAGCTTTAGGACACGGAATACATGAAGGGGTAACACATGTAGTATATGTAAAAGATGGAGTTTTTGGTTATTTTGCCAACTCTTTTATAGCTCGCGAGATAGAAAAGGTTAATAAGCAGTTCTTAGCCGAGAATAAGAGCTATATACTAATTGGTCCCGGAAGATGGGGCTCAAGTGATACCGCCTTGGGAATTCCTATAAAATGGCCACATATATCTGCCGCAAAAGTTATAGTTGAAACAGCTATAAAAGATTATTGGATTGAGCCAAGTCAGGGAACACACTTTTTCCAAAACCTTACATCATTTGGAGTGGGATATTTTACAATAGATACAGTTGCAGGAGATGGAATATATGACAAGCAATATTTAGATTCAATCCCCTCTATTCATGAAAGCGAATATATAAGAGTGGTTGAGCTTCCATCACCTATGGTGGTAAAGATAAATGGGAAAAAGAATGTAGGAATTGTTATAAAACCTATGCAGCAGTAAGCATAACAATAAAAGATGCATTAATAATAAAATTATATACTATAATGAAGCTGAATTTCAAAAAATCAATACTTTCAATATTCTCTTCGGAGCAAAAACCTAATAATGACATAAAAAATGATACTCCGAAGAAAAGAAAAATTGAGTTTGAGAATGAAGATTTTGATAAAGCGATAGAGAGTTGCGATATCCCCAATTCAATATTGGAGGTTATAATCACTATAGTAAATAAACCATTACCTGAGGTTATTCTTAAAACAATTGATTTAGAGGCTGAGAAAAGTGAAATTAAAGACTCATTATATCCAATATTTAGTAGCTATATAAAATATCTGTTATTAAAGGCCGAAAATAACGGAGGTACTCCTCTTTTTGTTGAAGGAGATGATAATGTTGAATTGGTGGCTGAACTTGAAGAGAAGTTAAAACTTGCATCGCAGAGAGAAGAGGACTACAAAAACAGATATTTGAGTGCTGAACGTCAAAAGAGAGCTCTTAATGATAAAGTAAGAGATCTTGAAGAGAAGACAAATAAACAAGAGCAGGACTTATCAAAATTAGAGAGTGCGCGTATTGAGGCAAATAATAATGTACGTCAACTTTCAAAAAAGAATAGTCAGCTTGAGGATAGTATAGAGCAACTCAAATTGGAGATTGACCATTATAAACAATTGGAGGTTACAAACAATATGATGGGAATGGCTGATGGATTCTCAGAAGGAGAGTTTATAGAGTCACTCAAAAATAAGATAATTATGCTTGAAACAGCCAATGGAGAGATGGAAGAGAAGTTAATAGCAGAAGAGGAGCATCTAAAAAAGGTTATTGAGTCGTTTGAGACAACCCTTCATGTAAAAGAGGAGACTGTTATGCAGGCTGTTGAACGAGAGAAAGTATTGCAAGCGAGAATTGATTCTTTACAAAATGAGATAGAAGAGAAATCACTTATCGAAGGAGGAGACGAAGCTTTAACTGCTCGATTAATAGATATAACACGTAAATATCAATCGTTACAATCAGAGTTGTCAAAATACAAAAATCAGATATATGAAGAATCTGAAGGGGAGATGCAAAAACGTATTGACCAATTAACAGCTGATTTGTCTCTTGCTAATGCAAAGCTTGAAGAGTTGCAAAATAAGAATACTTTCCCTGCCGATAATTTGGCTTCACAATTGGAGAAGTTGCGGGAGAAACTTGAACTTGCCGATAAGCGAGAAGAGGAGTTACAATCTCTTTTAAGTGTAGCAAAAGAGGAGATAGCAGTTCAAAAAGCCGAAATTACAAATCTTAAAGAGTTCCCTGAAATTGATACTACGCATATAGAAGATTTAAAGTCGCAGATAACCAATCTTCAAGTTGAAATTGAGAATAAAAACGCCGAGATAGCAACGGCTAATGAAAAGATAGAGAAATTGCAGATTAAGCGTGAGCGTATTTCAGAAAATAAAAAAGCAGCAAAACAAATAGAGGAGTTAAACGAGAAATTGGTTGAAGCTGAGAAGCGTGTTGATAAGTTTAAGAAAGATGCTGAAATTGCACGTAAGAATGTTGTAGCTTTAACAAATGAAGTTGAGAGCTTAAAGAGTTCATTGCAACAAGATGAAGCTCCGTCTGTCAGCATAGATGAGGATAATTGGATGGTTGTTATGGAACCTGAGACAGAGGCTGAAATTCTTGAGCGTAGGAAAAAAGAGCAGGAGAATGAACGTGTGAAAAGTGCTTCGGAGGAGGTCTTAGATTTACCATTTGAGGATCCTGCTCAAATGAAACTTTGGGATTTATAGTAATATACTCATAAACTAATAAAGATATGAAAGAGATATCAATAGATAATTTGAGCGACAATATCATAAATCTAATAGGGAAAGATTGGATGTTGATAACAGCCGGCAATTCATCGTCTTTCAATACTATGACTGCGAGTTGGGGAAGTATGGGTTTTTTATGGGGAAAGCCTGTGGTTACAATATTTGTACGCCCACAGCGTCATACATATGGTTTTATTGAGAATAATGAAGTTTTTACCCTTTCATTTTTTAGTGAGGAGTATCGTAAAGCTTTAACATTATGCGGTACAAAGTCAGGACGAGATACAGATAAGGTTAAAGAGGCAGGAATTACTCCATATGAACCCGCACAAAATTGTGTTTCATTTGAGGAAGCAAGATTGATCTTTAAATGTAAAAAGCTATATAAATCTCTATTGAAAGAGGATAATTTTATAGATAAAGATATTCTTCCAAAGTGGTATAAAGATGGAGATTTGCATTACGTATATATAGCAGAAATAGAGCAAATATGGCTTAAATAGATACCCTTATAGAAAAGTATAAGGGTAAGAGTTGCATTTATACAAACGATACTGAGAGTAAGCAACATAAAAAATATTCAAATTTAAAGGGGCTGAGCCAAAATTTTACATTTTGACATAGTCTCTTTTATTTATACTCAGAATTAAGGAGTCTATGTTTTTCTATCTCACGTTTAATATCTCTTATAACCATAAGGTATCTTATAAGAGAGTTTATCTCTTCATCTCCTAAATTGGCAACCATACTCTCAAAAATTATGGCAATATGCTCTAAACATAGTCTGGTTCCGCATATTGGATCTTCTCCATTTTCAAAAAAATAGAAGGCATAATTATGATTGCTTTTTTCAAGTTTTTCTCCTAATTCTGCTATGATATTATTCCATTTTTTTCTATCCATATCCTCTTTTTTATGATAATAGTTGTTATAAACAAAGTTTTTTCTTAACTTTAATAACAACGAACCAACTATTTAGTTCAGAAACTACTATCTTATTTTAAGGCTAAAATTTTCTATAATGGAGATAAAGAGTCAACTCATTTATGATGGGAGTAAATTGAGAGAGTATCTCTTGAGAAACAAGATGACTTACCAAGATGCTTCTGAGAGGCTTGATATAGATAAAAATACTATCGGTAAAGCAGTGCGAGGGGGAAATCTGAATACATCTATATTGTTGAAGATTTGTAATGAGTTTAATCTCAATCTTATGGATTTCTTTACATTTGTTGAAGAGAAAGACAAAAAAGAAGATTTATCAATTCCTAAACTCTACTCTGCAGGGGAAAGAGGGTTAGATGTTGTTTCCGACAAAGGAGGGTGTTATTCAACATCTTCCAAGACTCTATCTCTCATGGAGAAGCTACTTCTCTCAAAAGATGAAGAGATTAAGCGCCTAAAAGCACTCTTAAAGTTATATGAAGATAGAATGGATATACTCCAAAATAAGTTTTTGAAGGGAGAGATGTAATTTCTCCTTTTTTAATGCTTATTTCGGTTTTTTTGCTGAGTAGAGAGCGCAGGCTCCAAAAGTCATGAATTTATAAAATGGAGTAATCATATTTGTTTCCCTCATCAGCGATAACATTTCTTCTCCTTGAGGTACGGCCGCAATAGAACGGCGTAAATATTCGTATGCGCTTTTTTCTCCGGTGATAATTTTTCCAAGAGTAGGAATAAATAGTTTTGTATATATATTATAGAAAAATCTGTAAAATCTATTCTCGGGGATTGATAGCTCTAAAATAACCGCAACTCCTCCCGGTTTAAGTACTCTGAAGATTTCTGACAAACCTTTCTTAATATCTTCTACATTTCGGATTCCGAAAGCTATTGAGACAGCGTCAAAGGAGTTATCCTCAAAAGGGAGGGTTGTGCAATCACCCTCTTTAAAAGTTATATATTCAGACAGCTCTTGTTGCTCAACCTTTTTCTCTGCAACATTTAACATGCCTGTTGATATATCACAGCCTACAATATTACAGTTTTTAATGGCTTTATGTATGTTAATAGCCATATCTCCTGTCCCGGTTGCTATGTCAAGTATAACCGACGCGTTATTCTCTTTAATAATAGCTATGGCTTTCTCTCTCCAACTGTTATCCTGTCCGAGAGATATAAGTCGGTTCATCAAGTCGTAGCGAGAGGCTATTGCATTAAACATTTTTGCAATCTGTTTCCCTTTTCTCTCATTACTTTCATAAGGGGTAACCTCTTCTACGTTTTTACTCTTCATTATATATAAGTTTTAAACTAAGTAAAGAGGCGGATAAACCGCCTCTTTTTATAATATTATTTATTAAGATAGTCAGATATATTTTTCTCTATTCGGGCATTTATATCATCGCTCTCTGAACGAGTGAATTTTTCTCCTGTTATATGCTCGTAAAGTTCAATGTAACGTTCCGAAACGCTGTTAACGTACTCTTCAGTCATTTCAGGAACAACTTGTCCCTCTTTGCCCATAAATCCGTTTTCAATCAGCCATTGACGAACAAACTCTTTTGACAATTGTTTTTGAGGTTCCCCTTTTTCAAAACGCTCTTCATAGCCCTCTGCGTAGAAATATCTTGATGAGTCGGGAGTGTGAATCTCATCAATCAGATAAACCTTCCCGTCGCGTTTACCAAACTCATATTTAGTATCAACAAGAATTAATCCTTTCTCTTTTGCCATTTGAGAACCTCGTTCAAACAGAGCATATGTATATTTCTCCATAAGCTCGTAATCTTCCTTGCTTACAATACCTTGAGCAATAATCTCTTCTTTTGAGATATTTTCGTCATGACCTTCATCTGCCTTTGTAGTTGGGGTAATTATAGGAGTAGGGAATTTTTCATTTTCACGCATTCCATCAGGAAGTTTAACTCCGCAAATTTCACGACAACCGGCAGCATACTCTCTCCATGCGCTACCGGTAAGATAACCCCTGATAATCATCTCCACTCTAAACCCTTCACATTGTAATCCTACGGTTACCATGGGGTCTGGAGTGGCGAGTTTCCAGTTAGGAACGATATCTGCAGTAGCATCTAAGAACTTAGCAGCAATCTTATTTAACACTTCTCCTTTAAATGGTATTCCCTTAGGAAGAATAACATCAAAGGCTGAAATTCTATCAGTTGCAACCATTATCAGAAGTTCGTCGTTTATATTATAGACGTCGCGAACTTTTCCGTGATATACACTCTTTTGTCCTTTAAATTCAAAATCGGTTCTTACCAAAGCCTTTTCCATAGTTGTGTATGTTTTATAATTATTTATTTTCGTTATTCTTTCTCTCTTTACTTTTTTTCGCATAAGCATCGTATGCCTCAACTATTGCCTGAACTAATCGGTGGCGTACAATATCGCTCTTATCAAAACGAACAAAACCTATTCCTTTAATATCGCGCAATATTTCAATTGCTTGAACCAAACCTGAGGTTTGACTTGGGGGAAGGTCAATTTGACTCATATCTCCAGTAATAATCATCTTTGCATTCCTTCCTAAACGAGTCATAAACATCTTTATTTGGGGAACAGAGGTGTTTTGAGCTTCGTCTAATATTATTACTGCATCGTTTAGAGTTCGTCCTCTCATAAAGGCAAGAGGAGCTATTTGTATTATATTGCTTTCCATCAACTCCCTAAGTTTTACCCCGGGAATCATATCTTGCAGTGCATCATATAAAGGTTGAAGATATGGGTCAATCTTTTCTTTCATATCTCCGGGCAAGAATCCAAGCTTTTCGCCGGCTTCCACAGCGGGTCTGCTTAAGATTATCTTTTTTACCTCTTTGTTTTTAAAAGCCTTTACAGCAAGAGCAATAGCAACATAAGTTTTTCCGGTACCTGCAGGCCCAAGGGCAAAAACAAGGTCGTTTTTCTCAAAAGCTTTTACAAGTTTCTGTTGGTTTTCTGTTCTTCCAACAATCTGTTTGCCATTTATACCATGTATTATAAGATGCTCTTGTTTTATTTCAAGAGGAGTTCCTCCATTTACAATTGCTCCTATTATAGTGCCATCAAGTCTATTATATTCGGCACAATACTTTATTATTAATGATATGCTCCTTTCAAATTGAACAATATCCTTATCCTCTCCTATAACCTTCATTACATTGCCTCTTGCAATAATATGTAATTTAGGATAGAGAGTCTTTATAAAATGCAGGTTGTCATTGTTGGTGCCGTAAAACACAACAGGATCTACATCGTCTATTATGATATTCTTTTCAATCATCAATAATTATTTATACCCTTTTATAGTAACAAAGATAGATACTTTTATATAAAATCTCAATATTTTACATCTATATTTTATGCACAAAAAAAGAGACTATCTCAACAACTTGTCGGATAGCCTCTCTATTTATATCAATTCTAAATTTATCTTACTCTCAGTACACTTCCCACTCGCAATACTTTATTTGATTTTATCCCGTTTAAACGGCAAAGTTGCGATACGGTTGTTCTATATTTAACAGCTATTGAAGAGAGTGTTTCGCCTGAACGTATGCGGTGCGTTGCATAGCTATTAACAGCACTCTTTTGTTGTTTATTTTTGTAGAACATATATGTATCGGTATGAGCTACCTGATTTTTGAAGTCAAATATCTCGGCGGGATTTATGGTCATTCCCATGAATTTTGTTTCAAAATGTAGGTGAGGACCTGTTGAACGTCCAGTATTACCTCCCAATGCAATAGCTTCTCCTGCCCTTACTATTTGGTTAGGTTTTACAAGTATCTTTTTTAAGTGTCCATAAACGGTCTCCATACCATTTGAGTGTCTTATTTTTACGTAATAACCATAACCTTTCGCTTGATAAGCTGTAGTACTTATTTTCCCGGTAAAGGCTGCGCGAACAGTATCGCCAACTTGTAGTTTGAGGTCAATACCTTTATGCATACGACCCCATCTCCAGCCATAATTTGAAGTAACGTGTCCGGGAACAGGTATGCAGTGATCTTTTACATCTATTGCAAATGTATCTTTGGGATTCTTTGTTGAGAATGTTGATAACCACATCTCGTCCCATCCGTCCTCTGACATAGCTTCTGCATCATCTTTCTCTTGAAGTAATTGATTTACTATAAGAGATGAGTCAACAACATTCATTATTCGGGGAATAAGTTTGTTATATGCTATAAGACCTTGCTGAGTTGATGCATGATGTTCCAATGTATTTATGCGTGAAGTTTGAGCATATACCAACCCGCCTTGCATAATAGCAAAGGTTAGTATTAGCATTACCATTTTTACGCAATTTCTCATTGTTTTAACCATCTATGCTGATATTTTTTGGGGGATAAAATTCCAAAATCGCCCCAAAGATAAGCATTTTCTTTTGATTATTAACAACTTACAGCAATAAAAAAATATTAAATATATTTCAAAATCTGTTTTTATATTACATAATATGCATATTCTCAGATACTTAAGGGTATATTATGTTTAATAACATATAATGAAAAAGAACTGCTAACTAAGAATTAGCAGTTCTTTCGTATTTTATAATATGTAATTTCTTAATTAGTATGAACGAGCAAACAGAACTCTGCGAGCCGAAGGTTTTCCGGTTACCATACAAACTCCGGTAGCAGCTTCCATATTCTCAGGGATACAACGTATAGTCGCTTTTGTCTCCTCTTTGATAAGAGCCTCAGTCTCGGCAGTACCGTCCCAATGAGCATATATAAATCCTCCTTTTTCAATCTCCTCTTTAAACTCTTCGTATGAATTAACCTCTCTGATGCTTGCATCGCGGAATTTACGTGCTTTCTCAAAAATATTGTTTTGAATATCTTCAAGAAGTTGTTCAACGTATTCAACAATGCCGTCGCAAGTGCGAGTCTCTTTTTCAAGAGTATCTCTGCGCATTACCTCTATTGTGTTGTTCTCAAGGTCGCGACCACCCATTACCAAACGTACGGGAACACCTTTTAACTCATAATCTGCAAATTTAAATCCGGGACGTTTGTTGTCAGAATTATCGTATTTAACCGATATACCTTTTGCTTTTAGAGCATTTACAATGCCCTCAACCTTTGCATCAATTTGAGCAAGTTGCTCCTCTCCACGATAGATAGGAACTATAACAACTTGTATAGGAGCCAATTTAGGAGGTAATACCAATCCGTTATCGTCAGAGTGAGACATAATCAAGGCTCCCATCAAACGAGTTGACACTCCCCATGAAGTAGCCCAAACGTATGAAAGAGAGTTATCTTTGTCAAGGAATTGTACATCAAAAGCCTTTGCAAAGTTTTGTCCTAAGAAGTGAGAAGTTCCTGATTGCAATGCTTTGCCATCTTGCATCAATGCCTCAATAGTGTAAGTATTAACAGCACCTGCAAACTTCTCGCTCTCTGATTTTACTCCTTTAATTACAGGCATTGCCATATATCTCTCGGCAAATGTAGAATATACATTCAACATCTTTACTGCCTCTGCTTCAGCCTCATCTTTTGTTGCGTGGGCAGTGTGTCCCTCTTGCCACAAGAACTCTGCAGTACGAAGGAACAGGCGAGTACGCATCTCCCAGCGCATTACGTTTGCCCATTGGTTACAAAGAATTGGAAGGTCGCGGTATGATTGAATCCAATTTTTATATGTGTTCCAAATAATAGTTTCAGATGTAGGGCGTATAATCAACTCCTCTTCCAATTTGGCAGCAGGGTCAACAGTAACACCTTGACCGTTATCAGAATTTTTTAAGCGGTAGTGAGTTACAACGGCACACTCTTTTGCAAATCCCTCAACGTGTTCAGCCTCTTTACTTAGGAACGATTTGGGGATAAGAAGAGGGAAGTATGCGTTTACGTGTCCTGTCTCTTTGAACATATCGTCCAATTGACGTTGCATTTTCTCCCATATTGCGTAACCATAAGGTTTAATAACCATACAACCCCTGACTGCCGATTGCTCAGCCAAGTCGGCTTTAACAACCAACTCGTTGTACCATTGCGAATAGTTCTCGCCTCTTTTTGTAAGATTTTTAAGTTCTGCCATAATTATATAGTCTGTTTCTTTTTTCGTGCTTTTATTACAATGCACAAAATTACAACAATCTGCTCATATTACAAACAAGGAGCGGAAAGATATTTTCTCTCCGCTCCCTATAGTTTTTATTTATTGCAATTTTTCTCATTTTAATCGCAAATAACCTTCACAACCTCATTGTTTACTTTAACCATTATCACTCCTTTAAGGGTTGAGGGCAACTCTATTTGAGTATATGTTTCTTCCCTCTCTATGGCTGAGGGGTTGGGGGTGAGGAGTGTTCTACCCATAGCATCATAAACTGTAACTGTGTTGATACCTTCGGAGTTCTCAATATATAATACCCCAGCAGAAACGTATGCTTTGCTTTGTGTATCTGCAATATCTTCCTTTATTCCTGATAATACTCCATCACTAAAATCTGGTGCTATCGGATTGTATAAATCAATAGGTACTCCGGCAGAAATAAATGCCACATCATTATTATCTACTTCGTTAGTCAGGTAATTCCCAAGTCCTAAATTCTCCTCAAAATTCCAAAGACCAATAAGTCCTTCAGGAAGAGAAGAGGGTATATTGTAGGTTAAGACTAAACTTATCTCATCTTCATCAAGAAAACTGTTATACAATTGAACATTGTCAATAGTTATATCCAATGGCTGTTTTGTATTCAAATTATAATTACCTGGAACTCCAATACGAATACAACTATTATTCTCAAAATCTATAACGTTACAATTATTTGTGGCGTCGTTAGGAGTTGTCTCTCCAATCTTCACACCATTGTGATATATGGCAAAATAGAGACCATTACTATATTTCATATTAACTAAAATATGATGCCATTCCTCTTCTTTGATTGGGTTGTTTTCTTCAATAAAATAAGGTCCAGGGCAATTAGTAATTGTTCTCATACTTGTAACTAAATTTCCGCTACTCAGTTGCACGTAGTGATGTCCAAACCATATCCCTACTGGAGAGTTCTCATCAATAGGAGCGACATTTATTAAGATATGCGAACCTGTTTCGGTGCTATTTTCATTGTAAGCACCTCCTCCATTTTTATTTATTTTGAACCAAAATGAGTATGCAAGTGTTGGGTTTGCTCCTAAATTAAATTGTTCTAAAGGTATCGCAAAAAAACCTTTTTCTTCTGTTATTCTTAATCCTCTTGAAGCAGAAGTTTCGGCAAAAATATTACCACATATTACCAAAATAAGTAATATTATAAAATAAACCCTTTTCATTCGTAATTATTATTTATAATCAGTTTACTTCCTTTATGTACATTAAAATCCTTTTTTACAGTAATAGTATGAGGATAACTTACCTCTAATGTAGAATTATTTATTACTTGAACATTTTCTATATAATCTATGGTTGTTGTTATAGTATCTTGTGATATAATTCTATTTTTTAACTGAAAACTATTTTCATCTACTCCAAATAATGTCATATGTAATCCTAAATTTAGAGTTGAAGATGAATATTGAGGATGTTCAATCTTTAAAGTACCATCTGCGTATCCGTAACATTCATTATTTCCAATACAATTGACTTTATAACTAAAAGGGTCAGTATTCAAAGCATATATATAAGAATCATAAAAATTTACAGGAATACCTGTCCTTCTTATTTCTTTCATTTTTTCAATCCATTTTTCTGTAAATGGATCCATATTATAATATCCCATATTATAGGAAGATTCATTTGAAGCACACGCTGTAATTATTACTCTTCCTTCTTGTTCTAACTCAGAAATAAACCCTCCGCTATAACATTGCTGCATAACAATACCAATATATTTCGTGTTAATCTGACCTAACAATTCTTTTAATTTCATATCGGTTAAGATACCCCAAGAAAAGTCATTTCCCCATAAATATATATTATGCATATTTGTGGAACTGTCATAGCCTCCATGATCTGTAACATAAATAAACAAAAAATCTTTTGGTGTTATTCTTGCAGAAAGAGAATCAAAGGCTAACTCAATATCAGCGACCGAGGTAGCAGCACCCCATATATCAGAGATACTATCACCATCTAAATCCGAAACATATTTTAAGGAATTATCTTGATAGTCTTGCATGCTATTTCCGTCCGTTGCAAGAACATATATATTTTCTTTTCTATATCCATAATCCTTTACAAGAAGATTATACACCTCTCTTGTATCATAATAATATGTTGCATTCCAATGACCTTGATTCCAACCCCCACATATTATCAGGGCGTAACAATTATAAGAATTAGGATTAAAAATAATTGCATTATCTAAAGATCTATTTTCATTTATATTTATTGTAATTTTTTCATCCTTAGCATTTTTAATATTACCTATATTCGTATTGATAGGCAACCAATTATTACTATCATACGGAGGTAATGTCGTATATACTGATTTATATTCATGAGTAATTGTATCAAATAAAACATATTGGGCATTATGTCCCCATGCTTTATTAGGATCCTCATCAATAAAATATAATTTATATGAATTTGAATCAATTATATAGTTTAGTGGATAAGAATTTAAAGTATCTCCTATAGAAATACTATTAACACACTCATATAATTCATATTCACCATTAATATGATTGTTTATATATTCATTTATTCCTGATGCATTAACTTCTATACTTATAAAAGAGATAAATGCGAGTAATATCTTTATATACTTTGATCGTTTCATAAGCATAAATAAATTTTAATTATTGCACTACCATTCTTCGTGTCTCTACTTCTTGCCCGTCTATTATTAGTGAGTATATGTATATTCCTGATGAAAGATTTCCTGCAGATATAGTTACTGTTCCTGCTCCTTTTTGTAATGGGTATTGTTGTATTTGCAGTCCATTAAGATTATATATTCCTATATATGCTGATATTGCTGTTTGTGGTACTTGGTATCTTATTTCTGCTTCGCCACTAAATGGGTTGGGGGCGTTTTGAGACATATATGCTTCATCAATAGTATTTGATATGCTTGATGAATTTTGTGCTACACTTTTTGTTGTTATGGGTTGTGGCAACAATGGTGTTGAGGGATTTTTTAATTCCTCTATTTCTGCTTGTAATTCAGTTATCTCTATTTGTTGGTCTTGTACTGCGGTATTGAGTTCTTGTATGGCATTTATTAGTAACGGTATTATTTCATTATATGCAATTCCTTTTGTTCCGTCTTCTGCAGTTCGTACTGCTTCTGGTATTACCAGTTCTACCTCTTGGGCTATTAATCCTATTTTCTTGGGATTGGTGTTTGTCGTGGCGGTACTATTATTTTGAGATTTATTTTGTTGAGAAGCATTATTTTTAAAGCGGTAGGTTACTGGGCGTAACGAGTCTATTTTTGCTAATGATGATGTGGTTATTGTTTCTATATCTTCTTTATGATTGGCATCTGATAATTCTACATAACCGCCACCTGCATATACTTCTCCATTTCCTTTCACATAAAATGTTCTTTCTGAATATCCTCCCCATTTTTGATATGCAACAAATGGATATGCTGATGAATTTGTAACATCTGAGCGGATTCCTTCCATTGGGATACCTGTAGTTGTGGTCGGGTATTTTATTATTGAATGTAAGCCTACGCTTCCGTTTGTTATTATATTCACTGCCGCTTCGGAATACTGGGGATAGATTGTTGTGTAAGGTGAATAGTATGTATATCCCGCTGTTGTCTCTAATGTTTGTTCTAAATCTCCATCGTTTGGGACTATTTTTATCTTTCCTTGCTCCGACATTCTGAGTCCATGGTCAGTATTTGATGTTGAAATATATCCTCCTACAAATCCATTAGATGATTTTGAATATATTGAAAACATATTTCCAATATTTAACCCTGCAGTTGAATCGGGAGATGCAACATTTAATGTTCTTACAGATGCTGTTGGCTGTATCTCATATCCTACGAATGTTCTACCCAAACTATCTACTTGTAATTGTGCGGAAAGAGAGAATGTTGTAATTAATACAAATACCACTGATAAATATAATGTCCTTTTCATACCCAATATTTTTTTAATGGTTAATACTAATTTGCCGAAATATACATAGTTTTTTTTAAAAAACAAAAGAATTAGAAAAAAATTTGTGAAATTTATTTAAGTTTAAGTTCTATCCCTTAAAAACAAAAATAGGGGCAAAAACCAATGGTTCTGCCCCTACAACTCAATAAAATGGTTCAATTTTTTTCGGTTGTTTAAATTATTACTTTTACAACTTCATTATTAACCTTTACCAACAATAAGCCTTTAATATCCAAATCTAAGGGAATTACAATCTCTCCACTCTCTACGGAAGAGGGGTTGGGGGAGAGAAAAATTATTAAAAAAAAGATGGGAGCGGAGAGAAAATTTTCTCTCCGCCCCCAATATTGTTGTTTTTTGTATTTCTATTTTTTCACCAATACAAACTTAATCTCTTTTGCATTAACTATTTGCTCGTGAGTAAGTTTTCTGCTACTTATCTTTTTGCCATCAACTTTTATGCAACTGATTGTGTTGGCATCGGGCGAGCACTTCTCGGTTGTGATAACTACTTTGTCGTTTTTGTAATATTTGGGGTCTAAAGTGAGTGTTATCTTGTCGAATGTTGGTGCTACAGCCGTGTATTCGGCTTTCGCAGGACAATCGGGATAAAAACCAATCATATTGAATACTGCCCATGCCGACATTGTTCCTGTATCATCGTTACCGGGAATTCCATCAGGGGTATTTGTAAAGTGTTCTGCAAGAAGTCGTTTAACCTCTTTATCTGTTCTCCACTCCTCACCCTTAAATGCAGCAAAGATATAGGGATATGCAATGTTAGGCTCGTTTGCAGGGTCGTAAAGTTTCTCATCAAACACCATTTGTAGTTTGTTTACAAATTTCTTTTTACCTCCCATTAATTTGCTCAAACCTGCAATATCATGAGGAACATAGAATGTATAATTCCATGCTGTTCCTTCGTGGAAACCGGGTGATGGAGTAAAGTTTTCGCCTTGTTTAGGGTTAAAAGGAGATAGGAAGTTACCGTCTTCGGTTATTGGACGTAATGTACCAAACTCCTTACAATAATATTTTTTGTAACCCAATGAGCGGTTATAATAGAACTCTGCATCTTCTTTCTTACCCAAATCTTTTGCAAGTTGCGATAGAGCAAAGTCTGCTACATAGTACTCCAATGAGCGAGAAACTGAGTTGTCGCCCGAAAGGTCAGCTGCAAAAATTCCGAATGGGATATATCCTCTCTCGTTGTATGGATCGCAGTCGGGACGTATAGGATTATCTTTGCCGGGGGTGGTGGCTGATTTTATCATAGCCTCATAAGCAGTCTCAATATCAAAATCCTTTAATCCGCGTAGCCATGTATCAACTATTACAGGAATAGCAGGGTCGCCCGACATGACATAAGTTTCGCGTCCGTATAACTCCCAGCGTGGTAACCACCCGCTCTCTTTATACATATCTACCATACTGCGTACCATATCCAATTGACGTTCGGGATATAGCAACGATTGTAATTGATGTACATTACGGAATGTATCCCATAAAGAGAACACTGTATAACGGTTTGTCGAGGTTTTTAGGTTCTCGCCACTCTCCATTGCCGGATACTCTCCATTTACATCTTGTAAGATATTGGGGTGTATCAATGAGTGGTAGAGTGCAGTATAGAATACTGTTTTTTGATCTTCTGTTCCTCCTTCAACTGTTGCTGCTGATAGATAGTTGTTCCATGTGTTATAGGCATCGGTACGTACTTTATCAAAGTTGAAGCCTTGTTGCTCTGCTTCAAGGTTTTCGCGTGCATTTTCGCAACTTACAAACGAAATTCCTATTTGAACTTCAATCTGTTCTCCTTCAGTTGTGTTGAAGATGTACCAATTTCCAATATCATCGCCCGACATCACGCGAGAGTATTTGGGATAAAGTTTATATTTCCCGTTGTCAACGTCCCACTCACCCTCAACACCTGTTTTGTTGCGCTGCATTTTCCAAAATCCGTAACTTTCAGGAGTTTTGCTGACGCGCATTACAAAATATATGGGAAATACAGCTTGTGGAGTATAACAGAATGTTCCCATAAGTTTACTTCCCTCAATTTCGGTTGCGCTTACTCGGCGAACAGTTGCCCCCGATTCGTTTGTTAGTCCTTCTCCCAAATTCATAAGGATATTACTTTGTCCTTTGGGGAAGGTGAAACGAGCAATACTTGTACGAGGAGTTGCCGATACCTCGCATTTTACACCATACTTAGTTAATTCGTTTGAGTAGTATCCGGGAGTGGCTTGTTCATTTTTATAGTTGCTACCATACTCTTTGTAATCAACAATAAGGTCGCCTGTTGTTGGCATCAACAACAAAGATCCTAATTCAGGACAACCCACTCCGCTTAGGTTTACGTGTGAAAAACCTGTAAAAAATGAGTTGTGATATTCGTATGGTGTTGACCACCAACGAGCATCTTTGTCAAATTTATTATCTGCCGAACCCATTACATTAAAGGGGACAACAGACATAAATCCTCCGGGCGAAACTGCTCCTGGGTTGGTTGTTCCAAAGTTTGTTGTTCCGATAAACGGATTTACATAGTCGGCTGCAGTTTTAGCCTCTACGGCTGCCGATGCTAAAAGCATCATGGCAGCACACAGAAAACTATATATTTTCATACCTTTTATATATTATAGTATGTTTGTTTTTTTTACAAATTCTATTACTTCGCTTATTTTACCGAAAGCCATACCTGTTACAGTATCAGCGCAGCCATAATAAACTGCAACTTGGTCTTTCTCTTTATCAAACAGTGCAGCACATGGGAATACTACGTTAGGTACATCGCCTTGTGTTTCGTAAGGAGCTGCAGGAGCCAAAATATAGTCGCGTGTACGGTACAATACTTTTGTTGGGTCCTCTTTGTCAAGGATAGCAGCTCCCATTGAGTAGCGGAATCCGTTGCATGTTGTGATTACTCCGTGATAGAACATCAACCAACCTTCGTCTGTTAAGAAAGGTACGGAACCTGCACCAATTTTAGTGCATTGCCATGCGCTTTCGGGGAATGGAGTAACTTTCATTACACAACGATGTTCGCCCCAATATTTCATATCAGGAGAGAAACTGATATATATATCTCCAAAAGGAGTGTGTCCGTTATCGCTCGGACGGCTCAACATAGCATATTTGCCATTAATTTTTTGAGGGAATAATACTCCGTTACGGTTAAATGGCAAGAATGCGTTTTCACATTGATAAAACTCTTTAAAGTCAAAAGTATAACCAATACCGATTGTAGGTCCGTGGTAACCATTGCACCAAGTAATCCAATATCTGTCCTCAATCCAAGTAACGCGAGGGTCATACTTATATTCTGACTCAATCATCTCGGTATTACCTGCTTTAAATTTAATTGGTTCGTGGTTTATCTCCCAATTTATACCATCTTTACTGAAACCTGCAAATATGTTCATTTGAACAGCTTTGTTATCGCAACGGAATACTCCGGCAAATCCATCGCCGTAAGGAACTACTGCACTGTTAAAAATACTGTTTGATGAGGGGATATGATAGCGGTCTATTACCGGATTCTTTGAATATCTCCACATTACATCTTTACAACCTGCGGGACGATCTTCCCATGGCATTTCTACTTTTCCCATAATGATTTTATATTTATAAGTTAATAATTTTATTCTATATAAATGAGTTTTATTAAATTTCAACCTATTTAGCCTCTTCTTTATCAGGGTGAGAGAATGGAACAAACCATGCTAATAAGAAAGCGGGAATTGAAACAATCAAAGCAATAAGGAAGAATGTTTCGTATCCGACTTGCTCATAAATCCAACCGCTAACCATACCGGGTATCATAAATCCAAGATTCATAATTCCCGATGCAAATGCATAGTGAGCCATTGTGTGTTTACCCGGAGCAACTTGCTGCATCATAAAGAGAGTTAATCCAACAAATCCAAATCCGTAGCAGAAATATTCAAGAACCAATCCACTACCAATCAAATATATATTTTCTGGTTGAATAAGTGCAAATATGTAATATATAACAAACGGAATGTTGAAGATACATACGAGGGAGAATAAAACTTTTCTTAGTCCAAATGCAGCAATATAATATCCGCCGGCAATAGAACCAATTATAAATGCAACAGTTCCAAGAGTTCCGTATATTAAACCTATTGACTCATTGCTTAATGCCAATCCTCCATCAGCAACAGATGCCTTAAGGAATAGAGGAACCATCTTAACGGCGAAACCTTCGGTCAAACGGTAGCAAATTATAAATAGGATATATATCCACACATATTTTTTTGTAAAGAAGGCTTTGAATACCTCAACAAATGACATAAGTGCACCATATGCCGAGGTAGGGGCGTCTGCCGCTTTTGAACCTTTAGGTAACATAAAGTAGTGATATATTGCCAATCCGCACAACAGAACGGCAATTAATCCCATAATAATCATCCATGCGTACATTGGTGCTGTTTCAGGATTATTCTTTTTGAACATTGTCATCAATACACCTGCAAGAGCAACCATACCTCCATTGGCAAGTACTTTTGCCAGGTTGTAGAATGCTCCTTGCCAACCAATGTAACGAGCTTGTGTGTCTTTATCAAGAGCGGTAAGATATATACCGTCAGTTGCAATATCATGAGTTGCGCCACTGAAGGCAATAACAGCCATCATTGCAATAGTAAATGCAAAGAAATTTGGGATAGGCAACATAAAGGCAATAAAGCCAAAACACAATCCCGATAACATTTGTGTTGCAACCACAACTCCTTTTTTCGTTCCCCATATCTCAAGAATAGGGCTCCATATAGGCTTTAGAGAGTATGGCAATATTATTAATGATGTCCAAAAAGTAATTTCAGAAGCAGCGACTCCAAGGTCTGCAAACATAATTACCGATACAAGCGACAATGCCACAAATGGCATACCCATGGCAAAATATACCGAAGGAACCCATGTTATGGGATTTTTTACTTTACAATCTTTCATTTTATCCTCTTTTGTGAATTAAAAAGGTGTAGAATAGTTTTAAAACTACTCCACACCTTAAATTATTTAATTTTAATTTCGTCAATAAACATATAAGCGCCCTCTTTAGGAAGTTGGTGAGCAGTATATCTTATATATCTGCATCTCTCTTTACCGGTAAATCCGAAATCTTGAATTAACAACCCTTCTGTATCTCGAGGAACATCATTATCAATATGTTTTATATTACGCCAATTTTCGGCATCGTCCGATATATATATATCAACATACTCAGGGAACCAAATCCAAGGTCCTGCTTGTTGCATAAAATTAACTTCAATAGCATTAATATCGGTAACTTCTCCCATATCAACAACCACATCAACATCTTTATTAAAGCCTTGCCAACTGCCGTCGCCGTATGAAGCGCCACCATTATAACCGTCAGTTAAGGTAGCCGCACCTTTAGCTACGTAGTGGCTGCAGTGAGGAATGTTGTACGAAACTTTCTTCCCTATACCTTTATGGTAAAGGGGAGTAAATGTTTGAATATCTGTAATTCTCTCATCTTCCTCAAAAATAGCAACCTTTATTATTGCTGAATCTTTAATTGAGATAGGCGATTTGTAAAGAGTAGATTTGCTTGTAGGCTCACTACCATCATTAGTATATCTTATATCAACAGGCATCTTGTCGCATCTGAACGATAACTCTATAACCTGTTTTGCAGTATCTACAACTTCAGAAGCTATAACACTGTTTGATATTTGATGAGCATTTACTCCTTTTTTCTCCAATATATTCAAGTGACGGTTAGCTGCAGGTAAAAATCTATCCCAATCTTTTGCTTCGGCCATACACCACCCCAATTCTGCAAGAGCAAGTACTCGAGGGTATAACATATACTCAACATGCTCCTCGGTCGAAATATATTCGGTCCACAAGTTTGCTTGTACTCCAATTATGTGAGCTTTTTCATCAATGGTCAAAGAATCGGGTACGGGTTCATAACTGTAAACTCTGCTTAATGGCAAATATCCGCCAATAGCCTCTGGCTCGGTTGCCGGGTTATCTTGATAAGCATCAAAATATAACCAATTACCGGGAGTCATAATAGCATCGTGTCCCATTTGAGCCGCTTTGATACCGCCGGCCTCTCCTCTCCATGCCATTACGGTTGCGTAGGGCGATAAACCTCCTTCGATAATTTCGTCCCAGCCAATAAGTTTTTTCCCTTTTGTACTTAAGAATGTTTCAATTTTTTGGATTAAATAACTTTGGAGCTCATGTTCGTTTTTAAGCCCGTTTTTACGAATGGTATTTTGGCATTTAGGACATTTGCTCCAAGCCTTATGGTCAGCTTCGTCTCCTCCAATATGAATATATTCTGAGGGGAATAGTTCGCAAACTTCTGAAAGAACATCTGTTAAGAATTTATAAGTATCTTCATTCCCAATACATACCTCTCCACTTGTGTAGGGCTTTCCTGAGCAAGAGAGGTTAGGATATGCCGCAAGTACCTCATCGCTATGTCCCGGCATCTCAATTTCAGGAATTACGGTGATATTTAGTTTTTGAGCGTACTCAACTACCTCTCTGACATCATCTTGAGTATAGTATCCGCCTTTAGCTTTTGGGTCATTCTGGTCGCAATATAATCTTTCGCCAAACCAAAACTCTTTCCAATTATTGTACGGCCTCCAAGCTGCATAAGTTGTAAGTTTCGGATATTTTTTAATCTCAATTCTCCAGCCTGCACCATCTGTCAAGTGCCAATGTAGGCGGTTCATTTTGTAGAAAGATAACAAATCAAGTTGTTTCTTTATAAACTCAACACTATAAAAATGGCGCGAAACATCTAAATGTAAACCGCGATATGCAAATCGGGGTGTATCATTGATGATAACGCAAGGGATAGCACCATCATTAAGGTAGTTTAATTGAGCCAAAGTCTGAACAGCATATATTGCACCTGCTATATGGCGGGCATCAATGTCAATAGTTCTTCTTGACACGCATAAGTCGTAACTCTCGTTAGTATTATTTGAGTAAGGGAGCATATTAACTCTAATAGCTCCTCCAGCACTCATATTATCAGTAATCTCAGCAGTCGGATATACACCTTTAATCAGTTCAAAGAGGTTCTCTTTGTCTGTGTCAATCATATTTTCGCTAAACCATACAACCGGAGAATCATAAGAGAAACGCCCCGATTTTATAATAGATTTTGCGGGTTGCGGAATAAGTAACTCCACAATCTTCTCATTTCCGCTGTTGCAACTCCACGTAAGAGTTGCAACAGCAAAAAGGATAAGAAATTTTTTCATATCTGTTATTTAACTACAATTTCATCAACAAATAGGAAGAGAGGAAGATTTTTGCCGTCGTGCCACTCTGGACCAACTTTTACACTCTCAGCTTTAATTTTAATATATTGAGCCTTAACGGGTTCAAATTTAGCCTCAAGCATTTGACGCTCTTGTTTATAACCTTCATATCCTGTTGGAATTGCAAAAGTTTGGTCGCTTACTGTCGTGAAATTCTCACCGTCGGCAGAAATTTCAACTTTGTAACTTGCAGCGGGGAAAATCCAGTTTGAAAGGTCGCAAAGTTGACCAACTGATACCTCTGAAATCTCTTCTACTTTACCAAGGTCAAGATTTGCCACAAGGTCTTTAGTCTCAAAAGCAATCCAACGACCTGTATTGAAAGCATGAGTTCCCGTTAAACCGTCAACAAGAGTTCTTGCCCCATCGTAAACATATTTAGCACAAATAGGTTCATCTAAAGTAATTTTGCTGGCTGTTGCTTTGTTAAAATCAAAAGTGCACTCATATACGCTCTTCTCTAATCCCTCTCTGTCAGAGAAAGTTTTAAGGGTTGCAGTCTCTCCCAACTTAATTACATCTTTGTAAACAGGGCTCTCTGTTGTAGGCTCTGTTCCATCTAAGGTGTAGTAAATAGGAGCATTTCCTTGAGTGCGAAGTGTTATATCAATGGTATTATCTTGCATATTTACATCGTATGACATTGCAACTTCCAAAATGTGTTTTGCAAAGTTGTTTCCGTTTTGAATGTAAACCTGAACGTTCTTATCAAGTCGTTTCAAGAAACTTGCCCAATCTTTGTTCTCTACATTTGTCCATGCAACCTCACTTAAAGCATCTAAACGAGGGAGAAGCATATATTGAAGATAGTTGAAGTCTTTTATATACTCAGTCCAAAGGTTTGCTTGAACACCAATTATACGAGAACCTTCTTCTGCAGTTAGAGTGGTATCAATCGGGTTGTAGTTATATACCATCTCAACAGGGATATTTCCTCCAATAGCAAGAGGTTCACGTTCGGTATCCAATGTTTGGTAGTAGTCAAAATAAAGGTGAGTGTTGGGTGTCATAATTACATTGTGTCCTTTGCGGGCAGCTTGTAAGCCTCCTACAACACCACGCCATGACATAACTGTTGCACTTTGTGATAATTCTCCCTCTAAAATTTCGTCCCAACCAATCATCTTACGACCATTATCGTTCAAGAATTTCTCAATACGTTTGTTAAAGTATGATTGTAGGTAAACCTCTGCAGAGTGGATTGAATCTCCAACGATACCCTCAGCTTTAATTCTTGCTTGACAACGTGGACATTTTGCCCATGCCTCTTTTGGACACTCATCACCTCCAATGTGGATATATTCTGATGGGAACAACTCCATCACCTCTGTTAGAATATCTTCAACAAATTCAAATGTACTCTCTTTTCCCATACACAAAACATCGCGGCTTATACCCCAAGTTTTCATAACCTCGCATTGTTTGTTGAAACAACCAAGATGAGGGTATGATGCAACTGCAGCTACCATGTGTCCCGGCATATCAACCTCAGGTATGATTGTTATTTGACGCTCTGCTGCATAGTTGATAATATCTTTAATCTCTTCACGAGTGTAAAAACCTCCGTAGCGAATATCATCATACTCGTTTGAATCGGGGCGTCCTATGATTGTTCCATTACGGTATGCTCCAACCTCTGTCAAGCGAGGATAAATTTTGCTCTCCATACGCCAACCTTGGTCGTCGGTTATATGCCAGTGTAAAGCATTCATTTTGTGCATAGCCATAAGGTCCAAGAACTCTTTTACCTCTTCAACAGAGAACATATGACGTGCAACGTCTAAGTGGTTCCCGCGATATGCCATACGGGGGGCATCTTCAATTGTAACACATTTTGCACTCCACTCAACACCTTCGGCAAGTGTCTTGCCATATATCTGTGCCGGCAACAACTGTTTTAGAGTTTGAATTGCATAGAACATTCCATTAGAAGCACTTCCTCTTATTTCAATCTTACTTTTTGATATATCAAGAGTATAAGCCTCTTTTGCCAATGTTTCGTCCAAAGTAAAAGATATTGTGGCATCTGCTGCATCTTTTTCTGTAGTTACAGTGTAACCAGTAACATTTGCAAGCATTGAAGCAAAATTTTCAATAACTTTTTCTGTAGCTGAATCAATATTACCATAATAACCAATTACAACATTGGTTGGCAACTCAAATGTTCCACATTTGGGTTCAAGGTTATTAGGCATAGGAATAATTGTATATTCCTCTACTGAAGGTTTGCACGATATTGTTGCAAACAACACTACTGAAATGCATAGTGCTACTAACGTTGAGAATTTTTTCATAAGTAAAATGTGATTAGTTTATATTATTATTTTGATTATTCAATTTTACTGCAACTTAATAAATAGCCAAATTTTTGGTAAAAATACAAAATAAAAAACTTATCTCCTAATAATAAATATTAAATTATGGCGAAGAAGAATAGTTTTTTACTTACATCAACTTTAAGTAAAATTGGCTATGAAAAAATGTGCTAATGATTTGGATATGAGATTTATTATCAGTACTTTTGTATATTCTAAAGGGGAATTCTTGTTGCTATGTAAGCAGATTATAAAATAGTTTATCGTAATTGAGAAACTCTTGTGAAGGATAAAGAGAGATTAATTAACGTCTTAGTACATAATATATTACAATAATGAAAAAATACATTCTTAAAAAGACTTTGATTCTTGGGGCACTCCTTGTTGTCTTTGGATTTGTTTCAGAATCGGTGTGGGCAGGAGAACAAAATGACTGGGAGAACCAGCATGTATTTGCCATTAATAAAGAAGATGGGCATGCTACTTATATGCCATATCCCAATAGTGAAGAACTATTTAAAGATGAAAGACGAATTAAATTTCCATGGGTAACGACAAAATCTTCCTATTTCAAATCACTTAATGGGAAGTGGTGCTTTAATCTTGTGTCTGAGCCATCACAACGTCCGTTAGATTTTATGAATGATGGTTATGATTTCTCGTCATGGGATACAATCCCTGTCCCTTCAAATTGGGAAATGTTGGGTTACGATAAACCAATTTATTGTAATGTAGAGTATCCTCATGAAAGCAATTACCCCTACATTCAACGTCGTAAAGGATATGATGGATATGGAGTAAATCCTGTAGGTTCATATCATAAAGAGATAATAGTTCCTGCAAATTGGAGCGGTAAACAGATATTTATTCATTTTGGAGGTATCTATTCTGCTGCATATATATGGGTTAATGGTGAGAAGGTAGGATATACGCAAGGGGCAAACAATGATCATGAATTTGACATAACCCCTTACGTAAAAGCTGGTGAAAAGGCGAGCATAGACGTACAAGTATTCCGTTGGTGCGATGGAAGTTATTTGGAGTGTCAAGATATGTTCCGAATGAGTGGAATATACCGCGATGTATATCTATATGCAACTCCCAAAAGTTTTATACGCGATTACTATATAACTTCAAAACTTAATCCTGAAGCAGGGTATAAAGCAGGAGAGGTAAAAATAGAGGGTTGGATAAACAACAGAGGAGATAAAACCTCAACTTCAACTCTTAAGGCTTTAATAACAGATGTTAAAGGAGATACAATTGTTAAATTTGCTCCCCAAACCATAACATTAAAAGCAGGAAGTGAAGAGAAAGTTTCTGCAATTGCTCAAGTTGAGAATATAAATTTATGGAGTGCCGAGCATCCTAATTTGTATAATACAATATTTATACTTTGTGATGAGAATGGTGTTGAAACAGAGGCATTTTTGGTAAAATATGGTTTCCGCGATATAAAAATAAAAAATGCACAACTCTTATTGAACGGTACTCCCGTAATACTAAAAGGAGCTAATCGTCATGATACTCACCCCGTTTACGGAAGAGCTGTAAATACGGCATCAATGCTGAAAGATGTATTGATGATGAAACGTGCAAATATGAATACTATACGTACTGCTCATTATCCCAATCAGGATAAGATGTACGATATGTTTGACTACTATGGATTGTTTACAATTTGCGAGGCAGATGTAGAGTGTCATGCAAATCAAGCAATCAGTGCCGATACAACATGGGAGGCTGCATTTGTTGACAGAGGATTGAGAATGGCATTGCGTGACCGCAACCACCCATCAGTGATTATGTGGTCGTTGGGTAACGAATGTGGCGATGGTATAAATTTTGCAGCAGAGCGTGCCGCGATAGAGGCTGTTGATGACAGACCTATCCATTACGAAGGAGGCTGGCAATATTCTGACTTTACAGGCAACATGTATCGCACTATTGAGGAATTGTGTAAAACAGATACAACTTCAAATCCCAAAGCATTCTTTGCAGACGGAACATATAAACCTCACTTTGTTTGTGAGTATGCTCATGCGATGGGCAATGCAATAGGAAACCTTAAAGAGTATGTTAATTATTTTGAAGAAGATAATCGTACAATAGGTGGTTGTATATGGGATTGGGCAGACCAATCAATCTATGATCCTCAATTATTAAAACAAGGTATTCGTCAACTTGCAACAGGATATGACTTCCCCGGTCCTCACCAAGGTAATTTCTGTTGCAACGGAATAGTAACAGCGACAAGAGAGGTAACTCCTAAATTAATGGAGGTAACAAAGGCATATCAATCAATAGATTTCTTAAATTTCAGTCCTGTTACACAAATGGTAACTCTTAAAAACAAGTTCCACGATACAGATCTTAAAGATTTTTATATGGTATGGACACTTGCATGTGATGGTAAAGATATAAAGAGGACTACCCGTAGCAGTAAGGTAAACCTACCAGCTTGTGCTCCCGGCGAGAGTGTTGAGATGGAGATTCCTTACGGAATAAATATGATTACTGACCCTTATGCCGAATATACCGTTAAAATTGAGGTATTCTCAAAACGTAAAACTACATGGGGAATAGAATACCCATTTGCAACTGAGCAATTTATTGTACGTGAGGGTGCAGATCGTACGCAAGTAGCAAGAGAATATATAGTAGATAAAATTAAATTTACTGAAACAGATTCTACTCTATATATAACAGGTCATGATATGGATATTACATTCAATAAAAACACAACATTCATCACCTCTTTGAGATACCATAATGGAGAATTCCACGAAGAGATGTTCCCGACAGGTGAAGGTCCGAGATTTGATAGCTATCGTTGGATTGAGAATGACGGTTATAAAGAGGTTGACACCCTTATGACGGAATCATTTACATATAAAATGGCTCGTGATAAAAAGAGTATATTGGTTTCAGCAACTGTTTCATCTTTAGAAAAATGTAATTATACTATAGATTACGAGATATTTGCCAACGGACATGTAATAATGGATATAACATACCGTCCGTTAACCGAAAACCTTCGTCGTATGGGATTGTCGGCTGTTGTGGCAGGTAATAAACATATTGTTGAATATTATGCAAGAGGACCATGGGAAAACTACGTTGACCGTAAAACAGGAGCATATCTTGTGAACCACAAAACAACCGTTGAAGAGATGGAAGAGAGCTATATGAAGCCTCAAACAATGGGTAACAGAGAGGATTTACGTTATTTGTCGCTAACCGATGACGATGACCACGGAATTGAGATAAATGTAAACGGACCTGCATCGTTCTCAGCTCTTTACTTTACCGATATGGAGTTGTCAAAACTTCAACACGTTTGGGAGTTGCCAAAAGCAAGAAGAGATAATATAATTCTTCATATTGACTATATGCAACGTGGATTAGGTAATGCAAGTTGCGGTCCTCAAACAATTGAGAAATACAGAATCCCCGGAACTGGCGAGTTTAAACACAGAGTATCAATTGATCCACACTGGCCAATGCCAACTTTTTAGTAATAGAGTATAATTTCATATACAATCTTAGACAGAGGGGCAATTACTACATTTTGTAGGAATGCCCCTTTGTTTTTTATTTATCTGCCTTGCATTGAGATGATATAAATCTTCTAAAACTTCACTATACACAACTGATATTTCGTGAATTTCCCTATTTTAATATATGTTTAACAAATATTAACATGGGGGGGGGTGAAAATAGATTTATATTAATAAATTTGTGAAAAATATTAACATTTTTACAATTTATTATTATGAAAAAATTTAATTTATGTTGTATGCTAATGCTCTCATTTAGCATTATTCTATTTTTAGGGTGTAGCAGTGATGATGAGGAAACTCCTTTTAACCAGACTCCTAATCCTCCTGTAAATGAACTTGCGGAGAAGTATTTCAGTATTGAAAATTCTACGTATATAAATGAAGAGATGCCATCAAGTACTATTGACGCCCCCTTAGAAGGAGTGTTCTATAATGATAAGGCGTTATCTAATGGAGGAAATTACATTACGATTTCTTCTTCAACACAATACCAAAAATTCTTATTAGGAATAGAAGGGGTTAGTGGTTATTATGAAGTTAACACAATGAATGAGTTGCAGGCTGAGTCCTCTATTTTAAAAAATGACATTCAAGAATATTTTACATATACCATTCCTTTGATGTATAGTGTCAATCTTAGTGAAGATATCACAATTGTTATATGTGGAGTAACTATAGATGGTTATATTACAAGGGGATATGAAGCAGAATGCTCTATAGTAGAGACTATTCCCGGAGATTTGCTTATTAATTTGGTATTTGATCAAGACAAAGATGTTGATTTACATTTGATAATGCCGAGCGGGAAAGAGATATATTATGGAAATAGAGGATATTATACTACGGACGCAGAGACCGGCGATTATGTACAAGTTTATGGCTTAGATAAAGATTCAAACCCAGGTTGCGATATTGATGGTTTAAATAATGAAAACATCTCTATTCCTGCAGAATATATAGAGCAAGGAACTTATATCATTAAAGTTAACATGTATCGTAATTGTGATTATAGTGTTCCTTTGAATTATATGTTACAAGCTCGTTATAAAGGAATCCTGCTTAACAATGAATTAGCAGGGGGAGATAATCCGGTAAGAGGTTATTATCCAAGTGATGCAGGAAGAGGAGATCATACTCAAGTTATGAAATTTGTAATTAATGAGGGAATAGAGCTTGAATCGGATATTGCAACATATAAGTCAACTATTGATTTAATTCCGATTCCTGTTTCAGAGGAGGCAAAAAATAAATTAATGATGACAGAGTAGATTTAATTTTTAAGGATAAACTAAATATAAGAGATGGGGCACCGTTTGATGCTCCATCTCTTATATTTAGTTTTAGTATTACTACTATAATTAGAATTTAAAAACTAACCGCTGACAACCAACATTTAATAGCTGACAGCAGATATCTAACAACTAATATTTCACAACCTTATAAACTTTTGTAGGTGTTGCTACCATATATACTCCGTTGCTGTTTGTTGGGAGTGACATAGAGCCATTTATATTGCCTTGCCATACTGCAATACCCGATGCATTATAGATGGTTACAGCTCCCTCTACTCCTTTTATTTGAAGGTTATCTCCTTCAAAGAATATCGCAGTTTTGGGTGTAATATTCTCCTCAACTCCTGTTAAATCGTGGTTGCCGACATAAGGAGTTCCTTTAACAACAATATCGTATATATCAGGTTTATTTACGGCATTCCACTCAAATTTTATAAGAGAAATGTTTTTATATGATTTTACATTCAATTCTGTTAATGGAGAATTCAAATATCCCATATCGTACCATTCTCCGTTTGCTTTTATAGATATTGATGGCAACTCCTCCCCGCTACTCTCATATTTTGAGTTATGATATATCTCAATTGTCTCAAAATTAATATTCTCGGTAAATTCATACTCTAACCACCCTGCATTTATTGCTTGATAAGATGTTGCCAATGAACGATCATCAAGGGCTGTTGTGTAGGTATTGTTGTTGTCTTTTGCAACGGCAATTTCTTTGCCTTCATACACTTTTATTTTTACTACTTTAAGCCAATTGTTACCGGTTGCGCTATTTAATTTAAATTGAACGTAACGTGCCACATTGCTTTCTGTTATAGAGAATGATTTATCTACTATGTCGGCTGAAGTGAATGTCTGCAAGTTTGTCCATTGTCCTCCATCGTTAGATATTTGCAACACGCAATCGCCTGATGGTTGGTCGTTACTATCAAAAGTTACTTCTATCTTGTATATCCCTTTTGACGAGCCTAAATCTACTCTTATATAGTCTCCTGCTTGTTGTGCACGGTTACTCCAGAAGAAGCTATCGTTACTGTAATTTACTACATTTTCAACGCCGTTATTATCGTATTGAGGGATATTTGTTTCTGCCCCTATTGGAGTTAAAATTCCCGACTTTGGAATATTAATTGTAATGGAATTTACACCTATGGGTTTAGTTACATCTTGCGATACATTACGTACTCTAATATATGCCAATTCTATAGGTGTACTACCATCGGGCGTGAAATTAAACCACTCTTTTCCGTTTACCGAATACTCATAATAGAACTCGCTTGGCAATGTGTTTGAAGATACTGATACAGTTACTTCGTTCTTTTTATTCATATTTATTCCGATATAGTCGCCGGAAGTTAAATTTACATTGTTCAAATTTTGTAATGTTATTGCCGACGTAGTTGTTGATAAACTAACATTGTATGGTAAATATGATAGATTATAAATTATTTCGGGAGTGCGTGAGCGTTCAGGTAATGTAGGTGCATAATCGGGATATTTTGTCATAATAAAATCAACAAAAGGTTCCATGTTCTGTTGAGCAGGGTGTACTTCAAAGTATCGGGGAGAAGCTTCTGTTCCAGTTCCCTCTACGGTGTAAGCAATGAATGCAGAGTCTTTATGTAATTTTGAATATTCTCCGGCGATGTTGGCATAATCTGTCCAACTGCTTAATGCTCCGGGCGATCTCATCCATGACAATGCTCCATTTATTATATTTGACATTGATGCAAGTTTTCGGCTCCAATATTTTATATCTTCATGCATAAGAACCTCATCTTTTACATCGCTTGATTCCATTGTCTCTAATGTTTTGCAAGCATCATAAATCTCTTTTGTTTTTGTTATCAATTGCGAAGTTGAAGATGGAAGATTATTATAACTATATGAACTTTTGAAGGAGTTATAAAGATTTACCATTTCTTCCGGTTCTTGGGTTGCATCAGTATTTAAACAGAAAATTTTAAATGCTTCTGCCAACTCTGGTTTGTTAGGAAACAGATATGTAAAGCAATCGTTCCAATTCTGTTGAGAATTGAAGTTTGCGGTATTCCAACAATAGTCGGCACCTCCGAATAGGAATACTTTTGATGCCGAAGCCTCTTGCATGGTATTGAATACGACTCCGCCTAAAGCCGTCATTGGTGCATTTTGGGCTGTATATCTGTAATTCATGTGATTCATGTATAGCCTGTCATCGTAATTGTCATTACAATTGTTATTCCACCAGAAAAGAGGATTACGATTAATAACCTGCTTCATGGTTTTGCAATTAGAGTCGGTAATATTTGACCATACATCGCTTCCTGTAAATGCCACTACTATTTCAGGGTCAACATTATAGAGGTCAATTAACGACCCTACGGTATGTGCTATTGAGTATGCTGTAGGTACAAAAAACAGTGGTGATACTTTTTGCTCAGGCGTTGCAGTTGATGTATTATATTTTGCTTTGAGTTTTGCTTGTACTTGTGCCGGAAGATATGCAGTCATTTCTGAACTCGGAACAAATGTCATGTCATCAATGAAAACACCAAAACCTCTTACGCCAAGCTTATACATTCTATCAAATTTATCCATTATTTTTTCTATACCTGGGTTCATTTCTGATGCTGAATTAAATCCTATTCCTCCATGCAATCCCGGGTGTATAGCCCAAACAAAGTTTACGTTACACTCTTTTGCTTTGGTTGTAATGGTTATAAAATCTTCTTGTGTTAAAAGTCCTTTCTTCCTCTCTTCATCTGTAAGAGTCGTGGGATAATCTTCGTACCATGACCCGGCATGATAAGGATCGGCTTTTGGCCCGTATATGAATGTGTTGAGTTTATATAATTTAAAGAAATCAAGCATCGATAATATTTGGTCAACGGTAAATGGCATTCCATAAAAGCCTTCTACCAAACCTCTGTATTGTGTATATGCGTAGTCTTGTACCGTAGCAGGAGTAATTGTATAGTTATTATTCAACATTTGACGTAGTGTTGATACCCCATAAAACACAGAGTTATTATTGTCTCCCAAAATTACGATATCTCCATCTCTGGTTATGTGCAACAGATATGGATCAAATTTATTATTGCCTGAAGAGAAAACACTTCGAGAAAGACCACATGATGAAGCATAACTATCTGCTTCGCCTCCGGAACCGTTTACTCCTACATATAAATATCTGAGTGATGATGAAAATCTTTTATAGACAGCGGTAATTCCTTTCTCTTTTAACGCTTCTGTTATAAAAGTTTTTACATTTTCATTTACCCCCTCTTCAATAACCACATTTATTCTGTTTTTTATGGTTATCTCGGACCCATTTGTTGTAATTGACTGTGGTTGCGGATATATAGTATAACTCGCAAATGAACTTGTTGCTACAAATACCCAAAACAGTAGTGTAATTAATTTTCTCATATTTGTTGTGATTTTGTGTTTAATTATTGGGGAGGTATAAAAAATACCTCTGCTTTCGCAAAGGTAAAAAATATTTTAATATTATAATGTTTTTTGTGAGTTTATTAACAGATAACTAACTATTCCAAAAATAGATAGTCGTAATGTATAAATGGACGTCCTCCTTTGTTACCTGCCAAAGAACGAGCTTTTGTGCTATCGCAAGATATTTTGCCAACACCTATTGACTCGCTGTCTGTTGTTACTATTTTTACTATATCATCTTTTTCAAACTCGCCTTCAACAGATACCACACCTATTGGCAACAGACTCACTGCCTCTTCGGATAATAATTTTGCTTTTGCCTTATCGTTTATTACCAATAACCCTTTTGCATAACCGTCAGAGTGAGCAATCCATTTCTTTACACTTGAAATCTCTTTTGTTGAGGGGGTAAAGGTGGTGTATATAACATCGCTTTGGGGGTTTAGCAAATCGGGTAAAATATTTTCGCGTGTTCCGTTTGCAATAATAACGGTGATACCTTCTTTTGCAACCTTTCTGGCAATATTGGTTTTGGTTATCATGCCTCCTCGTCCAAATGATGATTTTTTTGTCTGTATAAACTTTGAAAGGTCCTTATCTGCGGCAGTTATCTCTCTAATTACGGTAGTGCCTTCATCTGCGGGGCTGCCATTATATATACCGTCAATGTTACTCAAAATTATTAGAGCCTCCATATCCATCATTGTGGCTATCAATCCTGAAAGCTCGTCATTATCAGTAAACATCAACTCGGTTACTGCTACGGTATCGTTTTCGTTTACGATAGGTATTACATTATTCTCGAGCATCACCTCAATACACTGCTTTTGATTTAGGTAAAGACGACGTGTTGAGAAACACTCTTTCATTGTGAGTACTTGACCGCAACTTATTCCGTGTTTGCGGAATAACTCATAGTAGTTATTAAGGAGTTTTACCTGCCCAACTGCTGAGAATAACTGACGCGATTTTACCGCATCAATTTTCTTATCAATATGCAACTCTCCTCGTCCCGAAGCAACAGCCCCTGACGATACAAGTATAATCTCAACACCATTTTTATGTAGTTGAGCAATTTGTGCTACAAGCGAAGCCATTCGCTCTTTGTCAAGCATGCCGTCTTTGCCTGTAAGCACATTACTGCCAATCTTTACTGCTATGCGTTTAAATCGGTACATCGCACAAACAATTATATCTATTTCTTACGAATTTCGTAGCGTTTAATTTTACCACTAATTGTTTTGGGTAACTCATCAACAAACTCAACCACACGGGGATATTTGTATGGGGCAGTGGTACGTTTAACGTGGTCTTGAATCTCTTTAATAAGCTCTGCTCCTGCTTTGTTTTTATACTCTTTTGAAAGAACAATAGTAGCTTTAACCACTTGTCCGCGAACTTCATCGGGAACTCCTGTTATGGCGCATTCAACTACTGCAGGGTGTGTCATCAATGCACTCTCAACTTCAAAGGGACCAATACGATAACCCGACGATTTGATTACATCATCGGCACGTCCAACAAACCAGAAGTAACCATCTTCATCGCGCCATGCCACATCGCCTGTATAGTATATTCCGTCGTGATGAGCCTCTTGAGTAAGTTCTGGGTTACGATAGTATCCCATAAACAAGCCAAGAGGTTTACCTTTATCTGTACGAATTACAAGTTGCCCTTGTTCTCCGTCCTCAGCCCAACGTCCGTCGGCAGTTAAAAGGTCAATATCATATTGAGGGTTACGAACTCCCATTGAACCCGGTTTTGGGGTTATCCATGGGTAAGTTGCAACGGTAAGAGTAGTTTCGGTCTGTCCAAATCCCTCCATAAGTTTTATCCCTGTTAAGCGATAGAACTCATCATATACTTTGGGATTTAATGCCTCTCCGGCTATAGTACAATATTTTAACGATGAAATATCATATTTTGTAAGGTCCTCTTTAATGAAGAAACGGAAGACTGTTGGAGGTGCGCAGAACGATGTAATTTTGTATTTGCTTATCATCTTAAGCACATCATCGCCCTCAAACTTCTCAAAATCGTATGTAAATACGGTTGCTCCTGCAATCCATTGTCCGTATAGTTTTCCCCATACTGCTTTACCCCAACCTGTGTCGGCAAGAGTTAGATGCAGGCTATCCTCTTTAAGGTTATGCCAATAAGAACCTGTTATTATGTGTGCCAAAGGATAGGTAAAGTCGTGGATAACCATTTTGGGGTTACCTGTTGTCCCTGATGTGAAGTACATCAAAGATATATCATCATTCTTATTGGGGTTTTGAGGCTTTACAAAAGGGGTAGCCTCCTTAATGCCTTTATGGAAATCTTCCCAACCTTCTGGTATTTTAGGTCCTATTGATATGCATTTTTGTAGAGATGGAGATTTTTCTATTGAGTTATTAACATGGTTTATAACTATATCGTCTCCAACAGCCACAATAGCTTTTATATCAGCCGCATTACAGCGGTATATTATATCTTTTTCGGTTAGCAGGTGTGTTGCAGGGATAACTACCGCACCAAGTTTGTGAAGAGCAACTATTGAGAACCAAAATTCATAGCGGCGTTTTAATATAAGCATAACCATATCGCCATGCCCTATTCCCAAAGAGCTGAAATATGAAGCTGTTTTGTCGCTTTCACGTTTCATGTCGGCAAAGGTAAAGTCGATATGCTCGCCTTCGCTACTAACCCAAGTCATTGCTATTTTATTAGGTTCTTTCTCTGCCCAAGCATCTACAATATCGTATCCAAAGTTAAAGTTTTCAGGAACGTTAACTTTATAGTTCTTCATAAAGTCCTCTTGTGAAGAGAACGATGTTTGATTTAAATATTTTTCTAACATATTTCAAGTGGGTTACCCCTTTTTTACATTATTATTGCAAGAAATTTAACGGACTTGCCGTCCAATGCTTTCATTCCGTGAGGACGTTGAGCATCAAAATAGATACTATCTCCCTCATTCAAGATTATCTCTTTACCTGCTATTTTTAATAGCATACGTCCTTCAATAACAATATTAAACTCTTGTCCGGAGTGAGTATTCTCATTTATAGGAGTATCTTCATCTTTAGGTTCAACTGTTACAATAAAGGGGTCTGCTTTACGGTTACGGAACCCGGCTCCTAACGATTGATATTTATATGCTTTTGTACGTTCAACAGCGGCACCTTGCCCTTTACGAGTTAAGAAGTAACTGCTCATATGAGGCTCGTCGCCAAACATAAGAACTGATAAATCAACACCGCAACTTTGACTTATTTTATGTAAAACACTTACGGGTATGTCAACTCTGCCCGATTCGTAGTTGATATATTCGCTCTCATCAATGCCACTCATCTGTGCCATTTCAGCAGGAGTAATATCTAAGGCATCGCGTAAACCTTTTAACCTTGTGGTTATTTGTATTATTTGCTCATTCATAATATAAAACTATTACGTTTTCAAGTCGCAAATTTATAAAAAATAAGCGAAAATGTTACATTTTATTCTTTATATAGATTTTAAATTTGTTAATTCTTTAGAAAAGATTTTTTTTATTTTTTACAATTCTTTCGTTCTTTGAAATATTTGCTTAAATTTTTTATTCCTGAAACACCAAGAATGGTAAGACCTGCGTATTGTGAGGTTTTTGCCAATCCAAAAAATATCACCCATAATACGCCTTTGAGAGTAGCACTTAAGGGAAGTGCCATTTGTACAAAAGAGATAATATAGAAAGGTATGCACAATGCCAAGATAATTATTCCTGTTTTAGGTGATAATCTTTTTAAATAGACAACTATTTTTGAAAAAATTTTTTTAATGTACTCTTTAGTGCGTTTGATCATTATCTCTTTATTTTTGAGAGTATGTTTATTATCCCGACACAGAAACTCTAAATCCTAACTCCTCTAATTTTGAGGATATTGTGTTAAGTTCTTGCAATGATACTTTCTCTAAATCTTTTTCAGGAGTATCGCGGTCAATGGTATATATCATTATCATTTTGGGGTTAAGCTCTTTTACCGCTTCAAACCAGGCCGATAACTCTTCTTCTGTAGTATTGTCTATTTTTTCTCCGTTGTGTGAGCCGCGTAAAAACATTGTTTGTAGGGTAAAGTTTCCGTTGAACCTTTTCAACCCCTCAATGTGCTGGCGAGCTGTGAGTGTTGAGTTGTTAGGGGCATTTATAAGCTTGAACGTTTTGTCTATTGCAGAATCGAGTTTCAGAATATTGTTATCTACTCTGTTTAATGCTCTAAATACTGAGTCGTCTGTAACACGTGTTCCGTTTGAGAGTACCGATATTTTTACCTCAGGGTAGTAGGTGTTGCGTAACTCTATTGTGTCGGATATTATTTCTTCAAATTCAGGGTTGAGAGTGGGTTCTCCGTTTCCTGCAAAGGTTATTACGTTTAACTCCTCTCCAGCCTCTTTCATTGTTGATAGGCGTTGTTGCAATGCTTCGCAAACTTGGGCGCGCGTGTGAAGAGTTTTATCTCCTCGTCGTTCGCTGTTATATCCACATTCGCAATATATGCAGTCGAATGAACATACTTTCCCATAAGTGGGTAGCAGATTTACACCTAACGATATTCCCAAGCGACGGCTGCGAATGGGACCGAATATTATATCTTCAAATAGTTTTGTTGACATCTTAATAATTTATAAAACGAAGAAATCTTCTCCTCAATAACAAATTAGGAGCAAAATTAGTTATTTTCAATAAAATTAAAACACCTTATGATAAATATCTATTACCTTTACACCCAAAATGAAGAGGGTTATAGCCTACATAGTAACTGTTATTTTGTTGTTATTGGTTTTTGAAGCAAGAGCCGATGGCACAACCAATCCATATCTTAACAGATACTCAATATTCAGCGAACCCTATTTGGCAATAATAGAGACAGGCGATACGGTCATTATGGTGGATATAAGAACCGTTGTTTGTATGCCCGAGTATAAATTTAAGAAAAAGAGAGACGAAAAGTTTTATTGGAAAACCGTCAGAGATGTAAAGAAAACTCTACCGTATGCTAAAATGGTAAGGGCTGCTCTTATTGAAACGTATGAGTATGTACAAACTATTCCCGAGGAGCAGCGTGCGGCACACCTTAAACAAATGGAGAAGGATATTTTTCATGAATACAAACCGGTACTCAAGGATTTTACATATTCACAAGCAAAAATGCTTATTTTGTTGATTGACCGTGAATGTAATCAGAACTCCCATAATATTATTAAAGCCTTTTTAGGAGGTTTCAGGGCAGGCTTTTGGCAGACATTCGGCAGAATGTTCGGTTTAAATCTGAAAGATGACTATGAACCTGACAAGAAAGAGAAAGACCGAATAATTGAACGCGTTTGCATATTGGTTGAGAGCGGAATGCTTTAAAGAGTTGTTATTTGTCGGTTTCGTAACCTCAACCGCCCTACGGATAGTTTTATTTGTTATAAATATAATAGTCCCTTTTGAACCTTTAGGCTTTAAAAGGGACTATTTATGATGGTTCAGGGGTATCAAATTTATATATTGTAAGTTTCAATTTTGGACTTTTAATCTACAACCCCCTTATTTTTCCTAAAAACTAACAGCTACCTCAAAGAGGCAGCGAAGTTGACAACCAACAACTTTGTTGTGGCAAGAGCCACAACACTATTAAAGGTTATAAGTTCCTTCAACAAGGTCGCCCATTGCCCATACTGCACGTATGTTCAAATCCTCGTCAAGAATCATTATATCTGCATCTTTGTCTTTCTGTAGTGAACCTTTACGGTCATATACGTTCATAATCTTAGCAGGAGTCTCAGAAGCCATACGTATTGCATCGTCCAAAGGAATTTCTGCTTTTTGTACCAATGTGCGTATTAAACGGTCCATTGTTGCAACTGAGCCTGCAAGAGCAGTGCGGTCGGCAAGTTTACATACGCCATCTTCAATAATTACGCGTGGGTCAAAAGCTGTTGTGCTGTTGCTTGCCGCACATGCAAGCGCATCGGTGATAACACAAGCACGCTCAACTCCTTTAATATGGTGTATCAAACGTAATATTGTGGGTGGTACGTGAATTCCGTCGGCAACAACCTCAACAGTCATATCTTCGTGTAGATATATACTCTCTACTGTGCCTTCGTATTTATACTCACGGCGTTTGTGGAATCCCGGCATTGCATTATAGAAGTGAGTTGCGTGGGTATAACCGTTTTTGTGAGCTGCATGAATATCGTCATACTCGGCTTGAGTGTGTGCTACTGATGCAAGAATACCTTTTGAGGTGATATATTTACCAAATTGCATTGCTCCGGGAAGTTCGGGAGCAGCGTCCCAACGTTTAATACAGTTCCACTTCTCTACAAGGGGAATATATTCGTTAGGGTCGGGGTTTTTAATATTTTCTGGAATCTGACCACCTGCCATAGCCATATTTAGGTAGTGTCCCTCAAGGTGAAGACCAAGTACAGGACTGTTAGGCTCTGCCATAAGTTTGGTACATACCTCAGCCGCAGCCTCAATCATAGGAACTGTTGATGATGACAAAGTTGGGAAAATACTTGTTGTTCCGTGTTTCATGTGAGCCTTAATTGCTCCACGGAAAGCCTCTTCAGTACCCTCCATAAAATCGCAACCACCACCTCCATGAATGTGTATTTCAACACCTCCGGGCACTACATACATACCCTTAGCATCAATTACCTCTGCTCCAATTACAGCAAGGTCACAGTTTGTAACCTCAAGAATTTTGTTATCGCGTATAATAACAGAACCGTCCTTTAACCAACCTTGAGGGGTCAGAATCTTAGCATTAATAATTTGTTTAAGCATAATATTGTGTTAATTGTTGTTTTTCAATTGTTTAGGCGGGCGAGGCATTGCAAAGTGCAAAAGTCATAACGTTCGTCAACTGCAAAGGTATTTAAATAATTGTTTATAAACGATTATTTTCAACTTTTTTTAAAGAAGTGGTTGTTTTTATCTCAATCTGTTCTTTATAAAATATGGAGCAGCAACTTTTCTAAACTGTAAGAGTGCAAATGATATTAATACTACTCCTACCATATATGCTGCTCTATAACTATGCAAATCGGCAATTGCTCCGCCTACTACAACTCCTATTCCAACACCAACGTCCCACGATGTCAGATATGTTGAGTTTGCAGTACTTCGGCGGTCAGATGGTGCAAGGTTTATAAACATAGTTTGCACCGATGGGCAAATCATTCCATATGAGAATCCCAATACAAAGGCTGATGCATAAAAGGCTATTGGAATTGCAAGGAATATAAACATTGCATAACCTATAAAAAGTCCTATCATTCCTGCAGTTATAAGTTGAATAACTCTGTCCTTTCGTAAGTGAGGGCCGTTGCTTATTCGTGCACTTATCAAGCCTAATGCCATAAGCATAAAGAAGGGCCCTGTACTGTTATCAATGCCCACTTCATCGCGAGCATATACGGCTAAGTAGGTCGATAATATTCCGTAACTGAACGAGAGTAACATAAATGTTATGCTTTCGTGTGTGCCTTTCAATAAGAAAAATCTGTCAAGAGATATCGGTTTGCGTTCAGCCATAGAGGCTTTTGCTCTTTTATGTTGTTGGGGCATTTTTACACTTGCCACAAGAATAAATCCAATAAAGCAGGCAATAAGGGCACAAATAAAGAGTGCATTATAGGAGTCAAAAAAGTTGTAAACCGTAAATGATATTGTAGGGCCTAAAGCCATACCAATGTTGTTACTTATGCCATAATATCCTATCCCTTCGTTCCTTCGTGATGGGGCAAGAACATCTATTGCCACAGTGCTGTTAGCAACGGTTATAAATCCGAATATAAGTCCATGTATAGCTCTGATTACGGCAAATATAATCATATTGCCCGGTATCAGATATGTACAAAATGTGAGAGTAAAAAGTCCGTAAAATATCAACTGCATAGGGTGGCGAGGAAGGGTATCTAATATAAACCCTGCAAATGGTCGTATTATTAATGCAGTTATGGTGTATAAAGATAATACCACTCCGATTTCGGTATGAGTTGCAGTATACTCTTGCTGCATATATATTGGGAGTATGGGCAGTATTGTAAAGAAGGCAAAGAATAGTAAAAAGTTTCCTGCCAACACCAACAGAAAGTCTCTATTAAATAATTTTTCTTGCTCCATTGAAAACTATTTTTACAATTGACGCGGAGTATCCATCAGCAAAAATATGCTCTCAGGTCCCATATTAAAGAGAAGGTCAAATATTGAGAGGTCGGGTATAAATCCATGTCTTTGTGAAAATACCTGATAGTATGGTAATAATTTTTCTTGTTCAAAAACAGGTAGTTTTGGGTGTATTATTTCTCGCAAATCAATGTCGCCTTCTTGAGGTTTTATATACTCTTGGCTATACTCTATTTGAGGTTTTATATTTAGCAATGAGCAAATGGTATTCTGTAGCTCAATATTAAAATCGTATAAAAACTCAAATTTATGTGGTTCAAAGAATGGTCGCAACTCCTCTTCGTAATATTCAAAATATGGCGATGATTGATATGCCGAATATATAGCATTCCAATGCAGATGTTGCCAATTGTCGTGCGATGATATTCTGACATCTCGTGTAAGCGCTTTCCCACTCGATTTTTCTACAGGAATACTTAAGGTCATAACCCCTGCTTCGGTAGCTATTCGGCATCTGTTTCTGTAACTCTGCTTCTGATAATTACAACAACTCTCTATTGTTACGGGGTGGTTGTTAAGCACTCTGTAATACGATATTGGAGCAGAGTATGAAGGGGTTAATATAATCATGCCAAAACTATTTTACCAACTCTTCAACCGAGCGGAACAGACGGTTAAATCTGATACCTCCGTTAAAGATACTCTTGTCGGGGTCAAGTGATAGCCATACAAATAGAGGTTTGCCTACGATGTGGTCTTCGGGGACAAATCCCCAATAGCGGCTGTCGGCAGAGTTGTCGCGGTTATCGCCTAACATATAGTAGTAGTCCATTTTGAATGTATAACTATCTGCAGGCTTGCCGTTTATATATATCTTACCATCTTTTACGGCAGTATCATTTCCTTCGTAATTTCGTATAACTCTTTCATATATATCCCAATTGTCAGAAGTAAGAGCAATTGTTGCTCCTCTTTGAGGAATCCATAATGGACCATAATTTGCACGGCTCCATTTCCTTACTCCTAATGGATATACTTCTCCTCCGAAAAGGTCGCCCGGCTCTTGAACTATTTTTGCCACTACCGGCATTGAGTTCAATTTCTCTATTGCCTCATTTGTAAGAGGCATACGATATACAGGATTGTATACACCTTGTTCGTTTGTCTCAAATCCCAAGTATCTAAGAATATCGTTATATCTGTAATCGTTTATTATTGCTGTGCGGTCGGCAACCGATACTCCTAACTCTTCAAACTGTTTATCTGTTAATCTGAGGTCAGGGCGCGATAACATAACGTAATAGTTGAACTGTAAATTTGTCGGGTTTTCAGCAGCTATTGAGTTTATATATATCTGATTATTTCGTATCTCAAAAGTGTCTCCCGGCATACCTACGCATCGTTTAACGTAGTTTTCGCGACGGTCAACGGGACGATAAATAATATCCCCGAAGATATCTTTATTTTTTAGTATAAACTCTTTACCTTCGCTATAGCATAACGAGTAGTAGTCTGGGTTCGCAACTTTTGTGGTGACAGTATCTCCTGCGGGAAAGTTAAAAACTACAATATCGCCACGTTTTATCTCTCCGGTGCCTTTTAATCTTTTGTAATCTAATTGAGGGTTCTCAATATATGATTTACAATTGAGTATGGGCATGGTGTGTTGTGCTAACGGAAAAGATAGCGGAGTCATGGGAACTCTTGGCCCATAACTCAATTTGCTGACTAATAGATAATCGCCAACCAACAGCGATTTTTCAAGTGAAGAAGAGGGGATTTTGTAGTTTTGAAAAATAAAGTTGTTTATTAAATATACGGCTACAAGTGCGTAAAGGATAGCATCTGTCCACTCAAATACCTTACGCAGTGTAGGATTTTTAATTTTTCTCCATGCCCTCCAAGGTATATACTCGGTTAAGTATATATCAACAAACAGAATAAGTAAAAATAACAAATAGTAATTGCTACACCAAATTGTAAACGCAATTAAAAGCAGTGATGCGAGAGAGAAACGTATCCATCTCGATTTTTTTATCCCTGCAAAACGATTTCTTTTTTTATTATCTTCCATCTCCCTATTTGTTAGAATTTTAACATATCCTGCATTGTCAAAAATCCTGTTTTATCTTTGGTAAACTCTGCTGCAATAACAGCTCCCAAAGCAAACCCTGCACGGCTTTTGGCATCGTGAGTTATGGTTATTGTATCAACGTCTGACTCATAAATAATGGTGTGTATGCCGGGAACTTCATCTCTGCGGAATGAGGTAATACCCAACTCCTTGTCTTTTGGCTCAACACCCTCAACCCAAGACTCTTTACGCGATATATTTTCAATAATACCTTCGGCAAGAGTTATGGCAGTTCCGCTTGGAGCGTCCAATTTATGGATATGGTGAGTCTCTTCCATTCTTACATCGTAGTTGTCAAACTCTTCCATTATTTTTGCCAAATATCTGTTTACGGCAAAAAATATGTTTACTCCCAAACTATAATTTGATGAGTAAAAGAGTGTATTGCCATTCTTGCAAGCCTCTTTGACCTCGGGCATATTTTCTAACCACCCTGTTGTGCCTGATACCACCTTTACTCCTGCTGCAAAGGCTTTGCGGAAATTATCCATTGCCGATTGTGGCATTGAAAACTCTATAGCGACATCTGCACTGCGAAACTCGGCAGAGTCAAAATCTTCTTGGTTATCTTTATCTATTCGGGCAACAATTTCGTGTCCGCGGGCAATGGCAATCTTCTCAATGGTTTTTCCCATTTTGCCATACCCTATTAATGCTATCTTCATAATTTTACATATATTTGTAACAACTTGCGAAGATACAAAATTTTATGGAAAATATACTCTCATACATCTGGAGATATAATATATTAAAGGGTAATAAACTTCAATTAATCGACGGAACAGCAATTGAGGTTGTTATGCCCGGTTGCGATAATAACCGGAATTTAATATTTTCTGATGCTGTTTTAAGGGTTGATGGCACCCCCACAAAGATGCGGGTTGCAATAGCGCCGGCATCGCCAAAAGATTGCGATTTGTACGTAACTTCTCGTAATGAGAAGATCGATGAGGAGTGTTATTGTATGGTTATCCCATTCTCAGAAGAGATAGAGTTGTTGCGAAGGAAACTGCTTTCGAAATATGAGGATTTACCTTGTAGCTACTCCTTTAAAAACCTGCCTTCAATATTTATAACCGACCTTATATCTTCGCTTGCCATTGAACGCTTGCAAGAAAAAAGTGAGCGAATAAAAGAGTGGTTAGGCATCTACAATGGCGATTGGGAGGAGGTTTGCTATATATCTATTGCTCGGTCGCTTGGTTTTGGAGTTAATGGCAATGCCTTTGAAGCACTTGCAAAAGCTCTGCCTTTGAAGTTCTTACAGAAACATGCCGACTCTCTGTTTCAATTAGAGGCTATGCTTTTTGGCGTGGCTGGATTTTTAACAGAAGGAGCATATCCCGATAATCAATATTATAAAAGGCTTGTAAATGAATTTACATTCTTAAAGAGTAAATTTACATTGTCTGTAAACGATATAAAACAGTGGAGGTTTGGAGGAATGCGCCCATCAAATTTACCGCATCAGCGCATAGCCTTGTTGGCTGCACTTATACACACCTCTTTACCCATATTTGCAAAATTTATTGATGCAGATAGTGAATATAAATTACGAAAAGTATTTGAGGTATATCCGAGCGATTATTGGGAGATTCATTATACCTTTGGAGCAGATACGCCTCCACTGCGTAAGACGTTGGGAAAAACCGCAGTCGACCTCTTGATAATAAACTCTGTTGCTCCATTGTTATATGCCTACTCTGAATATATAAAGAGATATGAATATGCCACACGTGCCATATCGCTATTAGAGGGGTGTAAATCTGAAAATAACTCCATTGTTCGCAAATTTACCGATGGAGGATTACCTTGCGACTCAGCTCTTGCCTCGCAGGCATTTATATCGCTACACAACAACTATTGTACTCCTCGTAAATGTATTAACTGTAAAATAGGGTATAAACTTTTTAAAGAGGAGGTAAAAAGAGTTGTTTGATATTTGCCTCTCTCGCAGGCATTCAGTTTTAGGACAAAAAGAGCGAAAAGATTTCTCTTCTCGCTCTTAAAATATTTTGTTAGTGTATATTTAAATCACAACTTTTATAACCTCATTATTAACCTTTACCAACAATAAGCCTTTTACATTCAAATCTAAGGGAATTGCAATCTCTCCCCTCTCTACGGAAGAGGGGTTGGGGGTAAGGATAGTTCTCCCCATAGAATCGTATATACTGATATTTGTTATCTCCTCGCTACTTTTTACATACAACACACCATTTGAAACGTATGCTTTGGTGTTGTTCTCCTCTGCGATGTTCTTTTCTACTCCTAGCAATATACCCTCGGGATTAACACCCTCTCCAAATGTAAATGATTGTATTTCTGTACCTATTGTTTGACAATCATAATAATTATCACTCTCTGCTCTTAATATCTTATACATGGTCGCTTTTGTACGTCCCTTATCGGCACTCATAAAGCCTTCGGTATCTACATTGCAACCATTTTCAAAATCCCAATAACCTAAAAGTGATTCATCATTTAATAATGGCTCATACATACTTGTCTGTACTTCAGATTGAGTTAATGCTTTATTATATAGTTGAACTTTATCTATATAAGCATTTAACGGTTCGGTTCCTATACAAGAACCTCCTATCATTATTATCCTTTCACTATTCCAAAAAGTAGTACTTGTTCCATTTAGTTTATACACAGGCCTCCCGTCTGCATATAGTGTTAATTTTACTTCATTATTCCATACTCTTTCAAATACGAATGTAAAATATCTCCATTGTTTTGGAGAAAATGAGAATGTATTATCTTCTAATTGTGCCACATCGGGAGTGCTTGTCGTGTTTCTTACCACACAGAATAATGTTTCTGGCGACACAATATTAATCCACATCCATCCCCACTCACTCAACGGAAACCCTTCTTCAACATCTCTTATATTCACAAATTGAGTACCATCTATATCATGATTAAACATTTTTACATATACCCAAAATGATAAAGTGAATGAATAATCATTACTAAAATATAACTGTTTAGCAGGTATCCCAAAGGCATATTCTCCTAAGTCTATTCCCCGAGGTTCAACCTCATTAGCGTTTACCAATGACATTGAAAATATTAATGATATTGTAAACAATAATAATTTTCTTGTTCTCATGGCTATATATTTTGTTTATTTTACAATTACTTTTTGTGCATTAATATTGCCGTCAATTATTACAGCAATAATATATGTTCCTGATGCAAGTGTATATTGATATATCTCTTTCCCTGCTTGATGAGAGGACTCCGATAATAAAACGATCGGTTGGGATGTTTGGACATTTACTGCATTAATACTATACTTACTTATTTTATCTAAACCAACAGTTATAGATACTCCACCATTTATTGCTGTTATTTCTACATCATCTTCATTACTACGAATTATCCCTATTTGAGGAAGTATCTCTAACTCTTCATCTTGTAACATAGTTTTAATAAATAAGTTTACATTACTCCATGTCGTCCTAATAACTCCCTCCTCCATAGGAGCTGTAATAATTTTATTCCATACCTCATTAGCTTTTGAATTTTCTATTGATGCAATATCTTTCATCAAAACAACAGCAGGGATATCCCCGTCCGCAAATTTTTTATATACTTTATATTCGACCTCTGGATTAGACATTACATAATTTTTAATTTGAGGATAATAGATACTATCCTTAAATAATGCAAAATTATAATATTTTTCATAAGGCTTAACATATTCTATCCATTGGTTATAATAAGACTCAAATCTTTCAGTTGCATAAATCGATTGAGTTTGATTCTTACGTTCTAATAACTTCATATCTTCTTCTGTAAGTTTTATGCTTTCATAGACTATACTACCATCTGACAATGCCTCATATATAAGTAACTCTGGAGTCTTGTTTGATTTTGACAAATCTTCTTCGTATATTCTGTATGATGCAACTATTGTATCATAAGATCCTCCATATAAGGAATATCGCGGATGAAAAAATCTCGGAGCCGACGAAAATCCCTTGCTCTCCCAATCATATCCATGTTTGGGCGTATTAGTTGTATTTCTAATAGACGCATGTCCTATACTTATAGGATTTCCATCTCTATCAACATTTCCCCATAAATCAACTACTGCTTCCGAATCTCCTGCAGGACATCTAATATACCTAATACTTCCCGGAGGTCTGGCTACATTTCCAGAAAAATTAGATACTGTATCATTAAAAAATAAAGAATCAAACCACCTTAATTCTCTTTCAAAATCTGTTGTTGATAACCAAATTTCAATTTTTGTTAATCCTGCTGCCCAAGCATAACAATTATATTCTCCTGACAGATCAGATTCTATTACATCTTCAATTTTTAAATTAGGATAAAATTCATGGAAATAATACAAAGTATCATCAACCGCATCAGGATATGTTAATATGTTGCAATAAGGTGCAGCCATCGTATCCACTGTACTCCAAAATGAATGATAAATATCACATCTGTCAGGTGTAAAATAGGAATATGGATACATAGAGCAAACGCCCACTTTATATATACATGTATCACTTAACGTTGTTCTTATTCTTGCATTTTTACCCCAGTTGAAATCACTAGGCACATCATTATCATCATTATAAGCAATTACTTTTTGCATTCCTTGATCATTAATTACTTGTTTAAGATACAAATAAGAGTCTGCATTATGATATTCATCTGAGGGCTTTAGATTTGTTGTAAATATATTATATGGTAATTTTTTATTAGTAACTTGAGTTATAGAATCTTCTTTTATTACATCAAATGAAGTGTTTGATACAAATGTATTCCTATAGGTAATACCATCTACAGTAATAGTTACACCTCCACATTCATTATTATTTTTTGCTTCTAATAGGAGATAATATGTGCCTGAGTCTTTTATTGTCGTTTCATAAAAAAGATACCTATTTCCATTACATGTTGCAGATACTGATAGTGAGTCCGTAATTTCATAAAAGAAATACATATTAAAATCTACAGTCGCCGTATTACTGGGGACATAGAAACTTATAATTTTTTTCTCATCTTCTCTTAAGCTATAATGTAGGGGTAAGATAAAAGTATTATAATAGGTTGTATCTATTTCCATCCCATTTCTATATAAAGGTCTCGTGCCATAATAGTCCCAAATTTCTACATTTCTAGTAGATTGTTGTGATAAGGGCACATTTTTAAGAGTCAAAACATTTGAATCTGCATATTTAACCCTTATATCAAATATTTTCACTTCTCTTACCATAGGCACATCATCCCTTCCAGAGATAAATTGAACGGTATTATCTCCTTGATTAAGAGAGACTGCATTCCCTGTTGTGTTTGCTGCTTGCCAACCATAAGTGCTAAAAGTAATGGGATTTGGGAGTGTAACGCCATTTACTTTAAGTGTAACAGAAGTAAATGAACCGTCAGCATACTCTCCGGGCATCATTAGAAAAGATAAATCGCAAACTTGTGCTTGGGGTGACGTTACAACAAAGGTAGCAACTCCTTTGCCATTAATTGATGTGCAACCTGTGGATTTTGCCACTAGTTGATTGTTTGTTGCTGTTATCTCCGATGATAATCCAAAAGATATTAGCAGTGCTAATAGAGTAAAGATCTTTTTCATAACTGCCTCCTTTTTTATTGGTTAATACCATATTTTGGTTATAAAGGTAAAAAAATAAAATAAAAAAACAAATATATTTTTATTTTTTAACTTTTTAAGCGTTTATAATAAAAATAGCATAGCAGTGAAAATAATGAGCAGAGAAATTGTTCTCTACCCATTATGTAATATTTATAACATAAAAGATGCTTAATTGATTAATTGCATATTACTTTTACAACCTCATTATTAACCTTTACCAACAATAAGCCTTTTACATTCAAATCTAAGGGAATTGCAATCTCTCCATTCTCTACGGGAGAGGGGTTGGGGGCGAGGATAGTTCTCCCCATAGAGTCGTATATGCTTATATTCTTTATCTCTTTACTACTTTTTACATACAACACCCCATTTGAAACGTATGCTTTAATGTTACTTACTGTTGTTTCCTCTTCATAGATACCTGTAACGGCATCTTTCAAATTTATTCTGGTAAATGTTTCATTCTCAAATTTGCAAAGAGTATCATCTTTCATTAATATCCAAACTATGTTGTTATCACAAAGAATTGCTCGGGCTTCGTGATAGCCATAGCAGTTCCACCACTTGAAATTTTCTCCATCGTATCGCAAAAGATAGTGAGAAGATGTAAACCAAACATTTCCCTCATTATCAATATCACTTGCATAAAAGTGTGCGGCAGGGATATTTCTATCGGTATCGTGCCAATATCGTTTGTGATTATGTATTGTTGTATCGTAATAATAGATGGCATTAGCAACGCAATACCATATATTATCATCTTTGTCAATAGTTATGTCCGGAATAATATTTGACCCTTGTATGATGCTTTCGCAATAAGAGTTCCCGTTTTTATGACATAATAGAGTGTTGTACTCTCCGTAAATAGCTATCCATAGGTTATTTTTGCTGTCAAACACCATATCCATTATTGAGGGAGATATTGTATATGAACGAGTATCCGGGGTAGTGTAACCTGCCGAATAATTGTTATATTGAGGAGCTGTATAGTGCCCTCCTGCCGATGTCCAAATAGAGTCGTTATTGTCAAATGCAAAAGCATACCTTGTATAACTCTCTATATAAACATCTGGTCTGGTCAGAGTTTGTCCATTTTTGTGATAATATATACCATTATCTTTTATGGAGAACCAAAGCCTATTATTTTTGTCAAAAGCTATAGCTTGTATTATGGCCTCATTATCAATGCCTAATAAGATAGATGCATTGTATGCTTTATCCGCCTCTTTATTATATCTTATTATTCCTTTGCTTGTTGCTATCCATAAGTTTTCTCCATCATTTGCCATTCTGTTAAAGTAGAATGAGGTGTTTAATGTTTCACTTTTTATAATAGCTGTTGAAATAACCGAGGCAATAAGTAGAATTGATATTTTTGTTAATAAATTATTCATTCTTCGTTTAAATCGTTTATGTTTACAAATAAAACAAAAAATATTGAGAAATAAGATATTTTCATAATATTATGGATAGATTTATCATTTTGATTTTATAAAACCTTTTTGTTGTGGCAATTTGTTACAATAAATGTTAAAATATAGGCAATTTGTTTTGTTATCTGCTTTGATTTTGCTATTTTTGTCAGCAGAGAAATAAATAGAAATTAAAAGATGATGTTTAAATCTCAAACATAAATATAAATAGCTTTTAAACGTAAATATATATTTTATTGTTTTAATTTTAGGTAGAGATAAAGATATGAGTTTTAATATCCCCAAAAGTGATAAAAAGCGAGTTGTAATAGTAGGAGGTGGTTTTGGAGGGCTTAAGCTTGCTAATAAATTAAGAAATTCAGATTTTCAGATAGTTCTTATTGATAAAAACAACTATCATCAGTTCCCTCCTCTGATATATCAGATAGCCTCTTCGGGTATTGAGCCCAGCAGTATATCGTTCCCATTTAGAAAAATATTTCAGAGACGAAAAGATTTCTATTTCAGAATGGCCGAGGTTCGTTCAATATTTCCCGAGCATAAAATAGTGCAGACCTCTATTGGTAAAATATCATATGATTATCTTGTACTTGCTGCCGGCACTACAACAAATTTTTTTGGTAATAAAACTATTGAAGAGAGAGCCATGCCTATGAAGAATGTTAGTGAGGCAATGGGGTTGCAAAATGCACTTCTTGATAATTTTGAACGCGCTTTGACATGTGCCACAGAACAGGAGCGTCAAGAGCTTTTGAATATTGTAATAGTTGGAGGAGGGGCAACAGGAGTTGAGATAGCAGGTGCATTATCAGAGATGAAAAACTTTGTTGTTCCAAAAGATTATCCTGATTTGCCTAATAGTCTTGTAAACATATATTTGATTGAAGCCGGAGGTGCATTATTGCCTTCAATGAGCAGAGAGAGTTCTGAGAGCGTTGAGAAGTTCCTTCGCGGAATGGGAGTAAATGTCCTGCTTAATAAAATGGTTACCGAGTATAAAGACAACAAGGTATATTTGAAAGATGGTAGCACGATAGCAACACGTACCTTTATCTGGGTTAGTGGTGTAACGGCAACCCCTATAGATAATATGCCAGCATATGTTATAGGAAGGGGCAATCGCATTGTTGTTGATGAGTATAATAGAGTTGACGGTATAGAAGGAGTATTTTGTATAGGCGACCAATCAATAATGCCCAAAGGCGATCTTGCGTGGGAGGGAGGACACCCACAGTTGGCACAAGTGGCAATTCAGCAAGGAGCTTTGTTGGCTGAGAACATCAAACGATTAGAACAAGGTAAAGAGTTGAAGCCTTTCCGTTATCGAAACCTTGGAACTATGGCTACTGTTGGACGTAATAGAGCGGTGGCTGAGTTCAGGAGTATAAAAATGGCAGGATTTATTGCCTGGGTAATGTGGTTGGTGGTTCATTTACGTTCAATTTTAGGAGTACGCAACAAAATAATAGTTTTCTATAATTGGATGATAAATTATTTTACATATGGTCAATCACTTCGTCTTATTCTGTATGCTAAAAAAGCAAAAGAGGTTATTGATAGGGAGGAGCGTTTAGCAGGCAATCATTGGGGAGATGACCTTAAAAGTAAATTAACAGATGATATTCCCTGATAGTTTTGTAATTTTTAAGAAGATATAGAGTGTTTAATTGGCAAAAAATGACTACCTTCGCACTCAGTAATAAATTGTTAAACGTGGAGAGATTTGACTGCTTGCAACCACTTGAAAAAATGCTAAAATTGATTTTCTGCTGCAAGGAGGAGAGTTTCCCAATAAAATATTAGATAAAATGGGTTATCTTTTTACATCTGAATCAGTATCAGAAGGGCACCCCGATAAAGTTGCAGATCAAATATCGGATGCGCTCCTTGATGAGTTTTTAGCTCAAGACAAAAATTCTAAAGTTGCTTGCGAAACACTTGTAACAACAGGGCAAGTAGTTATTGCCGGCGAGGTAAAATCAAATGCATACATTGATTTAATGGACGTAGCACGCAGGGTTATAAATCGCATAGGATATACCAAAAGCGAATATAACTTTGACGGAGATTCTTGTGGCGTTTTTTCGGCAATTCATGAGCAGAGTGCTGACATCAACCGAGGCGTTGAACGTAGCGAAGATATAGAGCAGGGGGCAGGCGATCAAGGAATGATGTTTGGTTATGCAAGTAACGAAACTGATAACTATATGCCTTTGTCGTTAGACCTTTCGCATAAACTTTTAATAGAACTTGCTGCAATACGCAGAGAGGGGAAGGTGATGAAATATCTCCGTCCCGATGCAAAGAGTCAGGTAACAATAGAGTATGACGATAATAATACTCCCGTAAGAATTGACACAATTGTCGTCTCAACTCAGCACGACGATTTTGTGAAAGCGGGTCAAACAATAACTCAAGAGCAGGCAGATAATGAGATGTTGGCTCAAATTCGAAAAGATGTAAAAGATATTCTTATCACCAGAGTTGTTGCAACTCTGCCTGAAAGAATAAAACTTCTCTTTAAAGATGATTATAAACTCTTTGTAAATCCTACAGGAAAATTTGTTATTGGAGGACCTCACGGAGATACAGGATTAACAGGAAGAAAAATTATTGTTGATACTTATGGTGGTAAAGGTGCGCACGGAGGCGGAGCATTCTCTGGTAAAGATCCCTCAAAAGTTGACCGTTCGGCAGCTTATGCAGCTCGCCATATTGCAAAAAACCTTGTAGCGGCAGGCATAGCAGATGAGGCACTTATACAACTATCTTATGCTATTGGGGTTGCAGAACCTATAAGCGTATATGTAAATACATATGGTACCGCAAAGAATGGTTTGAAGGATTATGAGATAGCTGAAAAGGTTAAAGAGATTTTTGATCTTCGTCCTTATGCAATTGAAGAGCGTTTGAAACTTCGCAACCCAATATATGAAGAGACTGCTGCATACGGGCATATGGGTCGCGAGTCTAAAACCGTTATTAAAAAATTTACATCGCGTTATACTCCTGAAATTGTAAGAGAGGTTGAGCTTTTTACATGGGAGAAACTTGATTATGTTGATAAAATTAAAGAGACGTTTGCTTAGGCGATATTGAAAATTTAGAAGAATTATGGATTGGAACTTTATTTCTTTGGAACTTCCGTTGACCAATTCGGCATTGATATTTTTTATCGTGCTGACCATAATTCTTTTTGCTCCTATTATCCTTGACAGATTGCATATCCCCCATATTATAGGATTGATATTTTCAGGAATGTTAATAGGCCCTTATGGTTTTAACCTTCTGGAGTATGATGCAAGTTTTGAGATATTTGGGAATGTAGGTCTGCTATATCTTATGTTTCTTGTGGGCTTAGAGATGAGTATCTCTGACTTTAAGAAGAATAAGAAAGGCGGTATAAGTTTTGGAATAATAACATTTGTCGTTCCGTTATTGTCAGGCTTAGTCATTTCTCATTACGGATTAGGTCTGGATTGGGTTGCATCATCGTTATTGTCTACAATGTATGCCTCTCATACTCTCATATCATTTCCTATTGTAAGCCGTTATGGAATTGCTAAATCTCGGTCAGTATCAATTGCGATAGCCGGAACGGTAATAGCCGTTATTGTTGCATTGACAATGATGGCAGTAGTATTAGGTATAGCCGGAGGTGGAACCGGAGCACTATATTGGATAAAATTTGCTCTTGGGGTAATAGTTTATGGAGCATTGGTAATATATTTTTACCCTCGTATTACACGTTGGTTTTTTAAAAAGTATAGTGATAATGTATCGCAGTTTATATTTATATTGGCATTAGTCTTTGCTGCTGCCTATCTTGCAGAAATAGTAGGTTTGGTAGGAATTATTGGGGCATTCTTCGCAGGTATTGTCCTCACTCGCTATATACCTTCGGTTTCTCCTCTTATGAACAGGTTGGAGTTTGTAGGTAATGCCCTTTTTATCCCATATTTTCTTATAGGAGTAGGTATGATGATAAATTTGAGGGTATTTACTTCATGGCATAGTATTTGGGTGGCTCTTCTTATGACAGCGGTGGCACTATTTTCAAAATGGTTGTCGGCAATAATAATGCAAAAGAGCTTTAAATTGTCATCGGCAGAAGGAAGAATCTTGTTTGGTTTGAGTAGTGCAAAAGCCGCAGCAACATTGGCTGTTGTTCTTATAGGATACAATATGAATCTGTTTGATGCATATATCCTTAATGGAGCAATTCTTATGATATTGATTTCATGTACTATAAGTGCATTATTTACTGAGGGAGCTGCAAAGGAGATAGCATTGACTATGTTAAACGAGGAGGATAATACGAAGACAGACAAACTACCTCAAAAAATTTTGGTTTCAGTGTCAAATCCAATGACTGCCGATCTTTTGGTAAATATGGCAATGGTAATGAAAAATCCTAAGGTAAAGCTTCCGCTATATTTTTTAAATGTCATAAATGAGGCACGTCATGACAACCCGTCGGCAAGTAAAATATCTGAAAATCTTTTAACTCATGCTTCAAAAATTGCAGCATCTGCCGATATCCCGGTTGAGACACTAACCCGTTACTCAATGAATGTTGCAAGCGGTATAGTACATACAATTAAAGAGAAAAATATTTCGGAATTACTTTTGGGAATTCACCATAAAGCAAATATCGCAGACTCTTTCTTTGGCTCAACAACAGAAGCTATTTTAAAGGGAACAAATAAAACTGTCTTTATTGCAAAATCAATAATACCAACCAATACTTTAACACGTATAATAGTATATATCCCTGAAAAGGCGGAGTACGAAACAGGTTTTGGTGCATGGGTAAGCCGTATTGCCAATATGGCGACACAATTAGGTTGTAAAACAATATTTTATGGACATCGAGATACTTTGGGGCAGATAAAAGGGCGCCTTATAAGGGAAAAACGTAATATAAGGGCTGAGTATCATATAATGGATAAGTGGAATGATATTTTAATGCTTACGGGTGTGGTGTTGGAAGATGATTTGTTTATTATTGTATCTGCTCGTCAATCATCAGTGTCCTATTCCCCTAATTTAGATAAATTGCCATCGTTCCTTTCAAAATATTTTGCAAATAATAATATTATTATTTTATATCCCGAGCAATTTGGAGAGGTTGGAGATGTAACATATTTTAGCGATCCTCTTGCTATAAGCGTCCATCAAAATCATGCATATTTGAATAGAATTAAGAAATATTTTACATCTCTTTTCAAGTCTTCTCGTGCAGGAGAGTTACAATAATATTCCAATATGAATTATCAATTAAGATTTTTTTCTATTCTTGTTGCCTCATTATTTGTTCATATTTTATATGCACAGATTAGTTTTGGAGGAATACCCCTAAGTTGGCAGAAGGGTAATTCTATTTTAAAATCTTCAAAAGAGTTAAAGAGCCACCAAATTAATAATCCGTTTACAATACAACAGCTTATTGATGATGAGGAGTTGTATGATGGTATGCCTGAACGTGTGGGAATAAATCTTATGGCAGGACTTTCGTTGGCAGAAGATGGTGAGTGGGAGACCCTTAGGTCGGGAGAAAATTTATGCCGTCTAAAAATAGAATCAAAAGGTGCTGTAGCAATATCATTATACTACTCATCATTCAGAATACCCAAAGACGGAAAATTATTTATATATAGCGGAGATAATTCTCATCTGTTGGGTGCATATACACATGAGACAAATCCTGAAGGAGGAGTATTTGCATCGGAATTTGTGGCAGGGGACAATCTTATTTTAGAGTATTTCTCACCCTCGCTATACGAAAAACCCGAAATTAAAATTGAAAAAATATGCTATGGCTATAAAAATTTGAAGGTATCAGCATCATCAGAAACCTCTTGTATGATTGATGTGGAGTGTGAAGAGGGAAAAGCATGGCAAAACGAGAAAGATGGAGTTGTTAAGATGGTAACAACAATAGGATCATATTCATATCTCTGCACAGCATCACTATTGAATAATACGGCACAAGATTTTACACCATATATCTATACTGCATTCCATTGTCTTGAAAGTGCTTCTCAGACGGTAACAGCCACAGAATTAAAACAATCACTTTTTTACTTTAATTATGAAGCTACGGAGTGCGGAAGTGAGGAGGTTAAACCAACAGTGACATTAACCGGTTGTTCATTCCTTGCGGGGTCATCATTATATTCGTCAGAGGGTCTTGATCAGGCATTACTATTGCTTGATAGCAATTTGCCATCTGATTTCTTGCCCTATTTTAATGGTTGGGATATAACATCTAAACCAGCACAGTCGGGAGTGTGCATACATCACCCCAAAGGTGTTGTTAAGAAAATATCAACATTTATATCTCCGGCAACGAGCGATACATGGACAAAACCGGAAGGTGGTATAAATGCTCATTGGCTTGTATCATTTTCCAGAACGTTAAATGGACACTCCGCAACGGAAAAAGGCTCATCAGGCTCTCCTCTTTTTAATCAAGAAAAGAGTATAGTTGGTTCTCTTACAGGTGGTAGTTCTTCATGTATGACACCATCGGGGAGTAACTATTATGGCAAGATAGAGCGTTTTTGGACACATATATCAAAATATCTTGATCCTCTTAATAGTGGAGTTACAAAGATTTCCGGGCGACGAAAAGATGATACAAAACCAGCCCCTAAAGAGTTGACGATTAAGGCAGAAAATAACTCTTCAGATGTCTATTTGTCGTGGCAACCGGTAAAGGAGACCCCATTGAATTATGTTGTATACCGTAACGGAGTAATTATAGGACGCCCAACAGCGCCGGAGTTTAAAGAACGTAATTTATATGTGGGAAAACATATATACCAAGTGTCGGCATATTATAACGATGGAGGGTCGTCTCCTAAAAGCGGGCAGGCAGTAATGATTAAGCACCCAATCTCTACTCCTCAAATAGAGTTTATAAAAAGAAAAGGAGAGAATGAGGTTGATATAGAGTGGAAGCTCCCCAAAACTATGCAAAAGGTATTCTGGGGAAGTGGAAAGGCAACAAACAAGATATTTAAAAATCTATCTCTTCCTATCTATTTTGGACAGAGATGGTATCGAGAAGATATTGCTGATGTTAATGGATATGCAATTGAACAGGTTGAGTTTTATAGGTTGGCAAATACATCATATACCCTCTATATTAAGCAGGGGAATAGAGTATTTACTCAGGATATTGATATATCGTCAGAAGATGAACTTGTAATTCTTAAGCTTAAGACCCCATATATAATTTCATCAAATGAACCTCTTATATGTGCTTTAAGAGTAAATAAGGCTGAATCCTATATGGTTGCCATAGACGATGCATCTGCGGTAGAGGGTAAAGGTAATGTGGTATCAAAAGACGGATATAGTTGGGAGAGCGAAGGTAACAATAATTTTTATCTTAAACTCTATATGACAAACGGTATTGAACAGGAGGATTATGTTGAAGATATGCAACAGGAATCGGCGTTAGTGTTATCATCAATACCGGTTCCATTTGTTGCTCCTCAAAAATATAATATATATAGGGACGAAGTTTTGGTTGCTACAGTTTCAAGCAAAGAAGATAAATATTCAGATGAAAACCTTCAAAAGGGAGAAGAGTATTCATATTCTGTAGAGGCTGATTATGGAGATTGTGGCTTATATAAGAGCGATAGATATGGGTTTTCTCTCTCAGATAAAAGTTATAATGCTCAAATAGAGAGTTTAACAGTAAATGGAGAGATAATATCTCCCGACGAAGATATATATAATTATTCGGCAGATTGTTCAAACGAAAATGTTCGGATAGTTGTTACTCCAAAAGATAATGCTACGATATTAATCGATGGAGAGAAAAGAACAAATTATGAAAAAGAGATCTCGGTAGGAGGTAAATTTGATATCCCAATAACAATTATATCGGAAAGCGAAGAGAATACCTCCGTCTCAGAGTTGTATATATATAAATTACCTCAAAATATAATTATAAAGAGGTGGGACGATGTTATTACAGTGGTAAATAATCCTGCAGTAAATGGAGGTTTGGAGTTTATGCAATATATATGGTATAAAAATGGAGAGAAATTACCATACTCATCGCAATACATTACTACCAATGATGCCTTAAATGGCGATAATTATGTTGTAGAGTTACAAACAGCAGAAGGCATTTGGCTAAAAAGTTGTTCATATATTTATGAAACGGATATTGAAAAAATTTACCTCTATCCTCAATTAGTGGAGAGAGGAGGTGTTATAAATTTGAATATAAATGTTTCAGAAGGCAGAGAAGTTTCGGCATATATAAGTGATATGATAGGACAAACATCTCCATTGCAAGTTAATATCGGGGATAATATATTAAAGGCTCCAAATGTGTCGGGCACATACATCATTAATGTTGTAATATCGGGAGGAGAAACCAAGACAATAAAGATAATGGTCAAATAATATATGTTATGAGAAGGATTATTCTATTAATATTATTTGTAGCTGTAACAATGTTTGATGTTGCTGCACAAAACCTACGCAATAACATATCAGTAGAACTTATGGGAGGGTTATCTCCATTTACTTATAAAAATAATATAGGAGATAGGAGAGGTATGCCCGGAACATCTGCTGCTATTAAATATCAATATCACTTCAATTGGAACTGGAGTTTAGGAGTTGGCGCAGAGATAAAAATGTATCAATCATCATCTCGTTTTGATTTATTCTCAGACAGTTATCATACTTATGCAAATTCATTAATATCAGGTAAGGCTGATGAAATGATATTTTCATACAGTTATAAAAATCTTGAGGAGCGTCAGAGAGCACTCTATTTTAATATTCCTATTTTTGCTCAATATCGCTTTAATAGCGGATTTTATTTCCGTTTAGGAGCAAAAGTAGGTATTCCGGTAAAGAGTGGCAGTGAATTATATTTTGAAGAGTTAAAGACTCAAGGATATTTCCCTTATGAAAATGTTACATATACCGATATGCCTCGGCATGGTTTTGGAACATATTATAATTCTGAGATAGACGAAGATTATAAGTTAAAAGTAAATACAACCCTCACAGCTGAGATAGGGTGGAGTTGGGATTGGAATGAACAGAATATGCTTTATCTTGGCTTTCATGGCGAGTATGGTTTCTGTAACCTATATGACAGAGGGGAGCTGAAGCCTCAGTTACAATATGAGGGAGGAAATTTGAATTATGCTCCTATATGGGGAGCAGATGTAAACGTAGGCGATAAACGAACTGCTATAACTGACGATAATATACGTACCTTTGCATTAGGGTTACTTATTCGTTATTCTTTTGGATTTTAGAATTATTGCTAACTCTAAAATAAACAAATATAAAGGCATTGTTTTATAAAAAAACAGTGTCTTATTTTTTGTGATTTTATGATAAAATTTTGTATCTTTGTAAATGTGTAGTTTGCCTTTGTCTAAGAAAACCAAGAGAGATGATAAAGGCAAATTTGCTTGATTGATTTAAAATTTTTCTATAATATGTCAGAAGAGAAGATTGAAAATAACGAAAATTATTCGGCGAGTAGTATTCAAGTACTTGAAGGATTAGAAGCAGTTCGCAAACGTCCTGCAATGTATATTGGAGATATAAGTAAGAAAGGTCTGCATCACCTTGTTTATGAGGTAGTGGATAACTCTATTGATGAGGCTCTTGCCGGATATGCAAACAATATATATGTTACAATAAACGAGAATAACTCAATAACAGTTGAAGATGATGGTCGCGGTATCCCTGTAGACATGCATGAGAAAGAGGGGAAATCGGCACTTGAGGTTGTTTTAACTGTGTTGCATGCAGGAGGTAAATTTAATAAAGACTCTTATAAGGTGTCAGGAGGTTTGCACGGAGTGGGAGTATCGTGTGTGAATGCGCTATCGACATATTTGAGAGCAGAGGTTCGTCGCGATGGCAAAATACATGTACAAGAGTATTCAAAGGGGCACCCTCAAACAGAGGTTCAAATAGTAGGAACAACCGACAAAACAGGAACTATTGTAACATTCCTTCCTGATGATTCTATTTTCACAGAAACAGTATATGAGTTCCAAACACTTGCAAGTAGATTGAGAGATCTGGCATTTTTGAATGCAGGAATACACTTGACATTGACTGACCTTCGCGAGATAGATGAAGCAGGTAATCCCAAAAAAGAAGAGTTTTACTCTGCAGATGGATTAAAAGAGTTTGTTCGTTATGTAGATAGTTCAAAAGAGCATCTTTTTGAAGATGTAATTCATATAAATACAGAGCGCAACGGAGTCCCTGTTGAAGTGGCAATGACTTACAACACTTCATATAACGAAACTCTATTCTCATATGTAAATAATATTAACACAATTGAAGGCGGAACTCACGTTGCAGGATTTCGTCGTGCATTAACCCGCACACTTAAAAAGTATGCAGAGGATTCAAAAATGCTTGAAAAAGTCAAAGTCGAAATTAGTGCAGAGGACTTCCGTGAAGGATTGACAGCTGTTATCTCTGTTAAGGTTATGGAACCCCAATTTGAGGGTCAAACCAAAACAAAACTCGGAAATAGCGAAGTGAGTGGAGCTGTTGAGGTGGCTGTTGCTGAAACATTGGGCAATTTCCTTGAGGAGAATCCCAAACAAGCTAAAATGATTGTAGATAAGGTTGTTCTTGCAGCAACTGCGCGCCATGCAGCACGTCATGCAAGAGAGTTGGTGCAACGTAAATCTCCATTATCAGGAGGAGGCCTTCCCGGCAAATTGGCAGATTGCTCAAAACGTGACCCTGAACTTTGCGAAATATTCTTGGTAGAGGGAGACTCTGCGGGAGGAACAGCAAAGAGCGGACGCGACAGAAACTTTCAAGCAATATTACCATTGCGCGGTAAGATTTTGAACGTTGAAAAAGCAATGCACCATAAAGTTTTGGAGAGTCAAGAAATACGCAATATTTACACTGCATTGGGTGTTACAATTGGAACGGAAGATGACAGCAAAGAGGCTAATATCAGCAAATTGCGTTATCACAAGATTATTATCATGACAGATGCTGATGTTGACGGTAGCCACATAGCAACTCTTATTATGACGTTCTTCTTCCGTCATATGCGACCATTGATAGAGAATGGATATTTGTATATTGCAACTCCACCTCTATATCTATGTAAAGCAAAGAGCGGAAAGGCACAAGAGTATTGCTGGAACGAATTTCAGCGCGAACAATTTACTCTCAAATACAATGGAGAGATTACAACCCAACGCTACAAAGGTCTTGGAGAGATGGACGCTACGCAACTTTGGGAAACTACAATGGACCCCGAAAATCGTACACTTCGCCAAGTAACAATTTCAGATGCGGCAGAAGCAGACCGTATCTTCTCAATGTTGATGGGAGAGGACGTTCCACCTCGCAGAGAGTTTATTGAGAAGAATGCAACGTATGCAAACATTGATGCGTAAGAATAATTAAAAATATAGAATAGTACCAATACAAAGAGGATATGCTACTGCATATCCTCTTTGTTATTACAATGTATTATAAATTTACTGTACAAATCTGAACTTATCTACATCAAAAAGTCCGTTTGCTGTTAATTTAAGTGATGGAATAACCGGAAGCGACATAAAAGCTAATGTCATGAGAGGAGAGGTGAGTGGACAACCTAAATCCGCAATTTTATCGTGAAGAATCTTATAATCTGCCTCAATTTCATCAATTGATTTGTTTGACATCAATCCTCCAATAGGAAGGGGCAGTGTATATAACTCTCGTCCGTCCCACACTGCCATACCGCCTTTCATCTCAACAATTGCTTCAACAACTTTTGCTATTGATTCATTATCACAGCCGGCAACAGTAATATTGTGGCTGTCATGACCTACGGTAGAACCAAATGCTCCAAGCCTTAAATTAAGCCCCTCAATAAGTGCTGATGTTGGTATTGCTCCTTTTTGGTATCTGTTATAACAGATAATTTTGTTTAGTTTGTCAGTAACATTGTTTATGCTAAGATGCTTTGTGTAGAGAGAGTCTTTCATGATCCCTATTATGTGATTGCTGTCGGGTTCAGGTATGTCTGATACATTTATAGCTTCTGCCTCAAAGTTGTTTATTGTTCTATCAATACTCTTGTATTCAAGTTCCGATACCTTTTCTCCCTTTATGTACGAAGCCTTTACTTTGAAATTTTTTAAATTGTCAATAATGATAAAGTCTGCATCATCTCCCTCTTTGAGTAGTCCAAGGGGCAGATTATAGTGTTCTACTGCATTAAGTGATGCAGCTCTTAGTACATTATATATGTTGCAGCCACTTTTGACCGCCTCTTTGACCATTCTGTTGATATATCCCTTTTTTAAGTCAAATGCCTTATAGTCGTCGGTACATAGTAAAACAGAATTAGGGTATTTATCAATAAGAGGCATTAGTGTGTCAAGTGATTTTGCAGAACTCCCTTCGCGTATCTGAATTTTCATTCCCATTGCAATCTTCTCTTCTGCCTCTTGTAGAGAGACTACTTCATGGTCTGTTGATATGCCTGCATCTGTATATATTTTAAGATTTTCTCCGGTTAATCCCGGTGCGTGTCCGTCAATCCTTTTTCCTGCTTCCTTTGCAGCTTTCAACTTCTTGAGAACATTCGGGTTGTTAAATATTACACCTGGTACATTCATCATCTCGCTTAGTGCAATATATTTGTCTGTTTTAATAAGACAAGATGTTGTTTCTGCATCAATAACTCCTCCTGAGGGATCAAAATCAACAGCAGGAACACAGGAGGGTAAGGAGTAGAATATCTTCATGGGACTCTCTTCTGCGCATCTGTGCATATATTCTAACCCTTCTACACCACATACATTGGCAATTTCGTGAGGGTCGCTTACTGATGCCAATGTGCCATGTTTAAGAGCGTTGCGCCCAAATTCAACAGGGTTTAGCATTGAACTTTCAATATGACAATGAGAATCCACAAATCCGGGTAATATATAGCCATCAATAGTATCGGTGTGCTCACTACCAACCTTTTTGATAGATGCTATTTTGCCTTCTTTTATGGTTATAGTTGCAGGATATATCTCTTTTTTGTGTATGTCAACCAAATTGCCTGTTATGCTATATTCCATCTTTATCATTATTGAATTATTAAGAGGCTGTAACAAATTGAAACAGCCTCTTAAATTATTATATAATATATATTATCTTATAGGGTGATATTCTACAAAAGCTTCAATTGCCTCATACGACGCTAATCCCAATTTAGAGTATAGCTCAGCAGTTGCTTTGTTTCTATCCTCTGCTCGTTGCCAGAACAATCGCTCGTCGTTTCCGAGGAATGGAGCATTTTCCATTTGTGATTGGTGCTTAAGAATTGAGTTGCGTTTTTGTCGTAGCTCTTCTGGGCTGATAGGCACTGCCATTTCAATATAATCAATATCCCATTCTGCCCATGCACCACGGTACATCCATACTTTACAATTTTTCATCCACTCTTCATCTTTAACCTCGTCAATAGCAGCAAGTACAGCATCTAAACATACTCTGTGTGTTCCATGAGGGTCTGCAAGGTCTCCTGCTACAAACATCTGATCAGGTTTAACATCAAGAAGAAGTTTCTTTACGATGTCAACATCAGCGCGTCCAAGAGCTCCTTTCTTGATAGTACCTGTTTCATAGAATGGGAGGGCAAGAAAATGAACATTTTCAGGTTTAACTCCTATATATGAACATGCTGTACGAGCCTCTGCTCTACGAATCATACCTTTCATGTAACGAGCTTCGGGTATATCCATATCTCCATCTTTCTTTGCTGCTACTGATGCTGCAATATCTTCAAGACGTTTTTTGATACCGGGAGTTGCAAATTCAAAATCTTCAGCAATGCTGTTCATCAACATAACGTAACGCATCATATCCTCATCTCCAACGGCGATGTTTCCTGATGTTTCGTATGCTACGTGTACATCATGTTTTTGGTTAACCAATCTTTGAAGTGTTCCTCCCATTGAGATAACATCGTCATCGGGGTGCGGGCTGAAAACAATAACCTTTTTGGGGTATGGTTTTGCGCGCTCTGGACGGTAAGTGTCATCGGCATTGGGCTTTCCTCCGGGCCAACCTGTAATGGTATGTTGCAAATCGTTGAAAATCTTGATATTTACTTCATATGCCGATTTGTATAATGCAAGTAACTCACTTAAACCATGATCGTTATAATCTTTGTTGGTAAGTTTAAGAATAGGTTTGCCTGTAACGTGGCATAGCCATACAATAGCACGACGTATAAGTTGGTCGGTCCATTCGCAAGATGATACCAGCCATGGTTTGCTTATACGTGTCAATTTCTCTGCTGCTGCAAGGTCAACAACAAAACGAGCACGTTTTACTGTTTGTAAGAAACTTGCAGGAACAGCATCTGTAACGGGACCCTCTACTGCTGATTTTAAACTTGCGGCAATCTCTTCTCCCCAACCTACAACAAAAGTCTCTTTTGCATTTAATAGAGTAGATATACCCATTGTTATTGCGCTACTAACTCCTTTGTCGTTGGTTTGGAATACTTTTGAAACAAGATTTTGAGAATCTTTGCTCAAAAGCATTAAACGTGTTGTTGAACTCAATTGAGAGCCTGGTTCGTTGAAAGATAAAGAACCTGATTGCCCTAACTCAAGAAGAGTTATATCTAAACCTCCTAATTTTGCAATAGCCTCTTCGTATTGTTTGCAATACTCAAATACGTTTTCAGCAGCTTCAGGAGAGAATACGTTTTCAGGTTTTATATCAACATTATCTATAAAAACTTCTTTTAATATGCTTAATGTGCTCTTTTCTCCTTCAATAGCAGGGTAGAACTCGCTCACATTAAAAACAATTGTGTTGGCGAAACTGAAGCCATTAGCTTTATGCATTTCAACTAACTCTCTGTAAACCACATGTGTACCAAGGCCCCAACCAAGAGCCATTACACATTTGCGATTTTCTGCATTGCATTTTTCAATGATAGTCGCAATTTTTTTAGCAACATGGGCAGCGCCACCGTCAGCACTCTCATAAACTTCGGTAAAAACCTTCTCAAATCTGGATAGTGCAGTAAGTTCAAGGACATTATCAGGACAATAATATCTTTTCGGAACTCTCTCCAATTTGATTTGAGAACTCAAATTAGTCTTCATAATTTTATATGTTAAGTTTAAAAATTAATTTTCTTATGCTTCAAACAAAGATACATCTAAAAAATTTATTTTAAAACAAAAAATGTGATATAAATTTATGTTTTTAAGTAAAAAAAACAAATGCTTTATGAATAAGATAATAATTGTATAAAATAGTCTTATATTTTGAGTCTCTTTAAGATTTTAATTTATACCTTTGTAAATTAGAATCGGAGTATCATCTTAAAAGAGTATATATACAAATCATTAACAATATATTAATAACTTAAAAAATTAATAATTATGAGACTTATTATTCAACCGAATTACGAGAATGTATCGCGTTGGGCGGCTAATTATGTTGCATCTCGTATCAATGCGTTTAAACCAACAGAAGAAAAACCTTTTATTTTGGGACTTCCTACAGGTTCATCACCATTAGGTATGTACAAAGCTCTTATAGAGTTGAACAAAAAAGGGGTTGTTTCGTTTAAAAATGTGATAACATTCAATATGGACGAGTATATAGGTCTTCCTAAAGAGCACCCACAAAGCTATCACTCATTTATGTGGAATAACTTCTTTAGCCATATTGATATTAATCCGGATAATGTAAATATTCTTAATGGAAATGCTGTTGATCCTGAAGCTGAATGTAAAGCATATGAAGATAAAATAGCTGCATTAGGAGGTATAGATCTTTTCTTGGGAGGTATAGGTCCTGATGGACACATTGCATTTAATGAGCCGGGGTCATCATTGACATCACGTACAAGAGTTAAAACTCTTACAACAGATACAATTATCGCAAACTCTCGTTTTTTTGAAAATGATGTTAATAAAGTTCCTAAAACAGCATTGACAGTTGGAGTTGGGACAATTATGTCTGCAAAGAGCGTTCTTATAATTGTAAATGGACATAATAAAGCTCGTGCTTTGAAGCATGGTGTTGAAGGCAGTGTGTCTCAAATGTGGACAATCAGCGCTCTTCAACAACACGAAAAGAGCATTATAGTATGTGACGAAGATGCGACTGCCGAAATAACAGTAGGTACATACAAATATTTCAAGGATATAGAGAAAGATAATTTAGATCCTAACTCTCTTTTATAAGAAAGAGAGATAAAGACCTCTTGATATCCTACAAAAGAATAGTTTATATAATCAAAAATGAGTAAAAAGATATTAATAACCGGAGCAGGAGGTTTTATTGGCAGTTTTATGGTAGAAGAGGCCTTGAGAAAAGGTTTTGAAGTTTATGCGGGAATCAGAAGTTCAACCAATCTTGAATATTTACAAGATGAACGTATAAATTTTATAACTCTGAACTTTGCCGATAAAATAGAGCTAAAAAGAGAGATTGACGAGTTTTGTAAAACAAATGGCAAATGGGATTATATAATTCATAATCTTGGAGTAACCAAAACATTGGACCCCATGATTTTTGATAAAATAAACTTTGTCTATTTGAAAACATTTGTTGATGTGCTTATAGAAACTGAGAATATTCCGGAGAAATTTATATATATGAGCAGTCTCAGCGCGTGGCGTACCGATACCAAAGAGACTTACCCGATTGATGATAAGGAGCACCCATATCCATCATCGGCATATGGCAGGAGTAAACTTCGTTCGGAATTATATCTTCGTTCATTGAAATCCTTTCCTTTCGTAACAATACGGCCAACAGGAGTTTACGGTCCACGAGAGAAGGATTATCTTGAAATGATAAAACTCATTAAGAACGGATTAGATGTAACAGTAGGATTTGAAGAGCAGAAGTTGACATTTATATATGTAAAAGATTTGGTAAAAGCAGTGTTCCTCGCCCTTGAAAAGGGGAAAGTGGGCGAGGGATACTTCATTACCGATGGAGTAGAATATTACACACAAAAAGATTTTCGTTTATTGGTATCCAAAGCATTAGGGAAGAAATTGGTTCTCCCTATAGTAGTTCCTTTGGCGATTTGTAAATTTGTTTGTAACTGTTCGGAAGCTTTAGCGGGAGATAAGGAGGTCCCCGTATTAAATAAAGATAAATTTCAGATACTGAAACAGAGAAATTGGACTTGCGACACATCAAAAACCGCAAATGACCTTGAATTTACAGCCGATTATGATCTTGAAAAAGGTGTGAACGAATGTATATCATGGTATAAAGAAAAAGGGTGGCTTTAGAGTATGCCGCGTAAAAAACACGTTATGGCTTACAAGTATGATTTTTTGGTAATAGGTTCCGGAATTGCCGGAATGAGTTTTGCCTTAAAAGTAGCAGAAAAAGGGAAGGTAGGAATCATCTGTAAAACAGGGATTGAAGAGGCCAATACTTTTTATGCGCAAGGGGGAATAGCATCAGTAACAAAACCTACCGATAATTTTGATAAACATATAGAGGATACTCTTATATGTGGAGGAGGTTTGTGTAATAGAGAGGCAGTAGAGAAGGTTGTACGTGAGGCTCCGGCTCAAATAGAGGAGTTGGTAAATTGGGGCGTAAACTTTGATAGAGATGAAAAAGGAGGGTTTGATTTACATCGCGAAGGAGGACACTCTGAATTCAGAATACTTCATCATCGCGATAATACCGGGCAAGAGATACAAGATAGCCTTATTCGAGCTATAAAAAAACACCCTAAAATAGAACTTTTTGAAAATCACTTTGCTGTAGAACTTATAACGCAACACCATTTGGGAGTAACCGTTACACGTCAGACACCCGATATAACATGCTATGGAGTCTATGTTTTAGATCAAAAGAGCGGAAAAGTTGAAACATTTCTTTCAAAAACAACAATCATTGCCACAGGAGGAGTTGGTAATGTTTATAAAACAACAACTAATCCAACCGTAGCAACAGGCGATGGGATAGCCATGGTTTATAGGGCAAAGGGAGAGGTTCAAGATATGGAATTTATCCAATTTCACCCAACGGCACTATATAACCCGGGAGAACGTCCAAGTTTTTTGATAACAGAGGCAATGAGGGGTTATGGCGGAGTATTGCGCACTAAAGATGGCAAAGAGTTTATGCAAAAATATGATGAACGAAAATCTCTTGCTCCCCGTGATATTGTTGCCCGTGCCATAGATAATGAGATGAAGATGCGTGGTGATGATTGCGTATATCTTGATGTTACTCATAAAGATGCGCAAGAGACACGCGAACATTTTCCAAATATATACAGCAAGTGTCTCTCATTGGGAATAGATATAACCAAAGAGTATATTCCTGTAGCTCCTGCAGCGCACTATTTGTGTGGGGGAATAAAAGTTGATTTAAATGCTTGTTCGTCAATAAAAAATCTATATGCCTTTGGCGAATGTGCATGTACAGGATTACATGGAGGTAACCGTTTGGCGTCAAACTCTTTAATAGAGGCGGTTGTATATGCCGATGCTGCAGCAAAACATGCTGCAGAAGCAATAAAATCTATAGATATAAGGGAGGATATTCCCGAGTGGAACGATGAAGGGACAACTCAACCTGAAGAGATGGTTTTAATTACACAAAGTTTGAGAGAGGTTGAGCAATTGATGTCGGCATATGTGGGAATAGTTCGTTCAGATCTCCGTTTAAAACGTGCATTAGATCGTTTAAATATCCTATATGAAGAGACAGAAAACCTCTTTCAACGCTCAATAGTTACAAGTCAAATATGCGAGTTGCGAAATATTATAAATGTAGGATATCTGATAATAAAACAGGCAATGGCTCGCAAAGAGAGTGTGGGTTTGCACTATACTATTGATTATCCTCCGAAGGGATAGTTATCAGTTGTTAGATGTCAGTTATCAGCCTTAAATCCCGTTTTTGGCATCAAAATGAATTAACAATAAAGAGTTGCGTAAAAAATGCAGCTCTTTATTGTTGTTTTAAGAAAATTAATCTCATTCATAACCAAACTATTCGCTAAAAATTTGTATCTTCGCAGTTAAGCAAAATTTATACTCAATATGGAAGAAGTAGAGAAAAAAGAGATTGAAGCAATTTATAATGAAGATGCCATACGTACTCTTGATTGGAAGGAGCATATTCGTCTGCGCCCCGGTATGTATATAGGAAAACTTGGCGACGGTTCTCATGCCGATGACGGAATATATGTGCTTCTAAAGGAGGTTATGGATAATGCCATAGATGAGTATATGATGGGCTTTGGTTCTCAAATTGATGTCAACATAGAGGATAACAAAGTAGAGGTGCGAGATTATGGTCGTGGTATTCCACTTGAGAAGGTTATTGATGTATCATCAAAGATGAATACAGGAGCAAAATACGACTCAAAAGCCTTTAAAAAATCTGTTGGTTTGAACGGAGTCGGTATAAAAGCCGTTAATGCTCTATCTACCAATTTCAGAATTGTTGCATATCGCGACGGACAATGTAAAGAGGTTGTATATGAAAAAGGGGCTGTTGTAACAGATGTTCCTATATGTACAACAACCGAGAAGAACGGAACTCTTGTTCAATTTACCCCTGATAATGACGAAAAAATATTTGCAAATTATGCATTCCGTGAGGAGTATGTTGAAAATTTATTAAAGAACTATTCATATCTGAATAGCGGATTGGCCATATATCTTAATGGTCGTAGATTTTACTCAAAAGGAGGATTGTTAGACCTCTTGAATGATAAGATGACAGCAACACCTCTCTACTCAATAATCCATTTGAAGGGCGATGATATTGAGGTAGTAATAACTCACTGTGATCAATATGGTGAGGAGTACTACTCTTTTGTGAATGGTCAGCATACCACGCAAGGAGGAACACATCTTTCTGCCTTCCGCGAGGCTGCAACACGTACAATAAAAGAGTTCTTTAATAAGAACTTTGAGTTCTCTGATATTCGTAACGGAATGGTAGCAGCAGTCAGTATAAAAGTTGAGGAGCCTGTTTTTGAGTCGCAGACAAAAACTAAATTAGGTTCTAAAGATATGGGACCTGAAGGCCCTACTATAGGTAAATTTTTGAATGACTTCTTAAAAAAAGAGTTAGACAATTACTTACACCGCGAACCAACAACAGCAGAGTTGATGCTTAAAAAAGTGCAAGAATCCGAAAAAGAGCGTAAAGCCATAGCGGGAGTAACAAAACTTGCACGCGAACGTTCAAAGAAGGCTAATTTACATAATAAAAAATTGCGTGATTGTCGTATACACCTTAGCGATGCAAAAGGAGAAGATCGCGATAAATCAACACTTTTCATAACCGAGGGTGATTCTGCCTCAGGATCAATAACAAAGAGTCGTAATGCCGAAACTCAGGCAGTATTCAGTTTACGAGGGAAACCCCTTAACTCATATGGTTTAACACGTAAAGTTGTTTATGAAAATGAAGAGTTTAATCTATTACAAGCAGCACTTGATATAGAAGATGGGCTTGAAGGATTGCGTTATAACAAAATAGTTATAGCAACCGATGCCGATGTTGACGGCATGCACATAAGAATGTTGCTTTTAACCTTTTTCTTACAATTTTTTCCGGAACTTGTAAAGAAAGGACATGTATATATATTACAAACTCCACTTTTCAGGGTTCGTAATAAAAAAGAGACATACTATTGTTATACAGAAGAGGAGCGTATTGCTGCAATTGAAAAAGTTGGAGCGCACCCCGAGATAACACGTTTTAAAGGTCTCGGAGAGATTTCAGCTTCGGAATTTGCCAACTTTATTGGTCCCGATATGCGTCTTGATCCGGTATCACTTAATAAACAAGATGCCGTAGGAGAGATGTTAGAGTTCTATATGGGCAAGAATACAATGGATCGTCAAAATTTTATTATTGATAACTTGGTAACAGATGAAGACCTCTCTTAATAAAATAGTTTTATTTCCAGGGAGCTTTGACCCCTTTACCATTGGTCACCAATGGGTAGTAGAGCGGGCTTTAACCTTAGCTGATAAGGTTATTATTGCCATAGGAGTAAATGAGAATAAAAAAAGGACATTTACCGTAGAGGAGGTTGAAGCCTTAATAAATAAAGTGTATCAGAATAACGATAGAGTAGAGGTAGTAGCATATAAAGGACTGACAATTGATGTTGTTAAAGAGGTTGGTGCAAATGCAATAGTACGAGGAGTCCGTTCAACAATTGACTTTGAGTATGAGAAAGCTATTGCCGACACGAACCGAGAATTATCAGGAATAGAGACAATATTACTATTTACTCACCCTGCACTATCGCATATAAGTTCTTCAATGGTACGCGAATTGATGCATTTTGGTCGAGACATATCTGACTATTTACCTAAACCATGAACTTTAATATGAGAAAAATATTTCTTCTGCTATTTATAATATTTGTTCAAAATATAGCAGCACAACTAAATCAAACAGAAGGTTCAAAAAAACTTTCACTTATTAACTATGCAATAAACAATTTGTATGTTGATACCGTAAATGAAGCTCGCATAGTTGAGGCAGGTATAAGAGCTATGTTGGAGGAGTTGGATCCACATTCTGCATATCTTACAAAGGAAGAGGTTGAAGAGAGCAACGAATCGTTAAATGGTAATTTTGATGGAGTTGGTATTCAATTTATGATGCAGAAGGATACCTGCTATATATTACAAACAATATCAGGAGGGCCATGTGAGAAAGTGGGTATATTGGCTGGAGACCGTATCATATTCATAAATGACACCATTGTTGCCGGAGTTAAAATGAGTGCTAACGACATTAAGAAACGCCTTCGTGGCTTGCGGGGGACAACTGTCAATGTCTTAGTAAAACGCCATGGGAGCGAAGGGTTGTTACCATTTACCATAACTCGCGATCAAATCCCCGTACATAGTGTTGATGCGGCATATATGGTTGCAAAAAATACAGGGTATGTGAAGTTAAGCCGTTTTGCAGCAACAACCTTTGATGAGTTTGTTGAGGCTATAGTACCAATGATAAGACTTAACAGAATGAAAAATCTTATCATTGACCTTCAAGGGAACGGCGGAGGATATTTGTCAGCGGCAGTAGGTTTAGCCAATATGTTGCTTGACGAAGGAAATCTTATTGTTTACACGCAAGGACGCACCTCTCCACGCAAAGAGGAGCGAAGTGGTGAGAAGGGAGTATTCCGTGAAGGAAAACTTATAATATTGGTAGATGAAAACTCTGCATCGGCATCAGAGATATTGGCAGGAGCAGTACAAGATTGGGATAGAGGAGTAATTGTAGGTCGTCGTACCTTTGGAAAAGGATTAGTACAACGTCCACTACAAATGCCAGACGGTTCAATGTTACGATTAACAGTAGCACACTATTATACTCCGACAGGACGTTCAATACAGCGTCCTTATAACGAGGGCAACAAAGCATATCGCAATGATATTTGGGAACGATACAATAGAGGCGAGATGATAAGCGCCGACAGCATACATTTTGCAGACTCCTTAAAATATACTACACTCAAAAATCATCGTACAGTATTTGGAGGAGGAGGAATAATGCCAGATTGTTTTATTCCTGTAGATACAACGCTCTATTCAGATTATCATCGTGATATAGTAGCAAAAGGCATTATGCCACAATTAGCAGCAGAGTATGCTGAGAATAACAAAAAAACTTTATTGTCAGAGTATAAGCGAGAAAATAAATTTATAGAGGAGTATCAAGTAACAGACTCTCTAATGACTCAACTTATAAATTTAGCGACTGAAGTGGGAGTGGAGTATAAAGAAGAGGAATACAATCGCTCATGCTCTTTGATGAATTTACAGATGAAAGCTCTTATTGCACGAGATCTTTTTGACCAATCATCATACTACAAAGTAATAAATACAGAAGCAAATAATGCTCTTACGCGAGCATTAGCTATAATAGCCGATGAAAATGAATATTTAAAACTACTTAATGAGGTTAAGAAGTAGTATCAAGGTATAATTTCAAAAGTAGATATAATAGGGTAGTGGTCTGAATCCTTAATACTTTTATCAATATATGTATTAAGGCATTTTAGACCTTTTCCATATAGTATATGGTCAATCCTGAAAAAGAACTTATCGGCATGATAAGTAATATCGGGGCCAAAACAAGTCTCAACATAAGCATCTTTTAAATCTCCTCTTATCTTATTGTAAACATATGATTGTTGAGTGTCGTTGAAATCGCCACAAATAATAATATCCCTATCAAAGTCTTTGACAGTTTCAGCAATCTTGTCAGCCTGTAAAGCTCTGCGTTTAGCAGCGGCAGATATTTTCCAAATAAGTTGACGCTTAACATTGTCCATAAGAGTCTCACTTTCAGTAATGTGAGAAGTTAGATAGTTGAACAGCCCTCTGTCATCTGAAGATAATCTATTTGATTCCAAATGGTTAACAACAAATTTTATTACTTTTCCTTTGATATCAATACTATACATAATTGAACCATTAGTGTTTACAGGAGCAATTATAGGTATTGCATCAGTAATTGGGTATTTTGACAAACATGCCAATCCCGATTCATAATAGTGATTATCATTAAGGAATACTTTCCTATATGGATATATTTTAGCAAATGCTGAATCAAGATCATTCTCTTGTAATGAGTTTAAAGCTCTACCAACAGCATACTCTTGTAAACATACAACATCTGCATTGCTACTCTTTATAAATTCAATTATGGGATTAACTTTTTCTCCTTTGTGCGGTGTCATTTTAGCAAAGCAGCAGGTATTAAAACTCATAACTTTAACAGAATCCCCACCTGTATATTCCGTATTATTTATATTTATAGGAAAGTATCTGGAGACACTACCCCATGATAAAGCAATAGCTATAATAGGAATAAATGCAATTTTATTCTTTTGTATAATCCAAAATATAAGAATAGCAATGTTGCTCCATAATATAAAAGGGAATATTAAAGAAAGATATACAGTTTTATGTATAACATTTGGGGATATCAGGTAGCTATACGCTGCAACAATTAACAGCAATCCAAAAATCGCTGTTATAGTAGAGCCTATATATTTATATATTAATTTTAAGAACTTCAAAACAGGTCAGTTATTAAAAATAAGGTCCTCCGCCAATACCTTTTTTTCGCCAATAAAGAATTAAAATTAAGCCAAACAACATACCTCCAAGGTGAGCAAAATGGGCAACATTATCACCTGCAGCCCCTGCCACGCCAAAGAAGAGTTCTACGATTCCATAAAAAGCAACAAAATATTTAGCCTTTATAGGAATAGGTATAAACATTAAAAAGAGTTCGGCATTAGGGAATAGCATACCAAAAGCCAATAATATACCAAATACAGCGCCTGATGCACCAACGGTATTGAACATGGCTGTGTACATCTCTACGGGGACATTAACCATTGTCCCATGAATGGTTTCGGCAGCAACATAACTTTGACCGGCAACAGATAACCACCAAACAAGTTCTTGAATGATACCGGCACCAATACCTGTTGTAAAGTAGTAGAATAAAAATCTTTTTGATCCCCATACCATCTCTAACGTTCTACCAAAAATAAATACAGAGAACATATTGAAGAAGACATGGCTTATTGAAGTGGGATCGTGCATAAACATATATGTTATAAACTGAGCCGCATTAAAGTCGGGAGCAGTAATATAATGTAACCCCAAATATTTAGTTAAATCAAAATCAAATCTATTACCTAAAACAAAGGTGGCGAGCCATATCAAAAAATTTATAATAATTAAATTTTTGGTAACCGGCGGTATTGATGCAAAAAAAGAGTTCCCTTTAAACATTTACTACTATATTTATTATATAAACAACAATGAAAAATGAGTGATTGTTATTGCGGAGACAAAAATAGGCAAAAAATATAAAATGTCGGCTATCTTAAATCAAAATAAGTAGTTGATGTGTGAAGTATAAAAAAAAATTAAAAATTTTTTAAAAAAAAGAGCCTAAATCATTGCTAATTAATTTTATATACCTATATTTGCAGTAGTTAAAGGAGTTAATATCTCCAACGTATAATTAATTATTAAAAATAAAGCTTTATGAACAAATCAGAATTAATTAATGCTATTGCTGAGAAAGCAGGCTTGTCAAAAGCAGATGCTAAAAAAGCATTAGAGGCATTTACAAGCGCAGTATCAGATGCATTGGTAGCAGGCGACAAAGTTGCATTGGTAGGTTTCGGAACATTCTCAATCAATGAGAAAGGCGAAAGAACAGGTATTAACCCTGCAACAAAAGAGAAAATCACGATTGCAGCTAAGAAAGTTGTTAAATTCAAAGCTGGTGCAGAGCTTGCTGAGAAAGTAAAATAATTTACGCATCTAATTAGCAAAAAATAAGAGATTGCCCATCGGGCAATCTCTTATTTTTTATGTATGATAGATATTATTTATGAAACAGCTATGTCCTTATTATAAATACGATCTTATAATTATATTCTTAAATGGTTTATAAAAAGGAATGAGAAATTTATATTCCTCATTCCTTTTTATATAACTAAAGTTTTAGTTGCTTAATTATCTTAGTAATCTTAGTTATCATAGTTAACTAACAATTTACTTAGTAGCGCTCTCTAAGCGTTTCATCATTGCAAACATAAACAATGCCGATAGTAAGCAAAGCACGATGAATACGCTCCATACAAGCCATAAAGGAAGACCTCCCCAAAGGAATCCGCCAACAGCAACAAGCATGTTACCCAAAGCAGTTGAAACAAACCAACCACCCATCATCATTCCTTTAAGTTTTGGAGGAGCAACCTTAGAGACAAACGAAATACCCATAGGTGATAGCAGCAACTCAGCGAAAGTAAGAACGAGATAAGTTGAGATCAACCAATTTGACGATACCAATACAGGCTCTTCCCCGGCAGCAACAGCAGCCGCTTGAGCATCAGGAGTAGGCAAACCAAACGAACCTATTGCAATAACGGCAAAACCTGCAGCAGCAACTAACATACCATAGGCAATCTTACGAGGAGCAGAAGGCTCTTTTTTCTTCTTGGCAAGAGAACCAAAAATAGCCAACGAAACAGGAGTCAAAGCAACCACGTAGAATGGGTTAAATTGTTGGAAAATAGGAGCACTAATACCTATAGAAGCATTCTCTGCTCCAATATATCTGTAACCTAAGAAAGCCAAAACTGCGGCAAAAATAACACCGGATATAGATTTACCTTTAGTTGTAGCACTTTGGAAGAATGAGAATGCGGCATAAACGCCGATAATAATAGCTACTAAGTTCCACACGTCAAACAACATGCTTTGAGGACCTTCAGCACTCTTTACATTAAACTCGTTAGCAAAGTAGGTAAGAGCCAAGCCATTTTGGTGGAATGCCATCCAGAAGAAGATAACCACGGCAAATACCAAGCAAAGAGCAACAACGCGAGCTTTAGTCTCTTGAGGAGTAAGATTGTCTTCAACTTTTGTGTCACCTGCTTTTCTAACACCACCTTCAACATGGCGGAAAGTCGGGCGGAATATATAATAAATAGCTATAGATAATACCAACGAAGCACAAGCCACTGCAAAAGAGAAGTGGTAAGCATCATTTGATGAGTAACCAAGAGCAGTTTCTGCCCACTCTTTAATCTCTACGGCAGCAGTAGGAGCAAACAAAGCACCAATGTTTATAGCCATGTAGAAGATAGAGAAAGCGGCATCGCGTTTATCGGCATATTTAGGGTCATCATAAAGGTTACCAACCATAACTTGTAGGTTGCCTTTAAATAAACCGGTACCAAGGCTGATAAAGATAAGTGCACCTAACATTACCACCATTGCAACAGTATCACCGCCAAGAGGGAACGAAAGCAATAGATAACCAAGAAACATAATCATAATACCGATGGTAACCATTTTACCAAAACCGAATTTGTCGGCCATGATACCACCAATAAGGGGCATAAAATATACCAAACCTAAGAAAGTACTATAAATAGCACCTGCAACACCTGCGTCTAAACCAAAATTCTCGCGCAGGAACAGAGCAAACACTGCCAACATGGTGTAGTATCCAAAACGTTCACCTGTGTTAGCAAGGGCAAGGGCAAAAAGCCCTTTGGGTTGATTGTTGAACATAGTTGATTAATTTTAAGTTAATAATATATTATTTATTGTTTTTAGTCTCAAAAGCAAGAGCGTAGAGTTTCATCTGTTTAACCATCGACGCCAAACCATTTGAACGGGTTGGAGAAAGATTTTCTTTCAAACCAATTTCCTCGATAAAATAGAGTTCACTCTCCAAAATCTCTTTAGGTGTATGACCTGACAATGTATTTATCAGCATAGCAACAATACCTTTAACAATAAGAGCATCGCTATCACCTTTAAAAATAATATTGCCATCAACATAGTCGGCTTGTAGCCACACCCTGCTTTGGCACCCTTCAATTAAATTTGAGTCGTTTTTATACTCATCAGCCAAGGGTTCAAGGCTTGCAGCCATATCCATTATCAAGGAGTATTTATCCATCCAGTCATCAAACCCTGCAAACTCCTCAATAATCTCATTCTGAATATCATTAATACTTTTCATATCATTCATTATATATAACCGATAAGACAGTTTGTCCAACTGCACTCATCGTATTTTTATCAATATTACGCATATCATCTTTTAATGTATGCCAATAAGGCGGAAATCCTGTCTCTGAATTCGGATAATAAGCAATAATATCCACGCATGGGATACCATACATATTTATATATAGGTGGTCGTCAGTAACCGCTCCGCCACTATTTTTTGGGAAATAGCTACCATAACCCAATTTGTGAGCTTCGTTCCACACCTTTTTTACTATATGCGGAGCAAAGTGTATTGACACCTGCTCTTGAGGGAACACACTGCCTGCACCACTAACCATATCAAGTAAAATCCCAAAATCTGCTCTGTAGCCCGGTATATGTGGGTGCTTTGCCCAATATTGCGAGCCTAAAGCCCAATCGTCATCAACTACGCTATTACCTTCAAAAAAATAAGGTTTGCCATAATCTTCGGCATCAAAGAGTATAATATCAACACCAACGTTTGAAGGCTGTGCCCCAATAAGACGTGCAATTTCTAATAGAATACCAACTGATGCTGCTCCGTCGTCAGCTCCGGCAATAGGTTTGCGGTGATTAGCCTTGTTGGAGTCATAGTCGGCATAAGGTCTGCTGTCCCAATGAGCAAAAAGTAAAACCCTACGTTGTTTTTCAGGAGCAAAAGAACCAATCACATTAAAAATATTAAGACTCTCTCCGTTATATGCCGTTACTTTACCTCGCTGTATTATGGTATCAGCACCATGCCTTTTAAGTTCTTCTGCCAAAAAAATAGCAGTTTTGCGATGAGCTTCAGTATTTGGTATTCTATAACCAAAAGCCAATTGCTCTTCGGTATATCTATAAGCGCTGTCGGCTACAAATTTAGGAGTTTCAATCTTCACTCTTTCAACCCTTTCGGCAGCTTTGGCAGGCCTCTCTTTGCAACCGCAAAAAAACAGTACTGAAAAAATAGAAATAATAAAAAATCTCTCTCTCATAAAATTACTCAGCAATCTTTTCAACCTCATCTAAAACACGCAAAAAGTTTTCGCCCCAAATCTTTTTAAGGTCAAAATCACTATAACCACGACGAATAAGTTCGCAAGTTAAGTTAATAATCTCGTTAGCCGCATTACAACCGGGAACACCGCCACCACCATCAAAGTCAGTACCAATACCCACATGATTCATACCAACCAATTTAACAACGTGGTCAATATGGTCGGCAATAGTTTTAACCGAAGCAATACCATTGTTGTTTAAAAAGTGGTCGTAAATACAAATCTGCATAACACCTCCATTCTTTGCTAATTCAACAATCTGGTCATCAGTAAGGTTACGAGTATGATTACAAATAGCCCTGCACGAAGAGTGCGAAGCAATAATAGGAGCCTTACTCAACTCCAAAGCATCGTAGAACGACTTCTCATTGGCATGCGACAAATCAACCATAATTCCCAGCCTGTTCAACTCAGCGATAACCTCCTTGCCAAAGTTGCTCACGCCATTATGTTCGCCATTACCCTTAGCCGAATCACAGATATCATTATCCCCATTATGGCAAAGTGTCAAATATATAATGCCTCTCTCCTTATAATATTTCAAAAGAGAGATATCCTTACCAATACCATAACCATTCTCAATACCAATAAAAATGCCCTTCTTGCCCAAATCTTTAGCAAGAAGCAACTCCTTTCTGTTACGCACCTGAACTGCGTGATAAGCCTCCCCGATTTGGCGTAAAAGTTTATCAATAATACCCTTACACTTATCAGCAGCACACTTCAAACCCTCAGCCGAACGCTCCTCCTGCTTAATATAAGCCACCATACACGAAGCGTCCAAACCTCCCTCAATCATTCTGGGGATATTAGTTTGTACCCTCAAATCATTGTCGGCAATATTCACTCCCTCGTTAAAAAACATAGGAGTATCACAATGCGAGTCTAACGACAACGCCCACTTATGAAACTTTTTTGCACGTCTATAAATTTGAGCCTCGTTAAAGAGCCAATAAAAAAGAAGCAACTGCCTATCCAAACCCTCAGCCGCCATAGGCTCAGGGTGCCATTGCACACCCAAAACAGGATAAAAAGGTTTCTCAATACCCTCAATAACCCCATCTTCCGAGCGAGCATTAACAATAAAATCGGGAGCAACCTCCTTAACTGCCTGATGATGAAAAGAGTTAGTCATCAAACTATCGCACTCAAAAATACTCTTAAGAAGCGAGTTATCCACAATTTCCACCCTATGAGTAGCAACATTTCTCGCCTCACTCTGCGAGTGAGTAATAGGCGTAGAATAGTGCTGTTTAACAATATCCTGATAGTTTTTACCGCCACACGCCACATTAATAACCTGCATACCTCTGCAAATACCTAATAGAGGAATTTGACGTTGCATTGCAATGTGTGCCATTGCAATCTCTTGACGGTCGCGTTCCTCATTAGGAGTTCCTACTTCAGGCAGAGTCTCTTCTCCAAGCAAATCGGGCGAAATATCCCCACCACCGGTAAGTAAAATCCCATCGCACAAATCACAAATCTGCGAAAGTAACTCTAAATCAGCAAAACCAGGAATAATAAGAGGTACACACCCAGCCTTAATAACCGAGTTAATATAAGCATCAGCCACACGCGAAGTACCTTCAGCTCTATTAGCACTAACACCAATAACAGGCTTGCAGTAGAGCTCATCACGATAGTCAATACGTCCATTGCACGCCTCAAAAACCTCCTTAATTTTGTCAGGGAACTGAACCATAACAATATTACTGTTTTATTATAAAACAAACAGATAGGATAACCTCGTTTCCTTAGTTACCCTATTTGTTTTAAATCATTATCTCATTATTAGTCCAATTAGTCTAATTAGTCCAATAAAAAAAATCTACCTTAGTTCCAACAACAGAAAACTAACAACTTAAAAACAATGCTAAACGGCATTGTTTTTAATAAGGTACTCAGCAATTTGAACAGCGTTCAAGGCAGCACCTTTTCTAATTTGGTCGCTTACAGTCCAGAAAGTCAATCCATTCTCATCGGCAAGATCTTTTCTTATACGACCAACATAAACTGCATCTTTACCAGCCATATCTAAAGGCATGGGGTATATCTTTGCGTTAAGATCGTCCATAACAATTACGCCTTCTGCATTCTCAAAAGCAGTGCGAGCCTCTTCAACTGAAATAGGACGCTCAGTTTCAACCCAAATACTCTCAGAGTGAGCACGCATAACGGGAACTCTCACGCACATAGCACTTGTTTTAATATCAGAGTGCATAATTTTGCGAGTTTCGTTAAACATCTTCATCTCCTCTTTAGTATAAAGGTTATCAGTATAAACATCAACTTGAGGAATAACATTATAAGCAAGTTGATAGTAGAATTTATTAACGGTAGGCTCTTCGCCACGAACCAACTGAGCATATTGCTCTTCAAGTTCAGCCATAGCGGCAGCGCCTGCACCACTAGCAGCCTGGTAAGTAGCAACTCTTGCACGTTTAATATGTGAAAGGTTCTCAATAGCTTTCAATGCCACCACCATTTGAATGGTGGTACAGTTGGGGTTTGCAATAACGTTTCTTGGACGGTTTAGAGCATCAGCACCATTCACTTCAGGAACAACCAAAGGTACATCTTCGTCCATGCGGAAAGCACTTGAGTTATCAATCATCACCGCACCATGTTTGGTAATGGTTTTCTCAAACTCTTTAGAGATGCCTGCACCTGCCGAAGTAAATACAATGTCGATACCTTTAAAATCGTCATTATGTTGTAACTCCTTAACAACACACTCTTTACCATTAAAAACATATTTACTGCCGGCGCTGCGAGCAGAACCGAATAAAACTAATTCATCAATAGGGAAATTTCTGTCAGCAAGTACGCGAAGGAACTCTTGTCCTACAGCTCCACTTGCACCAACAATAGCAACTTTCATAATTCAAAAATTCAAAAAAATCCTCATAATGAGGTATAAATAAAATTGACAAATAATTGATTAATACGCCAAAATTCAAACATATAAAATCAATCGCAGGTACAAAAATAAAACATTTTGCACTAATAAGAGTAAAAAGAGCCAAAAAAAACTTTAAATAAAGTTTGTAAACTCTCAATTAAATACATTACTTTTGCATAATCAAACATAATATGCCCATAAATTAGGTAAGAGTAACGGAGAGAATAAAAATTTTTAAACTAAACATTATATTAACTAAATCAAAATTTCTATGTGGTTAAAAGATTCATCTATCGGGAGAAAGTTGATAATGAGTATCTCAGGACTTTTTCTCGTGTTGTTCCTAACATTCCACTTGGCAATGAACTTTGCGGCAGTGTTTAGCGCAGAAGCGTATAACACTATTTGCGAGTTTTTGGGAGCAAATTGGTATGCTTTAGTAGGAACACTTGTATTGGTAGCGGGATTTTTGGTACACATTGTGTATGCATTTATCCTAACCTTGCAAAACCGTAAAGCGCGCGGAAACGACCGTTACGCAGTAACAGCACGCCCCAAAGGCGTAGAGTGGGCATCTCAAAACATGTTGGTGCTTGGAATCATTGTATTATTAGGATTAGGTTTACATGCATGGCAATTCTGGGCAAAAATGCAATTAGTGGAGTTGCAACACATGGCAGGAATGGACGTTGATACCAGCATGGTAACAAACGGAGTGTACTATATCCAACAAGTATTTGGCAATCCTGTATACTTAGTGTTATACTTAGTATGGTTTGCAGCAATATGGTTCCACTTAACACACGGATTCTGGAGTGCAATACACACAATTGGTTGGAACAACCTTGTATGGCTTAACCGTTGGAAAACCATTTCAAACGTATTCTCAACAATCGTATGTTTAGGATTTGCGTTTATAGCAATTTGGTTTTTTATACAAAGTAATTGCAGTTGTGTAGGATAAAAACAATTAAAAAACAACAGATATGGCAGAAATTAAAATAGATTCAAAAATACCCGAAGGACCATTGGCGGAGAAATGGAGCAACTATAAGGCGCACCAAAAACTTGTCAATCCTGCCAACAAACGTCGTTTGGACATAATCGTAGTAGGAACAGGACTTGCAGGAGGCTCAGCAGCTGCTACACTTGGCGAGATGGGCTTTAACGTATTAAACTTCTGTATCCAAGACTCACCCCGTCGTGCACACTCAATTGCAGCACAAGGAGGAATTAACGCAGCAAAGAACTACCAAAACGATGGCGATAGCGTATATCGTTTGTTTTACGATACAATCAAAGGAGGCGACTATCGCGCACGCGAAGCTAACGTATACCGTTTGGCAGAGGTCTCAAACAACATCATAGACCAATGCGTTGCACAAGGAGTTCCCTTTGCACGTGAATACGGAGGTTTGTTAGACAACCGTTCATTTGGAGGAGCACAAGTATCACGTACATTCTACGCAAAGGGACAAACAGGACAACAACTATTGTTGGGAGCATACTCATCACTAAGCCGTCAAGTAGCAAAAGGCACAGTAAAACTATACACTCGTTATGAGATGTTAGACCTTGTAGTTATAGACGGACGCGCACGTGGTATCATCGCTCGTAACCTTGTAACAGGAGAGATAGAGCGTTTTGGAGCACATGCAGTGGTAATCGCAACCGGAGGATATGGAAACACATACTTCCTATCAACCAATGCAATGGGAAGCAACGGATCAGCAGCAATGCAATGCTACCGTAAAGGAGCATACTTTGCAAACCCTGCATTCGCACAAATTCACCCCACATGTATTCCCGTACACGGAGAGTTCCAATCAAAATTGACATTGATGTCAGAGTCTCTACGTAACGACGGACGCATCTGGACACCCAAAAAGAAAGAAGATGCCGAGGCAATCCGCGCAGGAAAACTAAAACCAACCCAAATTGCAGAAGAGGATCGCGACTACTATTTGGAGCGTCGTTATCCCGCATTTGGTAACTTGGTACCACGTGACGTAGCATCACGCGCAGCAAAAGAGCGTTGCGATGCAGGTTACGGAGTAGGAGCAACAGGATTGGCAGTATATCTTGATTTCTCATCAGCAATACAACGTCTTGGAAAAGATGTAGTAGCAGCACGTTACGGAAACCTATTCCAGATGTACGAGAAAATCGTTGATGATAATCCATACGAAACACCAATGATGATATATCCCGCAATCCACTATACAATGGGAGGAATTTGGGTTGACTACGAACTAAGCACATCAATCCCCGGATTGTTTGCAATCGGAGAGGCAAACTTCTCAGATCACGGAGCAAACCGTCTTGGAGCATCAGCGTTGATGCAAGGATTAGCTGACGGATACTTTGTATTGCCCTATACAATACAAAACTACCTATCAGACCAAATCTCTGTACCACGCATAAAAACTGATGCACCTGAGTTTGATGCAGCAGAAAAAGATGTAAAAGAGCGCATCGCAAAATTGATGTCAATCAAAGGAAAACGTTCAGTAGATTCAATCCACAAAGAGTTAGGATTAATCATGTGGGATTTCGTAGGAATGGCACGTACCAAAGAGAGTCTTGAGACAGCCTTGGTAAAACTAAAAGCCATCAAGAAAGAGTTCTGGAGCAATGTTAAGATACCCGGAGCAGCAGACTCACTAAACACTGAGTTGGAGAAAGCACTTCGTGTAGCAGACTTCATTGAAATAGGCGAGCTTATGGCAATGGACGCACTAAACCGCAACGAGTCATGTGGAGGACACTTCCGCGAGGAGTTCCAAACACCCGAGGGCGAGGCAATGCGTCAAGACGACAAATATATGTATGTAAGCTGCTGGAAGTACGAAGGCGAAGATGCAGAGCCTACGCTACTAAAAGAGGAGTTAAAATACGAAGCAATCAAGGTACAACAACGTAACTATAAACAATAATCAGGTATGGACAAGACAATAAATATAACACTAAAAGTATGGCGTCAAAGAGGTCCTAAAGAGCCCGGAAAATTTGAGACATACAAACTAAACAACATCTCTACCGACAGTTCATTCCTTGAAATGCTCGATATCCTTAACGAACAACTCGTAAATGAGGACAAAGAGCCGGTAGTATTTGATAACGACTGTCGCGAAGGAATTTGCGGTATGTGTTCACTCTATATTAACGGACACCCACACGGACCCGACTCAGAGATAACAACATGTCAATTACATATGCGTCGTTTCAAAGATGGCGACACAATCACAATTGAACCATGGCGTTCAGCAGGATTTCCTGTAATTCGTGACCTTATGGTTGACCGTACAGCATACGATAAAATTATCCAGGCAGGCGGATATGTTTCAATCAATGCAGGAGGAGCGCAAGATGCAAATGCAATACCCATTCCCAAACGCGATGCAGATTTGGCTATGGACGCAGCATCATGTATCGGTTGTGGAGCATGTGTAGCAGCATGTAAGAACGGATCAGCAATGTTGTTCGTATCAGCAAAAGTAAGTCAATTGGCATTGTTACCACAAGGAAAAGTGGAAGCAGCACGTCGTGCAAAAGCCATGTTGGCAAAAATGGACGAGCTCGGATTTGGAAACTGTACAAACACAGGAGCATGCGAAGCAGAGTGTCCAAAAGCAGTATCAATTACAAACATTGCACGTTTGAACAGAGAGTTTATCTCTGCAAAATTGAAAGACTAAAATCCTCACCCCCAGCCCCTCTCCAATAGAGAGGGGAGAGGTGATAAAAACAACAAAGGTTTGCATTTTTAGTGCAAACCTTTGTTGTTGGTACCCCAATTAGTCTAATAATAAAACCTAGTAACCTTAGTTATCTTAGTCTCCCAAGGAGTGAAGCAAAGCTAACTATGTTAAAATTAGAGTGTTGTGGTAAAAAAAGTATTCAAAAAGTTATAATATAAAAAAAATATTATATACTTTTGCAACGACTATAGATATATATAAACCAAAAATGGCACTATAAACCGAGGGAGACTACGGAATATAGTGCTATTTTTGCTTTACGTATAATATGTTGAAATACAAATATTTAAATTATAAAATCATGAAAAAACATTTTCTTTGGGCTTTAACGCTTGCCCTAATAGCGTTATTCTCATTTCAAGACGCTTTGGCTGACTACTGTACATACAGTGGCAATATGAGCAGTTCTCGTAAATTGAATAGTTTCACTCTTACCGATGGAACTAATTCGCTAACAGTGAGTTCAATTCAAACCTCAACAACAGATGCAGTCTATAAAGATAAAACATCTTCGGTATTATCAACAACAGCAGGGTCAACTTTGAGGTTCTCAGCATTAGATGCTACCGAATATACATGGTTGCATATTTACGTTTATATTGATTATGGAAATAATCAAACATTTAACACAACAGCAAATAATACAGGTACCGTAACTAATGATGAAGAAAATGAGGTATATGGAGATTTGGTAAGTTATAGTTGTTATGACGTAAATAATGACGCATCAAATCAAAGCTGGAAAAACATATTAGGGGAGACAGTCTCAAATAGTGGAAATGCTACAGTTTCAGGAGTACCATCTTGGACATTGCCGGCTGATTTAGCAGCGGGAACATATAGGTTACGTTTAAAATCAGATTGGAGTAGTATAGATCCTTGCGGAACAACTAAATATAACAATGCCGATAATCATACACCCACCGCATTAGGTGGTTGTATTTGTGATATTACCATAAAAATTATCGCTAAAGAACGAACAATATCAGTAAAACAAAATTATGAGCAAGCAGGAACAGTAACAGGAGGTACAACAGCAAGTGGAGACATCACTATAACAGCAACACCTGCCTCAGGTTATGAGTTTGTAAATTGGACATTAGAAGGAGAAGAAGTATCAACTTCCGCAACATATACCGATATAACAGACGGAGACAAAACCTATACCGCAAATTTCCGTAAAGTATTAGACCGTTCAGGTTGGGAAATTACAGTTGATGGAGAAGGTTATGATAGTACAAATTCATCATCATCTGTAGAGGGTCCAAAAAGTAATATGATAGATGGCTTGACAAATACTTTTTGGCACTCTTATTATTCTGGTCAATCATCTTCATGGGGAAATGAAAATTTACCCCACTATGTTCAATTTAACTTAGGATCCATTCAAGAATTCGATAAATTTAAATATGTTTCAAGAAATGCATCAACTTCGCAGAACGGAAATATTGTAAACTATCAATTGTATGTTAGTGATAGCGATATGGCCTCATCTTTAGGGAATGGTTCTATCCCTACAAATGGGACATTAATAAGTTCTGGAGCATTTACATATGATGGTTCATCAGCAGAGCATATGGTAGATTTAGGTCAACTATACTCAGGTCAATATATCTTCTTTTTGGCAACTTCTGAAAATGGAAGTCAAAATAAATTTGCCAACTGTGCCGAGTTTTATCTATACCAATACAATTTTGATGTAACTATAAATGTTGAGGCAGGAGAGGGAGGCTCAGCAGAAATAACAGAAGGCGGAAGCGGAACATCGGCAACCGTTTCATCAGGGGCCTCAGTAACCCTGACAGCGACGCCAGCCGATGGTTATGGCTTTGTAAATTGGACTAACTCGGAAGGAACAGTAGTAAGTACCGATGCAACATATACATTTACCGCAACAACAAACGATACCTATACCGCAAACTTTGCCGAGAAGATAGTAGTTACAATAGCATCAAACGATGATGCTATGGGAACTGTACGTTTCAGTGAAGGCGAAGGAACAACAAAAGAGTTAGGAAGTGGAGCATCAGTAACTATTATTGCAGAACCCATATCAACTGCATATAAATTTGTACAATGGGAAGATGGCACAACCGCAGCAACACGTACAATAGAGAACATAACAGAATCTGCAACATATACAGCAACATTTGCGGCTAAACAAATATATACAGTAACAGTTACTACCCCTGAGGTTGCAGGAGGAGATGTTACATATACCGTAAACGGAGAAGGAGTAACAGAGTCAACCGTAATTTATGAGGGAGATGAACTTGTGTTTACAGCATCAGAGAATCGTGGATATAAATTTGTAGAGTGGAGCGATGGCGTAAACCAACTATCTGCCAATACAGAATATACAACAACTGCAACTGCAAATATGACAATTGTTCCTGTATATGCGTCATTAAAGGCATTTACATTTGAAGTAGAACAACCACAAGGGGCAACAATCACAGTTGCTGATAGTGAAGGAAACGATATTTCAGAACAAACTGTTTATGAAAGAGACGTAATAACAATCTCCATAGCAGTTGATGCCATATATAAATTAAACGGATTGTATGTAAATGGCAATCAACAAGGTTTGGACGCAAACAACACGGTTATATATACATTGACAGATGCAATAGAATCTCCTATTACAATAACAGCACAAACAGCACGCCTTACACAAGACGAAATGTATGAGGCAATGGCAAAACCAACATTCACCAAGTTAGGAAATTTGATGAATACTCGAGGAGTGGAAATTATGTCAGGAGCACAAAATATTATTCCCGGAACAATAGATTTATCGGGACTTGATTATGTTACCGATGGAAATCAAAAAGATGCAGAGGGAAATATGGTTAAAGTACCAACAGGAGCCACCTCTCCGATATATGTATCTCCCGGAGCAAATTTTGATTTGAAATTGACACTATATACAAATGCATGGGGAGGAATGCAATTCTTCCAATATCACAATGCATTTAATAATGAAACAGCATCATACGGATATTATGGAACATATGGAGCACATAATGCGGCTAAATTCTGGGAAGATGCATCGGCAGATGCAGAGATAGCTGTTGATCAAGAAAATTCTACGATAACTATTAATGTAAGCTTGTCGGAAAATGTTAATGTTGGAGATATAGTAGTATTCCGTGCAATGTCGGCAAATTCAGGAGCATCAATCGATGCAGACGGAACTTATTCTGAAGGAACCTACTTAGATATTCTATTCTATGTAGTTGATCCAGAGGTGTCGGTTACAATAAATCCTGCAGAAGGTGGAGCGGTAACAACATCACCATCTGAAATTAATATAGGAACAGAGGTTACATTAACAGCAGCACCAGCTGATGGTTATACCTTTGTCAATTGGATAGATGCCAATGGAGAAGAGGCAGGAACAGGTTTAACATATACTTTCTCGGCAACAAAAGAGAATAATTATACAGCAATATTTACTCCATATACAAAAATTACCCTATCTGCCACAGCCGGCGAGGAGGTAATTGTATCAGTAGTAACAGATGCTGATTGTACAATTAAAGTAAACGATACAGAGATTGAAGTAACAGCAGGCACATCAACAGAGATAACAGCTACCGTATCGGAGAGCGGTAATTTGGAGATTGAAGCCATAGGAGCCAACATCACATCAATAGATTGTGGCGAGAATACAGTACCAACAGAGTTGCCCACAACCATAACCGAGGTTGTGTTGCGTAATGTAGATGCAGGAGAGGTTGAAATTGATGCACCTCTATTGGAGAAGATAACCGTAGTATCAGAAGCACCTGAACATGAAGCAACAGGAGAAGATTATGATTATAAAGTAGCAACAGTTGTTCCAACATCAGACTTAAGTCAAGGAGTACAAGTTGTAGTAGAGAAAGAGATAAACACACCACAACCACTACAAGATAAAGGAACACCTTCATA
>JAZNCN010000011.1:0-64223 GCA_045587545.1 Candidatus Caccoplasma sp.
AGAGGCGGCAAAGGTTGATGAAAATAATATGTTTATCACGGCAAAGATATTGAATGTTGAGTCAGCAAAGACAGAGATGACAGACAATGTTCTTATGGCAAATTCTCCTTCTGATATACAGCATGGTTGTGAAAGTTTGGCGAATAAATTGTTGGGAATAAGAACAAATATAACTAAGTCAGGATCTACTTCAACAATAAACAATAAAGTACAAACAGCCGAAACTATAAATAAGGAGTTGAAGCCTGTACAAAATATGACTCCTGCTCCCGTAAAGAATACAACAAATAATGCTCCTGCACGAAAATGGTATGTGCCTAAAGCTCCGGTTGTAATGTACGGAGTAGATTATTCACACGTTCAATTGCGTGGCATAACTGAAAGTTTCCAACAATATATCTCAATTTTTTCACAAGTTAATGCCATATATAATCAAGAACCTGATAAATATAATTTTTCAAAACTTGTAGGAAAAAATACAGCAGTATATACCACTCCTATGGATGAATTAATTCAGCATATTGATTGGGGATATGCAATGAGTGGAGGTGGAATACCTCAAGTTAAACCTATTGCCGAAATAATTAAAAAATATAACTTACCACATACCGAAGGTGTGGGTATGGTATTTATCGCTTGGCTTTTAGATAGAACTGAAGCGAAAACTTTCTATGATGTAGTTTTATTTGATATAAAAGATCGAAGAATTATCTTTAATACTACAGTCTCGGCAGAGGCCGGAGGTTTTTACCCTCGAAACTTTTGGGCAAATTCAGTTTGTGAAGTTATTGAGAACAAGAAATTGTCAAAACAAATTAAAGCACTTGCCTTTTAATTGAAGTTTTTACTCTGCGAATTTGAAGACTTAATACATAAAAAGGATAAATACTATTGTATTTGTAATAATATTTAATTAAGATAAATTTTATCAATTAATAAGTTGTGTCCGCTAACTAAATTTTTTTATTAAATTTTAATTAATATGCTAAAATGTTGCTAAATATAAAATATTTACTATTTTTGTTGCGATTATAGTACATAACATTTTATTAGTGAAAGAGTCTCTCTTTTATTCTTGACAGAGAATCTGACAGTTCAACAAAGCACAAGAATTAGGTAACACTTAACCATTTTTATTTGTAGAATGTACTCTGCATATATAATTTGGAATAGTTTAATGCCCGTTATTTGTGAATGTCATAATCTTATCTTGACAAACGAGTAGGCTCGTAACATGCCGTATAAGAGCCAATACGGTAAAATTAATTAAATAATTATGAAAAGATTATTATTGCTTTGCACTTTAATAAGTGTAATGAGTTCTGTGTTTGCTCAAGAGGTAAGTTACGAAGGAAACTTATTGAAATTTAAAGGTTCGGGAACTTACGATATTGAATTTGTTTATGACAGCCTTTTGGTGGAAGGTATGCCGATGGAGGAATATCTGGCATCAAAAGATGAAGAGTATCGTAACGATTGGAATACAGATGTGTTAGTATATGTAGGAGAGTTTTGTAAAGAAATTCCTAATGCTGTAAATAAAAAATTTACTTTAAATACTATTAACCCGGAATATAAATTTGTATTTAAATCAAAGAGTTTATCAATTGGAACCATGGGGCAAGTTTTTAACCCTTTTACAAGCGTCAGAGAAGGAGGTGCTGTTATTGGAGGAGAGATTGATTTTATAGAAGTATCTACAAATACTACATTGGCAGTAATTAATTTCTCTGAGATACAAGGACCTGCAGGCTTTACCGATAAACTTAGATGGTGTGCCGCATATGTTGATTTATCAAAACTAATAAAGAAAATATTAAAAAAGGTCAAATAGCCTCCGTTTGAAGTAGGAATAAAATTTATGAACAAAACAGCGAATAATTTGTTCTTCTAATATAAATTCCGGTAATATTCATAAAAGAATAACACTCTTTTAACTTTTTTTTTAGAAAGCAATATCCCAAAGTGTTGCTAAATGCGAAATATTTTGTATTTTTGTTGCGTTATAGGACATTATATTGATGAAAGTGTTTCGCTTTTAACCTTGATAGAGAATCTGACAATTCAATAAAGCACCAAGGATAAGGTAATACTCTTTCATCTGTATGTTTATATGTGTTTTTTCTGCATATATCATATAGGTGTGGGGTATTGCTGTTTATTTGTGCTTGGGTATGTCAGAACCATCTGTCAGATAAACAATTGGCTCCACGTTTTTTTATTAAGCGCCCCAACTTTTGCAGGTGAGCCTCAATAGTGTGTTTCCCTATAGCAGATATTTTTATTGATATCTCAATTCAATAAATAGTTATTTTTTAATAATATTTTTGATAAATATTAGGAATGGAAGTTACTGGGAAATTAGGAGTAGAAGAGATTAGGGATATATTATATAAAAAAGAGCATATAAGTATATCAGAAACTACATATAATAAGGTTGATAAATGCTTTAATTTTCTTGAGAGTTTCTCTAAAGATAAAGTTATTTACGGAATAAATACGGGATTTGGTCCTATGGCGCAATGGCGTATTGATGATAAGCATTTAAATGACCTTCAATACAATATAATAAGAAGCCATTCAACAGGCGCTGGCGAACCTTTACCAACAATATGTGTGCGTGCTGCAATGTTAGCACGTTTAATGACATTTTTACAGGCTTATTCCGGAGTTAATGTACAAACCTGCAATTTGCTTGTTGACTTTTTAAATAATGAAATATACCCTGTAATCCCTCAGCATGGTAGTGTAGGAGCGAGTGGCGATTTGGTACAATTGGCACATATAGCTCTTGCTCTAATAGGGGAAGGAGAGGTCTTCTATCAAGGAAAAAGAAGAGATACGTCAGAGGTTTTGGATCAATTGGGAATAGAGCCTTTGAAAATGTATGTCAGAGAGGGTTTGGCAGTAACAAACGGAACTGCAGTAATGACCGGAATTGGTTTCGTAAATCTATTCAATGCTAAACGCTTACTAAATTGGTCTTTAGTAGCATCGGTATTAATGAATGAGATAGCTTCGTCGTATGACGATTTAATGTCAGAGGTACTGAATGCTGTAAAACATCACGATGGTCAGCAAATTGTTGCCGCCAAGATGCGACAATTATCTGAAGGCAGTAAGATGTTGTTAAATAGAGAAAAGGAGTTGTATCATAAGAGTGAAAATGATACATTTGAACATAAAGTTCAACCATACTATTCATTACGATGTATTCCCCAAATATTAGGACCCATTTGGGATACTATTGCTAATACAGAAAAGGTATTGGTAAATGAGATAAATTCAGCAGATGACAATCCAATAGTTGATAACGAAAATAAAACGGTTATACATGGAGGCAACTTTCATGGAGATTATGTTTCGTTTGAAATGGATAAACTTAAAATAGCCATAACAAAAATGACTATGTTGGCTGAACGCCAAATGAACTATCTGTTCCATGACCGCATTAACGGCATATTACCTCCATTCGTTAATTTAGGAGTATTAGGCTTGAATTACGGACTACAAGCATCGCAATTTACGGCAACATCAACAACTGCAGAATGTCAGACATTATCAAACCCTATGTATGTACACTCTATCCCTAATAATAACGATAATCAGGATATTGTTTCGATGGGTACAAATTCAGCATTGATTTGTCAGCGTGTAATTGAGAATAGTTACCAAGTTATGGCAATACATATGATGGCATTAGTTCAGGCTGTTGATTGCTTAAATATTACAGATAAGCTGGCTCCAATAACCCGCAAGCTATATAATGCAATTAGGGAAATAGTTCCAACATTTGTAGAGGATACTCCAAAATATAAAGAGATAGAAAATATTATAGAGTTACTTAAGAATAGTTCAATAATAAAAGATGAGTAATATAAAATACGCCCTTGTAACCGGAGGAGGAAGAGGAATAGGACGTGCAATTGCTTTAAAACTTGCGTCTCAAGGCTTTTCTGTTATAATCAACTATGTTGCAAATAGTGAAGCAGCACAAAACACATTGACTGATATACAAAACAGCGGAGGTTCTGCGGAGTTATTGCAGTTTGATGTAAGTGATAACAAATCTGTTGCCGAAGCAATTAATTCATGGAAGTTGAAGCATGAAGGAGAATATATATCTGTAATAGTTAATAATGCCGGTATTCGTAAAGACAATCTTATGATGTGGATGCCCGAAGAGGATTGGCGTAGTGTTCTTTCTGCTTCTCTTGACGGCTTTTATAATGTTACTCAGCCTTTGCTAAAAGATATGCTTGTAAAGAAATGGGGCCGTATTGTTAATGTCTCATCATTGTCGGGTATTAAGGGTATGCCTGGTCAAGTAAACTATTCAGCAGCAAAAGGCGGTTTAATAGCTTCAACAAAGGCATTGGCTCAAGAGGTTGCTAAGAAGCGAATTACGGTAAATGCAGTAGCTCCGGGATTTATTAAGAGTGATATGACTGCCGATTTGAATGAAATGGAGTTAAAGAAACTTGTTCCCGCAGGTCGATTTGGAGAACCGGAAGAGGTTGCTGAATTAGTTGCATTTCTTGTTTCAGATGCAGCAGCATATATCACAGGAGAAGTTATATCAATAAACGGAGGAATTTATACATAATATGTCGCAAAGAGTAGTAATTACAGGAATGGGTATATATTCCTGTATAGGAAAAAATAAAGAAGAGGTTTTAGAATCGTTGTATAATGGCAAATCAGGAATAGGTCTTGACCCTGTGAGAAAAGAGATGGGTTACCGTTCGGCTTTATGTGGAATGGTTGAAAAACCTAATCTTAAAGGAATGTTAGACCGTCGTCAACGCATGTGTCTTCCTGAACACGGACAATATGCATATTTATCAACAGTAGAGGCTTTGGCTCAAGCCGGTATTGACAGTGAATATCTTCTGAATAATGAAGTAGGAATATTATTTGGAAATGATAGCAGTGCCGAGGCAATTATAACAGGTGTTGATATTATAAGAGAGAAGAAGAATACCATTATGGTTGGTTCAGGAAATATATTCCAATCAATGAACTCTACATTAACAATGAATCTCTCTACAATATTTAATTTGCGAGGAATTAACTTTACCGTATCAGGAGCCTGTGCAAGTGGATCACATGCAATAGGTATGGCTTATCTGTTAATTAAGCAAGGATTACAGGAGTGTGTTATTTGTGGAGGAGCAGAAGAGGTAAATAGATATTCTGTTGCCAATTTTGATGCTCTTAATGCATTCTCAATGAGAGAAGATGATCCTACAAAGGCATCACGCCCTTTTGATAAAAATAGAGATGGTCTTGTGCCAAGTGGAGGTGCTGCAACCGTGATACTTGAGAGTTATGATTCTGCAATTAAACGTGGAGCTGTAATATTGGGAGAGGTTATAGGATATGGTTTCTCGTCAAACGGAGAGCATATATCAGTACCAAATGTAGATGGGCCAAAACGTTCGTTACAAGCTGCTATCAGAGATGCGGGAATAGACTTGAAGAGCATAAAGTATGTTAATGCTCATGCAACATCAACACCAATAGGGGATATGAATGAGGCAAAAGCTATAGCAGAGGTATTCGGGAAATACAAACCATATGTAGCTTCAACAAAATGTTTTACAGGACACGAAATGTGGATGGCAGGAGCAAGTGAAGTAGTATATTCAATGCTTATGATGCAGAATAATTTTATTGCACCTAATCTAAACTTTGAGGAACCTGATGAGGCTTCTGTGAATATAAATATTCCCAAAACCAGAGTAGATATGCCATTTGATGTTTTCTTAAGTAATTCATTTGGTTTTGGGGGAACAAATTCAACATTAATTATAAAAAAGATATAATAAACAATAGGAAATAATTATGACAAGAGAAGAAATTATTGAGAAAGCATCTGTCGTGCTTGCTGAGGAATTTGAGATAGATATTGAGAATATAACTCCAGAGGCATCACTAAAAGAGGTTTTGGGCTTAGATAGCCTTGATTTGGTAGATGTAGTAGTTCTTGTAGAACAAAACTTTGGAGTAACACTTACAGGCCCTGATTTTATAGGAATAGTGACATTCAACGATTTTTACGAGCTTTTGAATCGTAAAATAAATGGATAAAAACGATACAAAACAGTGGAGCGGTAAATCTCGAGGAGGTCGTTTTGGATATCAATTTTTTGTATTTATAATACGAGTACTTGGGATTAGATGTGCCTATTTTTGTTTGGCATTTATTGTAATCTATTTTCTTCCTTTTGCGCCAAAGGCAACAAAATCAATTTGGAAATACAATAGGTTAAGGAGAAAATTAGGAATTTTTGCCTCAATTAAGGAGTTATATTGCCATTATTATCTTTTTGGGCAGACGCTAATTGATAAAGTGGCTATGGCCGGAGGATTATCAAATAAGTACCATTTTAAATTTGATAATTATGAACACTTCCTTGAAATATTGAATAGCAATAAGGGAGTGGTTATGATAGGTGCACACATAGGCTGTTGGGAGGCAGGAGCAGGTTTCTTTGGTACGTATGGCAAAAAAATTAATATTGTAATGTTTGATGCCGAACATCGTAAAATTAAAGAAGTTCTCAATGAGAATGCCACCTCGGATAGTGATTATAAGATAATAGCAATTAATCAAGATCCTATTCAAGCTATGTTGCAAATGAAGATAGCTCTTAATAATGGTGAATATATATGTTTTAACGGAGATAGATACGTGTCAGAAGATAGAACTTGTATGCTCAATTTCTTAGGAGCCCCTGCTCTATTCCCTATAGGTCCTTTTAAAATTGCCGCAAAATGTAGAGTTCCGGTAGTTTTTTACTACTCAATGAGAGAAGATGATTTTACCTACAGGTTTATATTTGAGGAACATGAATTTGAAGGGAAGACAAATGCTGATAAACTAATGGCAGAATATATTAAATCGTTGGAAAAAATTATAGAGAAATATCCCCGACAATGGTTTAATTTTTATGATTTTTGGAATATAAATAACTAAAAAAATATGAAACTAACAAAGCAACTTGAAAATGTATATTGCAAGGAATCTCAAACTGCTATTGAGGCTCAAAGACTTGCACAAGAAATAGCTTTTGCCCCGATGGTTTTTCAAGTTTCTCGCCTAATGATAAAGTTTGGCATCTTAGAATACTTATCAAATAACTATAAAGGAGTATCGCAAGCAGAAATAGTAGAACATACCGGTTTGTCAAATTACGCAGTTCAGGTTCTATTGGAGGCCTCTCTTTCTATAGGAACCATTAAAGTAAAAGAGGATAAATATACTATCTCTAAAGCTGGTTGGTTTTTGCTTAACGACCCTATGGCAAAAGCCAATTTAAACTTTAATCATGATGTAAATTATTTAGGCCTTTTTTATTTGGAAGATGCTTTACTTAAAGGTAAACCAGAAGGTCTAAAAGTATTTGGTGATTGGCCTACAATATATGAAGGATTGTCAAGTTTACCAGAACAAGTACAAAAAAGTTGGTTTGGTTTTGATCATTTTTATTCAGACGAGTCATTTGCTGCCGCTTTAAAGATAATCTTTAATGGAGATAAAAAGGTACTACGTCTTTTAGACGTAGGAGGAAACACAGGTCGTTGGGCCATGCAGTGTGTAGGTTATGATAAAGATGTTGAGGTAACAATTATGGATTTACCACAACAATTAGAATTAATGCGTCAGCAAACAGAGGGAAAAGAAGGAGCAGATCGCATTCATGGTTATGGCTGTAATTTACTTGACGAAAATGTAAAATTCCCGACACCTGCTTTTGATGTTATTTGGATGAGTCAGTTCCTTGATTGTTTCTCTGAAAGTGAGGTTACAAGTATATGTCGCAGAGCGGCGGAGTCAATGAATGAAAATTCAAGACTCTATATAATGGAGACATTTTGGGACAGACAAAAATATGAAACCGCAGCATATTGCCTAACATTAACAAGTATCTATTTTACAGCATTAGCAAACGGAAATAGTAAAATGTATCATTCTGATGATATGGCACGCTGTGTTAATGAAGCAGGATTAGAAGTAGAGACTATTGTTGATGGCTTAGGATTAGGACATTCAATAATGATATGTAAGAAAAAATATGAATAATATATTGGAATTAATTCCTCAGAGGGCTCCAATTGTAATGGTAGATGAGTTTCTTGGTATTGAAGATAATATATCAAGGACTCGTTTTACTGTATATAATGATAATATTTTTGTTGATGATAATAAATTCTCAGAGTGTGGTCTTATTGAACATATAGCTCAGTCTGCCGCCGCGAGAGTAGGATATATTTTCAAAAGTAAAAATATGCCTATCCCTATTGGATATATAGGCTCGGTTAACGATTTTGTAATAACCGAAACTTTAAAACCCGGAGATACAATTACAACAACAATAGAGATATTACAAGAGGTTTTCAGTATAACTCTTATTAAGGCCACTTGTTCAGTAGATGACAAAGAGATATCCTCTTGTAAAATGAAAATATTTTTAGAGCAGTAATGAAGCGAAACAGAAAAATAGGGACAGAAATACCGGCTTTGAAAAACAGTACAGAAACGACAGTACGTTTTAGCGAAGTGGATTCAATGCAGGTTGTATGGCATGGAGAGTATGTGCGCTATTTTGAAGATGGGAGAGAGGCTTTTGGTAGAGAATTTCCAGGGATAGGATATTTGGACTTTTATGCTAATGGATATACTGCTCCTATTGTAGATCTTCAGTTGCAATACATAACACCACTTACTGTAAATGATGTTGCAATAATTGAGACCCGATTTATTGATAGCATAGCAGCAAAAATTTGTTTTGAGTATCTTATATATCGTAAAAATGATGGAGCCTTAGCTGCAAGAGGACGCTCTGTTCAGGTATTTGTTGATAATGAAGGAAATATGTCTTTAACTAATCCTGCATTCTTTGAAGCATGGAAAAAGAGATGGCTAATAAAGAGATAGACATATATTTAAGTTATTCTTCTTTGCGAACTTGTCTTGGCGATAAAACCGAGACCATGAGAGCTATGTCTGATAATAAAACAGGCTTGAAGTATGATTCTTTACTGGGAATGTATGCGGGTAAGTCGCATATTGAAACAGTTATAGGCTATTCTAAATTTGAGTCTCTTTTAATAGAACAAATAGCAAATGTATTATCTCAAGCAGATAAATCTTTACTTGGGGAAGATACACAACTTATTATCTCAACAACGAAAGGTAATATTGATTTTTTAGCACAAGATTCTGTTAATTTAGCACCACGAGCTTTTATATATACTGCGGCAAAAGCAGTAGCAGATTATTTTAATTTTAGTTGTACGCCCATAGTAATATCAAATGCTTGTATTTCAGGGGTATCGGCATTTGTTGTCGCCAGAGAGAAGATTCTTTCGGGAGAGAGTAGGCATGTAATAGTTGCAGGAGCAGATATATTATGTGATTTTATTACATCTGGTTTTGCCTCTTTTAAATCAATAAGTACCTCACCTTGCCGCCCATATGATATTGAGAGAGACGGATTGACTTTAGGCGAAGCTGCAGGAGCTGTTCTTTTAACAACAGAAACAGATTTAGTTAAAGATAAACATGTTCGTTTGGCAGGAGGAGCTATTTCAAACGATGCAAATCATATATCTGGTCCATCGCGAACAGGAGATGGATTATATTATGCCATCAACAACGCAATGAATGAAGCTGGTATAAAAGATAGAGACGTGGCATTCTTGAATTTGCATGGAACCGCTACTCGCTATAATGATGAGATGGAGAGTAAAGCGGTGGCATGGGCTAAATTAGAAAATAAACCAACCAACAGCCTTAAAGGATATATTGGACATACTCTTGGAGCATCAGGAGTAGTAGAAACTATTATTAGTGCCGAGCAACTTAAGCAAGGTTATATATATGGAACTAAGGGCTTTTCTGTTTCAGATACACCATATAAATTGAAACTTTCATCAGAAATTCAAACTATAGAAGGTAATTCTTGCATAAAAACATCGTCAGGTTTTGGCGGTTGTAATGCAGCTATAGTTTTGGATATGGGAAAAAGAGGAGAGCTTCCCCAACCATTACCTGTTTCATCGAAAGTTGTTGCCGAATATAAATTACCATCATCAGAATTACCATTTGCTCAGTTCATAAGAGAGGAATTTAAATCGTTTGGAGAGAGCAATATGAAGTTTTACAAAATGAGCGATATGAGTAAGGCTTTGTATGTAGCAGTTGAACGATTGTTAAAGATAGAAGGTTTTGAAGATATTGCTCCAACTCGCCGAGCAATAATCCTGGCAAATAGCTCTGCATCTCTTGATGCGGATATAATGCATCAACAAATCTTAAATAAAAATCTTCCTGAGGGAGCATCACCTGCAGTATTTGTATATACATTGGCTAATGTTGCAGCAGGGGAGATGTGTATAAGGCATAAGATACAGGGAGATAATACATTTTTTATTGAGAATGAGGATTCCGGATTAGCAGAGCGTTATGCTATAACGCTTATTAATCAAGGACGAGCAGATGCTGTAATTTGTGGTTGGTGCGAATATATAAATGAGAATTGGAATATTAATATAAAACTTATAAAGACAAATTGATATGGAAGAACTTATTAAAGAGTTAAAAGAGCATTTAATAGAGGAACTAAACTTAGAGGAGATTACACCTGAAGAGATTGATGCAGAGGCTCCATTGTTTGGAGAAGGTCTTGGACTTGATTCAATTGATGCATTAGAGATAATCCTGATACTTGAGAAGTATTATGGCGTAAAACTTGCAAACTCTACTGAAGCAAAACCAGTATTCTATTCGGTTAAGACTTTGGCTGAGTATATTATGCAGAATCGTAAATAAAGATATGGGAATTGTAGTCACAGGAGTTGGAATGGTATCAGCATTAGGAATAGGTGTTGATAGCAATATTAGTGCCATGAGGGAAGGGAAAAGCGGAATTGTTAATCTGCCTAAGATACTCAAAACCGAGAATAAACTTCCTGTGGGCGAACTCCAAATGACTAATGAAGAGTTACATCACATACTCGGAATTTCGGTAAAAGAACATTTATCTCGTACAGCACTATTGGGAATATTGGCTGTAAGAGAGGCAATGTCTTGTTCAAATGTAGATTTTACCAAACGTATAGGATTGATATCTTCTACCTCTGTAGGAGGAATGGATTTGACAGAAAATTTCTTCCCTGAATTTATTAAAGATGAGAGCCGGGGTCGTTTGCGTGATGTTAAAATGCATGATTGTGCAGCAAGTACTGAAGCTATTGTCCGTTATTGTGGAATAAACTCTTATTCAACAACCATTAGTACAGCTTGTTCTTCGGCTGCAAATGCTATTATTGTTGGGGCTAAACTATTAAAACATAATATTTTAGATTATGTTCTTGTTGGCGGTAGTGATGCTTTAAGTGCCTTTACTCTCAATGGATTTAAATCTCTGATGATTTTAGATGAAAAGTTATGTCGTCCATTTGATAATGAAAGGGCGGGTCTAAATTTAGGAGAAGGAGCAGGATATTTACTCTTACAAAGAGAAAAAGATGCAACTTCTTACTATTGCCATTTGAGCGGATATGCAAACAGGAACGATGCCCATCATCAGACGGCGTCATCAGCAGAAGGAGATGGAGCTTACCTTGCTATGTCCGATACTCTTAAAATGGCAGCATTTTCACCAAATGAGATTGATTATATTAATGCTCACGGAACAGGTACAGGAAATAATGATGCATCTGAAAGTAGAGCATTTATCAGACTATTTGGGAATAGGGTTCCTCCTTTTAGTTCAACAAAGGGTTTTACAGGGCATACTTTAGCTGCTGCCGGCGGAATAGAGGCTGTATTATCTGTTATGGCAATTAAACTAAATTGTCGTTATCAGAGTCTTAACTTCAGAACTCCTATAGAAGGATATGGTTTGACACCTATATGCAACTTTGAAGAGGATATTCAAATAAATAGTGTTTTAACAAATTCATTTGGATTTGGAGGTAATTGTAGTTCATTGCTTTTTACGCGATAAAATATGGATTGTTATATAGAACGAGTGATAACTGACAGAAAAGTTGCAACTGATATTAAAGAGTTAATACCGGATGCAGGGTTGCGTCGTCGTATGAGTCGTGTAATAAAAATGGCAGTAACTACAGCCGTTGAAACACTTGGAGGTGTTGATAAAATTGATACTTTAGATGCCATAATTACGGCTACAGGTTGGGGTTGCCTTGCTGATAGTGAGAGATTTCTTCGTAATATCATTGTTGATAAAGAGCAGTTACTAAATCCAACACCATTTATACAGTCAACATTTAATACCGTTGGCGGTCAGATAGCACTTCTTAGACACAATCATTGTTACAATGTTACCTATGTTAATCGTAGCCATAGCTTTGAAGATGCTTTGCTTGATGCTTTTTTAAGAATAGCAGATAAAGAGAGTGAAAATATATTGGTTGGCGCATTTGACGAACAGACGCCATCGCAACATAAGATTATGGAGCGAATGGGTATGTTCAGAACAATAGCCGATGGTGAGGGTGCTGTATTTGTAAAACTTAGATCAAACCATAATTCAACGGCTGTCGCAAAAATTACAGCGATAGAGTTTCCCTCTATAACTCTAACAGAGGAGGAGTGTATAAAACGATATGCAACTTGCAACGGAGAAACAAAACTATTGTATAACAAATTTGAGCAGTATGGCCTTTTCCCAACGTCATCGGCATATTGTTTTGCCGAGGCTGTAGCTCTTATTGAAAAAGGAGAGAAAGAGGTAATTATATATAATGAATATTTTGGAGCAAAACCAACTATATTAAGAATTCAATGTATTGGGTGATTATAATAATAGTTATATCAATAACTATTTTCTTGATATGGGCATCTGCTGATGTTGGTAGTAATATTTACCTGAAAACATTATGTAAAGGAGATAAAAAAGAGAAAGTTGTTTCCCTTACTTTTGATGATGGACCAAATGCAGAGATGACGCCAAAAGTATTAGAGATATTAAAAGAAAATAATATCTCAGCAACATTCTTTCTTATAGGGCAAGAGGTTGAGCAAAATCAAGAACTTGTTCGTAAAATAGTTGAGGACGGACATATTATAGGAATACATACATATACACACTCGGCATTTTTTCCTATGAACTCGGGAGATTGTGTTGAGAGTGAGTTGAAGAGATGCAGTGATGCTATATTTAATGTAATAGGTAAGCGACCACAGTTATTCCGTCTTCCATTTGGCGTTTCAAATCCTATAATAGGAAAGATGGTTAGGAGGCTTGGTTATAAATCTATAGGTTGGAGTATCCGTTCTCTTGATACAATTAATTGGCGAAGTAGAGAGTCTGTTTACAGTGCTATTATCAAACAACTTCACCCGGGAGCTGTAGTTTTGCTTCATGACAGATGTAATAACTCAGATAAATTATTACAACAAATAATATTGGGAATAAAAGAACAAGGATATAAAATTATCTCTCTTACAGAGATGTTAAACATTGATGCATATGAGAACTAAGTTAATATTGATGACAGTAATGTTGTATGCGACAATTTTTGCCTATTCTCAAACAAATGAGATCTTAAATAAGTTTGAACGAGAATTAAAAGCAAAAAATGAAAGTGTATCTACCATTAAGTGCCAATTTAAGCAAATCCAGAAGATATCTGTCCTTGCGGATATAGTACAGAAAAATGGAGATTTCTATTTTGAAAAGCCATCTAATATGTTGCTTGCATTTAAAGATGGCGACTACATAAAAATGAATACCGAGAAATTTGAGATGAAAATGGCAGGAAATGTTTCATCAACAAAAATATCTTCTAACCCAATGTTGCGAAATCTTAGATCAATTCTATCAGCATGTGTTATTGGGGATTTTGAGCAAATGACTAAAGGTTTTAAAGTGTCAATAGAACAGACTCTAAATGAGTGGATATTGACATTGACTCCCGAACGAGGCAAAATGGCAGCTAAAGTTTCTTCAATGAAAATATCTTTTGATAAAAAAGATATGTCGCTAAATCAACTTAAAATGTCTTCAAAATCGGGCGATTATACGCAATATATATTCTCGCAGAAACAATTTAACACAAAAATAGATTCTCAACTATTTAATATTGCCAAATAACATGAGATTAGAAGGAAATTTTTATAAAATAGATGATATACAGCAACTTCAGGAGGATACTTATGTTGCTACTGTAACATTGTCTCCTGAACATAAAATATATGAAGGACATTTCCCCTCGCAAGCAGTTGTGCCGGGAGTATGTACACTTACTATTATAAGGGAGACTCTTTCTAAAATATTATCAAAAGAAATATCCTTTGTAAGAATAAAGGATTGTAAATATGTGTCAGCGTTGTTACCACAAGAAAACCTGAATATAACTATAAATATTGTTGTTACAGATTTGAATAAGGTAAAAGTTGTAGTTGAGCGTATTGATAATAAGCAAATAGTTTTGAAACTAAGAGCCGATATACAATAATGACAGAACCGAAACTAACATACCAAGAGAGAATGTCGGCTATAAAATGTGTGGTGCTTATACCAACATTCAATAACGCAAAAACCATTAATCAAGTGATATCAGATGTAAAGCAATACACACAAGATATTATTGTGGTAAATGATGGCTCTACAGATGATACAGCTAAGATATTATCCTCAATAAATGATATCAAGGTTATTGATTATCCAAAAAACAAGGGGAAAGGATATGCTTTAAAGTTAGGTCTAAGAAAAGCGTTTGAATGGGGGTATCGCTATGCGATAACAATTGATTCAGACGGACAGCATTATGCAAATGATATTCCGGTTTTTATTGATAAAATAGAACAAACTCCTGATTCTCTTCTGATTGGAGCACGAAATCTGGCAGCAGATAATATGCCCTCAAAGAATACATTTGTAAATAAATTCTCAAATTTTTGGTATAAAGTAGAAACAGGTAAAACTTTGTCCGATACGCAATCGGGTTTTAGACTGTACCCATTAACAAAGTTACAAAATATAAGGTTTATAACACGGCGTTATGAATTTGAGGTAGAGATTATTGTTAGAGCAGCTTGGCGTGGTGTAAACGTTGAGAATGTTCCAATTAAAGTCTATTATCCGCCGGAACATGAGCGAGTATCTCATTTCAGACCTTTCCGTGATTTTACAAGAATTAGTATATTAAATACATTTCTTGTTATCTCTGCGCTATTACTTTATTATCCTTGGGAATTTTTAAAATACTTGACAATTTCCAATATAAGAAAGTTTATAGACCATAATATCATACACAGTAAAGACTCAAATATAAGAATGTCATTAGCAATGGGTTGGGGTATCTTCTGTGGAATTATTCCTATTTGGGGATATCAAATGATTTTTGCAGGAGTATCAGCGCATTATATGAGACTAAATAAAGTTATTGCTATTGTTTTTTCAAATATTAGTATTCCTCCGGTACTCCCATTTATTTTGTATGGAAGTATGCTGTCAGGAGCATTAGTTCTCAATAAAGAAAATATATTTACACTTGACAATGTCACTATTGACGCTGTCGGTCAAAGTTTGGCACAATATCTAATAGGAAGTTTTGTCTTAGCATTAGTTTCAGGACTTATAGTGTCGCTGTTAGCTTTTATTTTAATGACTATTTTTAAAAGAAAACATATAAATGAGTAAAATCTTTATACATATATATGAATGGTTTGAACGACACAAAGCGATATTTTATTTAGTGTTGTTTTTATCTGTTGCCATTTTGGGATTAATGGCATCTCAAATATCTTTTCAAGAAAATATAACAAATTTCTTTAACGAGTCGGGAGAGAAAAATAAGATATTTGAGAATGTAAGTTTTAAGGATAAGATAGTTGTTATGATAACAGGTAACGAGCCTGATAACATAATAACTTCAGCCGAAATATTTGAGGGAAGACTATCTCCGTTAATTGAAGAGGGCGAGATAAACTCTATAGTAGCTTATGCTGATGATGAAGCTATTAATAAATGCATCTCGTTTGTATATGATAATTTGCCTATATTCCTTGTCGATGAAGATTATTCTCAATTGAATAAGAGAATATCATCTGACTCTATAAGTAAATCAATAGAGAATGTATATAATATGTTAGTATCTCCATCAGGCATGATTGTTGGCGATATTCTAATGAAAGATCCCTTGTGCATAGGAACACATATATTGAAAAGATTTGAAGGTTTAAATCCCGATTTAGATTATGAGATATATGAAGGGAGATTATTTACTTCAGATCTTTCAACAATGTTGATATTTGTTCAACCTGCAAATGGAATAGGGGATACAGGAAATAATGATAAACTAATATCTGCTTTAGAAGATGCAGAGAATATTGCGGAGATTGAAGGAGTCAACATTGAATGTATAGGGGGACCTATTGTTGCTGTTCACAATGCAAGGCAAATAAAGAACGATACAGCTATTACCTTAGGAATTGCAATATTATTTATTCTTTTGGTTATCTATTTGTCATTTAAAAATAAGTGGTCGATACCATTGATTATAATACCTCCTTTATTTGGAATAATTTTTGCGTTAGCAATGGTTTGGCTTACTCAAGGAGAGATTTCAACTATTGCAATAGGAGCAGGAACTGTTGTTTTAGGAATCTCTTTAAGTTATTCAATACATATTGTAGCTCATCTTAATCATATACATTCTCCAAAGAAGATAATAGAGGAGTTGACAACACCTCTAACATTAGGGTGTTTTACAACAATTGGAGCATTTGCGGCATTGATGTTTACATCATCATCTTTGTTGCAGGATATGGGGCTCTTTTCTGTTTTTGCACTTATAGGAACAACTCTGTTTTGTCTAATTTTTATGCCTCAATTTTTGCGAGGAGTTGGAGAGTCTAAAAAGAGTTTGCTTCTTGAAAAGATAGAGGGATTGGTAGGTTATAAATATGAAAAAAACAGATGGATTGTCATACCTGTAATATTAATTACAATTATAGCTCTTTTCTTTTATAACGATGTTAAGTTTGATGATAATATGTCAAATATCAATTTTATGCCACAGCATATTATTGATGCAGAATTTCGTTCAAAAACAATATTTGGAGATGAGAGTAAAGATGTATATATAATAACAGGTAATAAGGATTTTGATTCGCTTACATATGAATATGCTCAAATCAATGATTTGATGGCAAAATTCAAAAATGAAGGTAAAATTGAAGACGTTACAACTATTTGTGATTTTGTTGTTTCTCCTGAGGAACAAAAGAGAAGAATTGATAAATGGAATAATTTTTGGAAAGAGAATGGTTCAAAAACATTATCATTAATTGAAGATGAGTCGAGCAAATATGGATTTCGTCAAAATACATTCTCGCAATTTTCTCAATTAATAACCAAAGAGTATTCGCAATGTCACTATACGGCAGAAGAGATTAAAGATATACCAATAATATCAGATTGGATAAATTCATCAGACGAATATCTCTCAATCTTAAGTCGTATATCGTTAGAAGATAAGTACAAACAGGAGATATATAGTCGTATTGATAGTATTAAGAGTTCTATAGTTATTGATAGAGCATATTTTACTTCTAAGATGGTAGAATCAACAAGTGATGATTTCAATTATATATTGTTGGTTTCTTCTCTGATTGTATTCTTTGCTTTGTTGATTTCGTATGGAAGAATAGAGCTAACTCTTTTGACATTCCTCCCAATGGCAATTAGTTGGATTATAATATTGGGCTTGATGGCTATCTTTGATATTAAATTTAATATTGTAAATATCATCTTGGCAACATTCATATTTGGTATTGGAGATGATTTCAGTATTTTTATAATGGACGGACTTTTGCAAGAGTATAAAAACGGCAAGAAGGTGTTGGCTGCACATAAAACGGCAATTTTCTTTTCGGCCTTTACGGCTATTGTAGGAATGGGAGTCTTAATCTTTGCTCAACATCCGGCATTAAAATCTATAGCTTTAATATCTGTTTTAGGATTAAGTGTTGTAGTGCTTGTATCTTATACTATCCAGCCAATGCTATTTAAGTTGTTAGTAACGAAGCAAACAGAAAAAGGAGGCTTCCCTTATACCTTCGGAGCTATTTTTAATACAATTTATTGTTTTTCAAACTTTTTAATTGGGTGTATATTTATACAAATGTATATGCTTGTTTTAATGCTATTACCGATAAAGAAAGAGAAAAAGAAACTCTATTTCCATAAAATAGTATTTTGGATAACTCGTTTATACAACTCTTCGTCGTTTACTACTAAAACCATAAGAATTAATCCATTTAAAGAGGACTATAATAAACCTGCATTGATTATAGCTAATCATCAATCATTTATAGATATACTATTAATGTTATCCGTATCGCCCAAAATGGTTATGGTAACAAATAGTTGGGTTTGGAATTCTCCTTTCTTCGGTTGGATTGTTAAATATGCCGATTTCCACCATTCAGCTGATGGATATGAGGTATTAGCTGAACGACTAAAGAAGAGAGTAGAAGAGGGATACTCCGTTGTTATATTTCCAGAGGGAACGCGTTCAGCAGATTGTTCAATTCAGAGATTTCATAAAGGAGCCTTTTATTTAGCTCAATTGCTAAAATTGGATATATTACCGATGATTATTTATGGAGCAGGTCAAATATCTGCTAAAAAACAAGGATTTTATATAAAATCGGGTATTCTTGCAATTAAAACAATGGAGCGAGTTAAATATGGCGATACAAAATTTGGAGTAACATATCAGGAACAGGCAAAAAATTTCAGAAAGTGGTATATTGAACAATATAAAAATCTTAATGATGAATTGGGTAGAACTTATAATTCATATTTTAGAACCACGTTAATAAAAAATTACATCTACAAAGGTCCTGTAATAGAATGGTATATGCGTATAAAATGTCGGATTGACGGCTATTATGATTTTTGGGATAGAATTATCCCTCGTAATGCATCGGTTACGGATATAGGCTGTGGTTATGGTCAGATGGATTTTATGTTGGCATTGTTATCTCCTGAAAGACATATTGTTGCGGTAGATTATGATAATGATAAAATTGAACTTGCAAAGAATTCGTTTTTAGCTAAGAAACTTAATGTAAAATTTATATACGCAGATATGCTTACATTAGAATTTCCAAAATCTGATGTATTCATATTTAATGATAGTTTGCATTATGTTGATGTAGAATCTCAGAGGGCGGTATTAATAAAGGCAATTAAAAACTTAAATAGAGGAGGTTTAATTATTGTTAGAGATGGAGATGTCTCAAATGGGAAGAACCATGAAAAAATTGTTAATACAGAGATATGGTCAACTGAGATTTTAAAGTTTAATAAGGCCGAGAATCAGTTGTGTTTTGTTAGTGCTGACTATATGAGGCAGATAGCAGAAGAGAACAATATGAAAATTAAAATTAGAAGTTGTGATAAAGATAGTTCAGAAACCCTATATATATTAACTAATAATGAACAAAAGTAAATATGACGTTATAATAATAGGTGGAGGATTAGGAGGCCTTACATCTGCAGCAATATTGAGTAAAGAGGGGCTTAGTGTATGTCTCCTTGAACAGCATAGTGTAATTGGAGGCTGTTTGCAATCGTTTAAAAGGGGTGAACATTATCTTGATACCGGAATGCATTATGTTGGAAGCTTGTCAGAGGGGCAAATAATGCATCAATGTTTCAAATATTTTGGTATTATTGATGAACTCCGTTTACATAAGTTAGATGAAAATGGATTTGACCATTTTCATTTTAAAGATGGTACAAGTTTTTGCCATGCAATGGGATATGAAAGATTTATTGATAATCTATCTTCTAAGTTCCCTGGAGAAAGAGAAAATCTAAAAGCTTTATGTAAGAAAATTAAGAGTGTAGGAGAATTTATATCCCCTCAAGTACTTAGGTCCGGAAAAATATCTAATGGAGGAATGGAGAGTTTTTTTGTCTCAGGATATAGTATAATAGAGGAATATATTAAAAATGAAAAGTTAAAAAAGGTTCTTTTTGGAAATTCAGGATTGTATGCCGGAGATAATATAAGAACATCGTTGTATGAATATGCAATGATAACACATTCTAATATAGAGGGAGCTTATGCTTTTGTTGATGGTTCTCAGCAACTTGCTGATTTACTCGTTAGGCAGATAAGATTAAATGGAGGTGAGGTATTTCTTAAATCAAAGGTTTCAAAAATTCATTTAGAGAAGGATAATGTAGAGTATGTCGAATTGGAGTCAGGTGAAAGATTAAATGCAAATTACTATATATCTTCTCTTCACCCATCTTTAACATTCTCTATGTTGGAAAATAACACGGTGTATAAAAAAGCTTTCTTTACCAGAATAAAATCATTACCTAATACATACGGAATATTTACAACATACTTAACGATAAAACCGAATACTGTTAAGTATTTAAATCAGAATCATTATTTCTTTAATAATAAAGAGATATGGTCGATAGAAGGGGATTACAAAGGTTATAATATACCAGGAATTCTTCTTTGTATGCGACCTAATTCAACATCGGAATATACAAATGTAATTACATTGATGACCCCAATGTTATATTCGCAGTGTGAAAAGTGGGTAGATACTAAGGTAGGGAGAAGAGGTGCTGATTATAAAGAGTTTAAAGAGCAATTTAGTGAGGCAGTGGTTGATTTTGTTTCTCAATATAATCCGAATTTACGTAATTGTATAGAAAAAATATATACAGCATCACCTCTTACGTATAGAGATTATACGTCGATACCAGAGGGAAGTGCATACGGATTAATAAAGGACTGTCGTAATCCAATGGTAACAATGTTTTCTCCAAAAACACGAATAGCCAATTTGTTAATAACAGGTCAAAATCTCAATATTCATGGTTGTCTTGGTACAACTATGTCTTCAATAATAACATCTTCAGAAATTATAGGAGAAGAGTACTTGGCAAAAAAGATAGGAAATGCGTAAAGGAAAAAAAATAATAATTACGGTATTTTCTCTGTTTGTAGGATTTCCATTAATATTTATCGTAATAATTTTTGCGATAACTCTTGTTCTATATTTTACAGCAGATTTTAAACAACCCTCACAAGAGATAGATTTAAGTAAATATCAGGTTTTATCCAAAACAGATTCTCTTAAAATATGCAATAATTCTGTAGCCAAACTTAATAAATATGGCTTGTGGGAGGTTAAAATATCGGGGAATTCTATAGAGAGAGGTGCTACATATGGATTATTATGTGATAACCTATTGAAATATCAAGAAGATGTATTTGTTAATCAGATTCATAATTTGATTTCATCAGAAAGGGCTGTTGAGTTTCTTCATAAATTAATAATTCTATTTAATAGAAATATGGCATTGTATATCCCCCAAGAGTATAGGGAGGAGATATATGCAATGTCATTATCTTGTACCGATAGATATAATAGCTATGGCTCTCCGTATGTAAGACAATTAAATTACCATGCTGCTCACGATATAGGTCATGCAATGCAGGACTATATGCTTGTGGGTTGTACATCTTTTGCTTGTTGGGGAGATGAAAGCGAAACTAAGAGCCTAATTTTAGGTCGTAATTTTGATTTTTATGTTGGAGATGATTTTGCAAAGAATAAAGTTGTTCTTTTTGTTGAACCTACGGAAGGATATCGTTTCGTATCTATATCTTGGCCCGGAATGATGGGGGTTGTCTCAGGAATGAATGAAAAGGGATTGTCAGTTACAATTAATGCGGCAAAGGGAGAGATCCCTATTTCATCGGCAATGCCAATCTCAATCTTAATAAGACATATTTTACAATATGCAAAAAATATAGAAGAAGCATATGATATAGCACAAGGGTATAAAACATTTGTATCGGAATCTATAATGGTAGGTTCTGTAAATGATGGGAAGGCTGTAATTATTGAAAAAAACCCTCAAAAAATAGCTCTATATAGTACAACAGACTCTAAAATTTTATCTACAAATCATTATCAATCCGATATATTTAGTTCTGATGAATATAATATTGAAAATATAAAGACATCTGATAGTCCATACCGATATGCGAGACTTAAAGAATTATTGACAGAATATACTCCAATAGATGTTACTGATGCAGTTAAGATATTAAGAGATAGAAAGGGAAGAGGAGGAAAAGATATAGGATTGAGTAATGAAAAATCCATTAATCAATTTATAGCACACCATTCTGTCGTTTTTCAGCCAAATAAATTACGCTTGTGGGTATCAACCTCTCCATGGCAATTAGGAGAGTATATCTGTTATGATTTAAATGAAGTTTTTAATGACTCTTCTTTAAATATTAAAACATATATGAAAGAGGAGTTAAATATTTCTTCTGATAGTGTTCTAATAAATGATGAATACATACGAGTATGTCAATTTAGAGAGCAACAAAAAGAACTCCATCAAGCGATAAAAGATAATAAGAAGTTATCAGCAGAATATATCAAATCCTTTGTAAAAAATAACCCTAACTATTTTAAAACATATGAAGTGTTAGGGGATTATATGGAAGCTATAGGAGAGCAGAACAACGCATTAGATTATTGGATACAAGCATTGGAATTAGAAATACCGCGTAAAGCAGAACAAAATAGGATAATAGAAAAAATTCATAGATATGATAAAGGATATAAATCTTCATTATAAAACTCAATCTGAGATAAAACTTTTTCAAGAGGCTCGATTAAAAGAGACATTGAATTATATAGCTGAGCATTCAACTTTTTATAAAAAGTTATTTGCCAAGAATAATATTGATATTTGTTCAATTAATACACTTGAAGATTTAACCAAAATACCAACAACGTCTAAACAAGATTTGCAGCTTTATAACAATGATTTTTTATGCGTAAATCCATCATCAATCATTGATTATGTTACAACGTCAGGGACATTGGGGGAGCCTGTTACTTTTGCTTTGACCGAAGGGGATTTGCAGCGATTGGCATATAATGAAGCAAGTTCGTTTTTTATGGCTGGTTGCACAAAAGAAGATGTTATGCAGTTGATGACAACGATTGACCGTCGTTTCATGGCAGGATTGGCATATTTCCTTGGCGCACGAGAGCTTGGTTTGGGTATAGTTAGAGTTGGTAATGGAATTCCCGAACTGCAATGGGATACAATTAAAAGAGTTAATTCATCAGTATGTATGGTAGTGCCATCGTTCTTAACAAAGATGATTGAATTTGCTGAGAAGAATAATATTGATTATAACTCTTCAAATTTAAAAAAGGCAATTTGCATAGGAGAGGCACTACGTACTCCAAATGGTGAGTTTACGACTTTGGGAACGAGGATTAGTGAGAAATGGCCTTCATTGGAGTTGTTTTCAACGTATGCTTCTACTGAGATGCAGACTTCATTTACAGAATGTGATATGCATAAAGGTGGTCATATTCCAGCTGACCTTATAATTGTAGAATTGCTTGATGATAAAGGCTCTCCTGTAAAAGATGGAGAACCGGGAGAAGTTACTATAACAACTATTGGAGTAGAGGGAATGCCACTGCTAAGATTTAGAACCGGAGATATCTGTATCCGTTTCTCAGAACCATGTAAGTGTGGCAGAAATAGTCCTCGATTAAGTTCAGTTATTGGACGTAAGGGGCAAATGATTAAATTTAAAGGGACAACCATATATCCTCCTATATTATTTGATATTTTGGATAATATCCCTGAAGTTGAAAATTATATAGTGGAGGTATTTACAAATTCTTTGGGTACTGACCAATTACAAATTAGGATAGGAAGTAATAATCATTCCGAGGTATTTGTAAAACAAATTAAAGACGTATTTCGCTCAAAGGTTAGGGTTGCTCCGGATATTAAATTTGAATCGGCAGAATTAATATCAAGATTACAGATGCCTCCTATGAGTAGGAAGGTAGTTAAGTTTTTTGATTTAAGGCGTAATGTTTAACTAATAAATAAAGAAGAGATGAAAAGGATTATTTTTGTTTTTATTAGTTTAATTGTTTCTGTATCATTAAGTGCAGAAAAAAAAATCCATATTATGTGTATGGAGTAGATTTTTCAAAAGTTAAGGTCTATGCCTCTAATGACTCTCCCGAAAAATTTGTTCAGGCATTTAAAGATATAAATATCCTTTTTATTTCAGAGAATGATAAATATAGTTTTTATCGTATCCTTAATAATAAAGCTGAATTGAGAATAGACCCGATGCTTAAAAAATTATCAAATTGTGATTATCCTGATTTGATAACTTTTGATAGCGAATATGGCGAGATTAATTGTGCTGAGATTATTAAAGATTATAATCTTTAATAAAAAGAGGGAGTAGGGGTTGTGTTAATAGCAAAATTATTGAATAAACCTCTGGAGAGAGCTATATATGACCTCGTTATATTTGATATTTCAACAAGAAATATTTTATATATTAAAGAGGTAGCGGGAGAAGCTTCAGGTTTTGGTTTAAGAAATTACTGGGCAGGATCGATATATGATATATTAAGACATGAGAAACGAATAAAAATAGAGTAATTCTTTATTATTTATTCTTACGATCTTAATACCAATATGGTGTTTAAATTTTGCGAGGTATTCATTCAGAGGAAGGGGGTCAACGATGACCTCCTTTTTCCCTGATGAGGCATGTAAAAGATGAATTTTACCGTCAACAAATGTGGTAAAACCAACGTGTGATATGTCTAACCCCTTAATATCGGTAACAATAGCAATAATATCGCCCTCTCTAATGGTTTCTGTTGTTAGTAGAGTAATTTTATCTTTGGGTATATAAGAGAATGGCAGAGAGGATAAAAACGTCTCAGTGGCTTTTATTTCGCTTAGGATTGTATCAGAAGTAATACCATTATATTTATCTGCATTAAGGCTCATAAAGTTTATTGAGCGTTGTTCTGTTTCAATTAGGTTATCAGGTAAAATCTCCTCAACAATACCCATTGTTTGGTTATTATAAATCCATTCACTAAAGTAGTGTAACCTACTCTCATAACCATTGCACTTCCCATCTCGGTAGCGAATCATCTCTAACTCTTTTGTAAAGGAGTTAAAATCATTTGTTCCCTTGTTTATGCAACGAGTAAGAGCTGTAATCGTCTCAACAAAGGTGGTGCAGTCAAGTGAGTCAAATTTCACAACAATACCCTCTGTTTGCTCTCTGTCCAAAGTTCCCCCTTGATAAGGTATGCCCAAAAATAGTTTGGCAACATCAGTTGTGCTTACATGTTTAGTCTCAAATGTGAGGTTTAGTATCTCCACACACTTTATGGAGTCTTGCGTAGTGTAATAAACAATATTCTCACTCTCTATTGCGTTTCGGCAAGAGAGTGAGAATAATAGTAGTGATATTAGCAGTATATGGGATTTCATAATATTATGAAATTAGTAATTATTTCTAACAACTACTTCCTATCTTGTTCAATAAATTTCAACAGGCGTTCAACTGCTTCATCTTCGGGAATATTCTTCTCAACACACTCTTTGCCCTTATATAGGCTAATTTTACCGCGAGCTGCACCAACATAACCATAGTCTGCATCTGCCATTTCGCCGGGACCGTTTACAATGCACCCCATAATCCCTATTTTTAACCCTACAAGATGTGAGGTTGCCTCTTTGATGCGGGCTACGGTCTTTTGTAAATCAAATTGTGTACGTCCACAACCCGGACATGAGATATATTCGGTTTTAGAGGTTCTCAAACGAGCTGCTTGCAGAATTGAGAATGCTATTGTGGTTATGGTGTTGCTGTTTATGTTGCCTTTATTGCATATCATAACACCATCACCGACTCCATCAAGTAGTAAGGCTCCAAGATCTGCACCACTCTTTATCTGTAGTATGTCTTTGTCATTTTCGCTATACTGCATCATTAGCACAACAGGGTTGCTACACCCTTTACGTGTAAGTGTGTGCGCAATGGCACGTAACTCGCCAACCTGATTAATGTGGTTGCTGTATGCTAAAACTATAAAATTTGAGTTGTGTGCTATATAGTTTATAACGTTGTTATCAAGTTCTCCGTAATTAAGTTTTAGGAATATAGCTTCTTGGTGTGAATAATAGTTCTCAATATCATCAACGCCTATGACTTTGATGCTGTTGCCATTAATAACACACTCCTCTCCGTTGTAAATATAATCGGGTTTAAGTGTGCCTGACAGAGTACATTCTCCGTTTTTATTATCGCATATAACAATAGGTGAGTTATTGCCTCCTATATTGTCAACGGCTAAAGATGGGCGACGCTCCATATTAAGATATGAGTAACCTCTGTATGTTTTTGCATTAATGGTTGGGTGATTGTTGCGAGCAGTAACATACTTTGCTAATGCCGATGCAACAGGTACTTCGTTTTTAGGAGGTTCGCTTAGTGATACTCTAATAGTATCGCCTATACCATCGCATAGTAATGCGCCTATACCAACTGCCGATTTAATGCGTCCGTCCTCTCCGTCTCCGGCTTCGGTAACGCCAAGGTGTAGCGGATAGTTCATATCCTCTTTCTCCATGGCATCAACCAATAGCCTAACCGATTTTAGCATTACTACGGTATTTGATGCCTTAATTGATAGTGCTACATTTTCAAAGTTTTCTCGCTTACATACACGAAGGAACTCCATACACGACTCAGCAATACCTTCAGGAGTATCTCCGTATCGGCTCATAATTCTATCCGATAGAGAACCATGATTAACTCCTATTCTCAAAGCGGTGTTATGCTCTTTACATATATTGAGCAGTTGTATAAAGCGTTCTTCAAGGCGTTTAATCTCTTCGCTATAACTCTCGTCGGTATAGTCAATGTGTTTAAAGACTCTTGCACTATCGGTAAAATTACCGGGATTAATTCTTATTTTATCGGTAATTTTAGCGGCAGCGTCAGCGACATTTGGATTAAAATGAATATCTGCGATAAGAGGAGTGTTGTTTCCTCTCTTTCTTAAGGTGTCTCTGATAATGGCAAGGGCATCAACTTCAAGAGTGCCTTGTGTTGTTAAACGCACATAGTCTGCTCCTGCTTCGGCAATTTCCAATACCTGTTTTACACTTGCTTCAATGTCACGAGTAGAGGTATCGGTCATTGATTGTATTCTAATTGGGTTGTCGCCACCCAATGGAATACCGCCGATATTTGTTACTGAACTAACTCTTCGGCGGTAATTGAAAATATCCATTTTACTATTAGTTTGTTTTGTATTTATACTCTATTTTAGCAAGTTCTTCGTTGGCTTTTACAATTTTTTGAGCCAAAGCTGTTTTATATTTTTTAAATTTAGCAGCAATATTTTCATCACTTAGCGAAAGCATCTGTATCGCTAAGATTGCAGCATTTAAAGATCCGTTAATACCAACGGTTGCTACAGGTATACCCGGAGGCATTTGTACAATTGCAAGGAGAGCATCAATACCGTCAAGAGTTGAGTTGATGGGAACACCAATAACAGGTAGGGGGGTGCTTGCTGCAATAACTCCGGGTAGGTGAGCAGCCATTCCTGCGGCAGCTATTATAACCTTAATACCTCTCTCTTCGGCATTTTTTGCGAACTCCTCAACCTCAATGGGAGTGCGGTGAGCTGAAAGTGCATTCATCTCAAAAGGGATCTCAAATTCGTCAAGCAATTTTGCGGCTTTTCCCATTATGGGTAGGTCTGATGTACTACCCATGATTATACTTACAATAGGTTTCATAGATTTATATTTTTAAATTAAAATTCCAATGTAAAATGCTGAATAACTCCATATAAAACCGAGTATAAGACCGGTTATAATTTCGCCGGGTGAGTGATCTTTCAAATATACTCTGCAACTTCCTAATATCCCTGCGAAAATAATAATAATGGTTAGTAATTCTAAGGGAATTACATATTTAAGTCCGGTTAATGTGTATAATACTCCTACATATGCCCCTATTCCTGCCATATGGGCAGATATATTATAACTTTTTCTTAGCAGAGCCAATATAATGGCTGTAATAGCTCCTCCCACCAAAAAACTTGCCATCCATAGGGGCAATCCAATTTTATATAGCATATATGCTGTAAAAAGGTATGATGTTGCTGATATATAGTATGGATAAGTTTTTTTGCTTAATTCAATCTTGTCATCTTCATTAGCTACTTTCCAAGCTAATGTTATAAATGGTATTATTACCGTAAATATTGAAACAATGCTTATTACAAGTAGTAGTGAATTTAAGGGAAGGAGTGCAAGATATGTTGAAACTATTATGGTCAAGTATATATATATAGGCATAAGCAGGGGTGATAATACCCCCGATATAATTTTTGCAAAACCTTTTAATAATACCATTTATAACTCCTTTCTTAATCGGGCAACAGGGATATCTGCCTGTTCGCGATATTTGGCAACTGTTCGTCTTGCTATTTTATACCCCATTTTGCAAAGTTCTTCGCAAAGAGAGTCATCGGATAATGGTCGTTTTTTATCTTCATTCTTTACGATCTCCGCCAAAATGTTCTTTATCTCTTTTGAAGAGACTTCGTCTCCATCATTTCTCTTCATTCCTTCGGAAAATAGATGTTTTAATGGATATACACCGAATCTTGTCTGCATATATTTACCGTTTACCACTCTTGAGACGGTTGAAATATCAAAATCGGTAAGCTCTGCAACATCTTTCAATATCATGGGTCGTAGATATTGTTCATCACCGGTAAGCAAAAACTCTTTTTGCAGGGAAACTATTGCACTCATAATTCCTGATAATGTTGATTGACGTTGTTTTACGGCGTTAATAAACCATTGAGCTGCGTCAAGTTTCTGTTTAACAAAAAGAAGAGCATCTTGTCGCTCTTTTGTTTGATTAGCTTTGTTTTTATTATAGTCCTCAAACATATCAACATACTTTGAACTTACTTTTAATTCAGGTATGTTGCCATTGTTTGTTGTAAATGAGATTTCTCCATCATTATCTTCTACTATAATGTCGGGAATGATATGGTTGCCTGTATCAGCATACGATATATTCCATGAACTTCCGGGACGAGGGTTTAGCTGGGTAAGCGTTTTAATACTTTTTTTCAATAAATCTTCGTCTATTCCAAGTAGCTTTCCTATTTTATCGTAGTGTTTTTTCTTGAAAGCTTCAAAATGATTTTTTATAATCTCTTTAGCTATATCAATATTTTCATCGGGTTTCTCTATACGTTCTAATTGTAGCAATAGGCACTCTTGCAAGTCGGTTGCTCCAACACCGGCGGGTTCAAATTCTCTAATTTTGTTAAGTAATAACTTTATTTGTTCAACATCAATATCTATCCCAACCTGAAAAATAAGGTCGTCTGATATTGAGTATAGCGGACGGCGCAGATAACCGTCATCATCTATGTTACCTATAATGTATTCGGCAACTTTCTCTTCTGTATCAGATAAATTGAGCATTCCTAACTGTTCAAGCAAATACTCCTGTATTGATGTCCCGCCAACAAAAGGGATATCTCCTCTGAAATTTTCGTTCTCTCGTTGTTCATATTGCGAGAGTTTATAGTCGGGAATATCGTCAATAGTCAGATAGTCTCCTAATGATAAATCTTCATTGTTTCCCTCTTCTTCAGCATTAAAAGAGTCTTCATCTTTAGATGTATGGCTATCATCATCTCCATTATCTATGCTAACTTCGTCCAAAGCCGGATTGTCAATAATCTCTTGCTTAATTCTCTCTTCCAACTCTAAGTTGTTGAGTTCCATAAGTCTTATTATCTGAATCTGCTGTGGCGAGAGTCGTTGTTGAAGCCTCTGTTCTAACTGTTGTTTTAATGCCATATATATTGTAATGAATTACACTGCGAAGTTAATATATAAAACTGCTACCGCCAAGAAACTCGCGAGCCAAAGATGTTGGAGGAATATCTTTCTTATGAACCGGAATAAACATAGTCAGGAAGTTCAGCAATCGTTTTGCTTCATTATACTCTATTTGATCTTTTCCTACCTCGGACAAAACAGGAATTGCTTCGCGACATATAACAGAGAGTTCGTATAGTAATGAAGTGTTAAACATTGCATCGGCATTCTCTTGATATGGGAATATCCATTTCTCTTCTCCTCGGCGAACGCTTGGCCAGCGAGCAATGGTGCTTTGTGCCGAAGTGCCTCTATATTTGGCATCGCGTATAATACGTCGCAATAAGCGATTGTCTGTTGTAGGTATTCTGTTATGATTGTCAATAGATATTGAAGTAAGAGCAGAAACATATATTTTGTATTTTAGCCTATCCTCAATTTGAGAAGTGAGTTGAGGATTAAGGGCATGAATACCCTCCAATATAAGAACGCTTTGAGGTGATAGTTTCAATTTATTGCCTTTATAACACCTTTTGCCTGTTTCAAAATTGTAAGAGGGAATTTCAACCTCTTCGCCATTAATAAGATTGTTTAAATCTCTATTGAAGGCTTCAAGATCAAGGGCATATATTGATTCATAATCGTAATCTCCGTTTTCGTCGCGAGGGGTTTTATCTCTATCCACAAAATAGTCATCAAGTGATATTGATACAGGAATGAGGAGGTTGGTTAAAAGTTGAATTGATAACCTTTTTGAAAAAGTTGTCTTGCCTGATGATGAAGGTCCTGCAATAAGAACAACTCTTCCGCTTCCGTTAAGTTTAAATCGTTCTGAAATATCGTCGGCTATTTTTGCAATCTGTTTCTCGTGTAGGGCCTCCATTACCTTAATAAGAGTTGGAGCATGTCCGTTTTTTGTAGCTTCGTTCAGTTCTCCTATATTGCTTAATCTGGCAATATGGTTAAATCTGTTTTGTTCTTCAAATGCTGCCAAAAGTTTGTCTTGTCTTTCAATAACGCTTAGTTGAGTGGGGTTCTCTTTTGCCGGTGGTACAAGCAGATATCCATAACTATATCTTACAAAATCAAAAACGGGGATATAACCTGTTGAAGGTACAAGTTCATACGGGAAAGAATCTATAACATTATCCAATTTATTGTAAATGGTATATGGAGAGTGCATATTAGAAAGAAGTTTTACTTTGTCCTCCATGCCTGCTTCTCTGAATTTTTCAATTACTATAGTTGTTTTCTCTTCAAACCTTTCAATAGGCATATCTGCAGCAACAATCTCTTTCATTCTCTCTTTAATCATAGCAAGAGTGTTTTCTCCGCATTTTTCGGAGAGCATACAAAACAGCCCTTTTGAAATTGAATGTTCAATATGTAGTTGACAGTTGGGTAAAATATCGTGTACTGCTTTATACAAAATCATACAAAGAGAGTGCATATATACTCTTTCGCCGTGAGGAGAAGAGATATCAAAAAAATCAATATCTTTAGGTTTGTAAACCTTAAAATTGAGATTTTGAGTGCGATTATTTACCAATGCTCCCATTACTCGGGAATTGAGCACAATTTCCGAATTTTCAAATATTTCTAAAAGTGTAGTGCCTCTCTTTACCTCTATTACTTTCCCATTATTTTTGCAGAAAATTTGGATAGTCTCTTTCATAATTGAACGATTTTTTTTGTTACAAAATGGTTAAAATTCTTTGCATAATTGCAATTTTCGTTTAATTTTGTGTCGCTACTTTGGCGAAATGTTTCTTGGTTGCTAAAATAGGAAATTTATACTAAAAATCAAATAGAGAAATGGATTATTCGTTTTTTGATCTTCTTCAATTAATAGGTTCTTTGGGACTATTCCTATATGGAATGAAGATGATGAGTGAAGGTTTGCAGAAGATTGCTGGTGACAGAATGCGTTCAATTTTGTCGGCAATGACATCAAACCGTTTTATGGGAGTTTTTACAGGTTTGCTTATTACGGCATTGATTCAATCGTCATCGGCAACAACCGTAATGGTAGTAAGTTTTGTAAATGCGGGGTTGTTATCGTTAGCGCAATCAGTATCGGTGATAATGGGTGCTAATATAGGAACAACGTTAACAGCATGGATAATTTCATTCTTCGGCTTTGCCGTTGATATTAGTGTATTCGCAATACCCTTAATTGGTTTGTCAATACCGTTTTTCTTCTCAAGTAAAAGTAATCGCCGTTCAATTGGTGAGTTGATTTTAGGTTTCTCGTTCCTATTTATGGGATTGGCATATTTAAAGAATTCAGTTCCCGATATAAAGAGTAGTCCGGAGGTCTTGGCGTTTTTACAAAATTATTCAAATATAGAAGGTCCTTTTGGTGGTAATTTTTTGTCTGTATTGATATTTTTCTTTGCAGGAGCAATAATTACTCTTATTGTGCAATCATCAAGTGCAACAGTTGCCATAACCCTTATTATGTGCAGTAAAGGCTGGATTCCGTTTGAAATGGCGGCAGCTATGGTACTTGGAGAGAATTTGGGTACAACGATTACTGCAAATATAGCGGCTATATCCGGCAATGTTCAGGCAAAGCGCGCTGCATTATCACACTTTATATTTAATATTTTCGGAGTTGTTTGGATGTTGATAGTATTCTCCCCCTTCGTAAAGATGATAAGCGGATTGGCAGAGGGAATGACTGGATATTCGCCAGATGGTCTTCAAAATTTCGTAAACGCTCATCCTGAGTTGATAAATTCAGAAGGAGATAGTTCTGCTTTGGCTAATGATTATATAGAGTATCAAACATCAGTTTCATATGGACTGTCACTTTTCCATACAATATACAATATTATTAACGTATCAATAATGATATGGTTGGTACAGATATATGTTCAAATAGTATCCGCTGTTATTAAACAGAAAAAAGGTAGTGAGGACGAGGAGTTTCAACTCAAATATATTTCGGCAGGTATGCTTTCTACATCTGAGTTATCGCTATTGCAAGCTAAAAAAGAGATTGAGTTGTATGGTATAAGAACCACCCGAATGTACGGAATGGCTCGTGATTTAATTTCAGAGAAGCCCGATAGTGAAGCATATAATAAGCTATATAGCCGTATTCAAAAATATGAGCAGATAAGTGATAATATGGAGTTGGAAATTGCTCGTTATTTGAATAATGTTTCAGATGGGCGGTTGAGTTTCGATGGTAAGATGAAGGTCAATTCTATGATGACTGAAACTACTGAAATTGAGAGCATTGGAGATAGCTGTTATAGTATTGCTCGTGCAATTCAACGTAAGAATAGCGAAAGAGTAGAGTTTAATCAATATATAAACGAACACATAGAGACAATGTTTAAACTTGTAGCTTCGGCTCTTGATAATATGAATGCGATATTGTCAAAAACCGATATTGATGAAGCCGATATAAACAAAACCTATAATATTGAGATGGAGATAAACAACTATCGCAATATGCTTCGTACAGCAAACTTAGAGAATATCAGTAATAAAAAATATGAGTATCGCGCAGGTATCCACTTTATGGATATTGTATCGGAGTGTGAAAAACTTGGAGACTATATTGTAAATGTTATTGATGCTGTTCGTGAAAAACGCTCAATAAAGAAATAGCTGTCAATTATTATTTTATAGTAAAAAAAGAAAAGAGGTTGCTTGCAACCTCTTTTCTTTTATATTTTATTTGTCAGACAGCTGATAACTAATTTACAATAACTTTTAGTTTTGCGTAAGCACGTTCTGCTTTTGCAAGAGCCTTCTCAACTGTTTCGTCAAGAGCAAGAATAACACCAAAGCGTCGGTGTCCTTTAACCTCTTGTTTGCCAAATATTCTTATTTGTACATCAGGCTCAGCTAATACCTCTTCAAGATTGTCAAACTCAACATCAGTTGAATTGCCTTCAACTACAATAGCTTTTGATGCTGATGCTCCGTAGAAACGAATACCGGGGATAGGTAATCCGAGAATAGCTCGTGCGTGAAGAGAGAACTCTGACATATCTTGCGAAATCATAGTAACCATACCTGTATCATGAGGTCTTGGAGATACCTCGCTAAACAAAACTTCATCTCCTTTTATGAATAGCTCTACTCCAAAAATACCTCTACCACCAAGAGTTGCTGTTACTTTTCCTGCAATATCTTTGGCTTTTTCAATTGCTTTGTCGCTCATTGGTTGAGGTTGCCAACTTTCACGATAATCTCCGCTTACCTGGTGGTGGCCAATTGGATTCAGGAAAGTCGTTCCACCTACGTGGCGAACTGTTAATAGTGTTATTTCATAATCAAACTCAACAAAGCCCTCAACAATAACACGTCCTGCTCCTGCACGACCGCCTTCTTGTGCCTCTTTCCATGCATCTTCAATATCTGCTTCGCTCTTAATGGTACTTTGTCCATGACCCGATGAACTCATTATAGGCTTTACAACACATGGAATACCAATCTCTTTTATTGCGGCTTCGTATTCCTCTTTTGTGCCGGCAAAGCGATATGGAGATGTTTTTATGCCCAACTCCTCAGCTGCCAAACGGCGAATACCCTCTCGGTTCATTGTAAGTAGGGTAGCGTTGGCGGTAGGAATTACATTATATCCCTCTTTTTCTAATTCAACAAGTGTTGAAGTAGCAATAGCTTCAACTTCAGGAATAATATAATCGGGTTTTTCTTTCTCTATAATCTCTCTAAGTTTTGTCCCATCAAGCATTGATAAGGTGTATGAGCGATGTGCAATTTGCATTGCAGGGGCATTATCATAGCGATCCAAAGCTACTACCTCTACACCGTAGCGTTGCATCTCTATTGCAACCTCTTTTCCTAATTCTCCTGAACCACAAAGAAGAACTTTACAGCCTTTCTTTGAGAATATTGTACCTAATTTAGCCATAACAGATATTTTTATTGTTTTTAATTGCGATACAAATTTAGTAATTAATTTTATTTAGCGGGAATTTTTAATACTTGCCCTACGCGAATAAGCGATGAATTTAAGTTATTTGCACGTTTTAAAGCATTGGTTGTTGTCCCGTAACGCAAAGCAATGCTACCTAAGGTTTCGCCCGATTTTACTTTATGTGATTTAGTAATACCACTACTTTTAGCATCGCTGTAACTCATACCGCTCCCGGGAACTTTAATGGTTCTGCCTGCACGAATATTACTATTTTTCATGCCATTTAACTCTTTAAGTTTGCTGACGGTTGTATGGTATTTGCGAGCAATGGTTGAGAGTGATTCTCCATTGCGAATTTTGTGATAACCATACTCTAATTTAGCTGGTTCTACGGTGTTTTGCCTTGCAAAGAACTCTTGACGATAATTTAATATGGAGTCTTGAGAATTTAAGAATGCATAAGTTAAATGCACAGGTAATCTTAAATGGTAGGGTTTTATATTCCCCGGTATAATATCATTGCGATATTGGGGGTTCAATTCGCGCAACATCTCAATGGGTGTATTGAGTACTGCTGCAACTTGTTGAAGGTTAACTCTGCTATTTATTAAGATAGTATCAGTTGCTAAAGGTATTTCTGCGGCAACAGGACATATATTATGCTCTTCGTAGTAGTTCATAATATAGTTTGCTGCTATAAATGCAGGGACATAACCACGTGTCTCGCTTGGGAGATGGTGGTAAATACCCCAAAATCCCTTTTTGCCTCCGGATCTTATTATTGCTTTGTTTACATTTCCCGGGCCACAGTTATATGCAGCAATAGCAAGAGTCCAATCATTATATATATTGTAAAGCTCTTTAAGATATTTAACTGCAGCATCTGAAGATGCAATAGGAGAACGTCGTTCATCAACAAGAGAATTTACCTCTAATCTTAAACTTCTTGCTGTTTTGGGCATTATTTGCCATAGTCCTGCCGCTCCCATGCGTGATACAGCATTTGGGCGTAATGCAGACTCTATGACGGGCATATATTTAAGTTCTAATGGGAGTCCCTCTTTTTCTAATGCCTCTTCAAAAATAGGGAAGTAGTAGTTAGAGAAACCTAATAGTGACTCAACAAGTTTTCTTCTATTTTCAGCATATAATGATATATACTTCTTTACTATCTGATTGTATGGCATATCAATCAGAGTAGGTAGTTTTGAAAGTCGCTCAATATATATTGAATCAGGGTAATCAATATTCTCGCTACTTGTTATGCATGTGCTATCTATATTAGTGAATTTTTGAAGATACCAATTTCGTAAAATTGTATCATTTTCGTTTTCAAGACTCTCAATAATAATCATATTATTGTCGCTTATGGTATCTCGTTCGTTTGTTACCATAAGGGAGTCAATGTTTTGAGCGGATATACTCTGTGTTGCCGCAAAAATAGTGTATAATGTGATGAATATATATTTTTTCATTGTAGGGGTTAAAATGTTAGAGCACACTGAAATCCTAATACGGAGGGAGTTCTACTTTCGGTAGAAGGTTCTAATACAGCCGGTGATAATTTAAGAGATACATCAGGCGATATATCAAAATTGTAGAGTTGAGCATCAACATAAGCATCAATTATGGCAAGACCATAAACAGCTAACATGCCTACAATGCACAAGTCTCGGTTTCGTCTATAATAGTCTTTCCTGCTCTTTAAAGAACTTCTTATCCACTCTTTATTTTTCTCAATCCACTCTTTATTGTTGCGATATGAGTAAGGTAAAAAGTTAATATAGCTATTGGCATTAGGGTCCGAACTATATGCATCGCGGTATGCATTTGAATAGTCGGTGTAATAGCGGCTATTAAATGAGATACCATATGCTAAGCCCATAAATCCTCCTACGATAATTGGAAGTTTCCAATATTTGCGATTATATATTTGTCCTGCTCCGGGCATTAAAGCTGAGTACCATAGCGATTTTATTGGGTCGGGAGCCCAAACTTTAGTAGTGTCTGGTATAACGGTAACAATATCCGATGTGTCAATCTCTACTATTCCGTCATTATTACTTAAAAATAGCGTATCTTGTTCAATATTAGAACCTTTTACGAAATCCAACCCTTTGTCTTGTCCATAAACAGAGGGCATAAATAGTATGAGCAACAATGTTGTTGCTATAATATTTATTAAGTTTTTTATGTAGTTCTCTCTATTCAAACTATTATAATTTGTTTAAAATCTCTTTAATACGTCCAAATTCTATGTCGTCTTTAAAAGGTATAGTTATTTTACCTTTTCCATTATTGTCGCAGGTAATTTTTACTTTTGATTTTAGTTTGGAGGTAAGTTCTTTTTTAAACTCCTCATATAATTGAACATCTCCTTTTTGGGAAATCTTTTTATAGGCATTATCTCCATTTGCAGCCTCTTTTACCAACTCCTCTACTTTTCTTACAGAATAACCGTTAAGCTTAATCTGTTCATAAATTTTTAGTTGCAAAGCGGTATTCTCTATTGCAAGTAGAGCGCGAGCATGCCCCATATCTATGATTTTATTTTTTAACCCCAATTGAATTTCAGCAGGGAGCTTTAATAAACGTAGATAGTTTGCTATAGTTGTTCTTTTTTTGCCAATTCTTTCGCTCAATTTTTCTTGAGTTAAGTTATATTGCTCAATCAACTTTTGAAACGACAAGGCAATTTCAACTGCGTTTAAATCTTCGCGTTGGATATTCTCTATGAGAGCCATCTCCATTACTATCTCATCTTCGGCTGTTCTTACATAAGCAGGCATACTCTTTAATCCTGCAAGTTTCGCTGCACGATAACGGCGCTCTCCTGCAATAATTTGATAAGAGCCATCGTCCATTTTACGTAACGAAACGGGTTGGATAATTCCTAACTCTTTTATTGATGCAGCAAGTTCGGAAAGAGCCTCTTCGTCAAAATCAGTTCGAGGTTGACCGGGGTTAGGCTTTATTAGATTTATATCAATTTCGTTTATAGATGAAGAGCCAGAAGTCTTAACCTCTTCCATGGTTATAAGAGCATCTAAGCCTCGTCCAAGAGCATTACGTTTAAGCATAGTCTAAAATTTACTCTTTGTCAATAATCTCTTTGGCTAATTGCATATAGTTTAATGCACCGCGAGAATCTGGGTCATATAGTAAAACGGGTAAACCGTGGCTTGGAGCCTCGCTGAGCCTTATGTTGCGTTGTATGGCAGTTTTGAAAACCATATCGCCAAAGTGTTGCTTAAGTTCGTCAAAAATCTGATTAGCAAGACGAAGACGTGCATCGTACATGGTAAGAAGAAAACCTTCAATTTCTAACGAAGGGTTAAGTTTTGACTTTATTATTTTTATTGTATTTAATAATTTACTAATACCCTCTAATGCAAAATATTCAGCTTGTACAGGTATGATAACACTGTCTGCTGCAGTAAGTGAGTTTACCGTTATCAGTCCCAAAGAGGGAGAGCAATCAATTAAAATATAATCATAATCCTCTTTTACTTCGGCAAGCTGTTTTTCAAGCATTCTCTCTCTGTTCTCAATACTGAGAAGTTCCAACTCTGCACCAACAAGGTCAATGCGAGAGGGTATTACGTGCATATTTCTGACGCAACTTTCAACTATAGCATCAGATGCGTTATGTGTAGCTATTAAACATTCGTATGTAGTTATTTCTGAATTTTTGGCATCAAGCCCAACTCCTGAGGTTGCGTTGGCTTGAGGATCTGCGTCAATCATCAAGACCCTTTTGTCAAGAGCAGCAAGAGATGTTGCCAAATTTATAGATGTTGTTGTCTTGCCTACACCACCTTTTTGATTTGCTATTGCAATAATTTTTCCCATAGTTTGGTTTTTACGACTTACAAAATAAGCAAAATTTATTAAATAGTGCATGCTTTAAAGGCAATAAACTTCTAAAATTGTTGATAAGTTCTTTTATCTGTTGATAAACCTATGTTCAGAAAGGTAAAATAAACTATTTAAAAAGAGTTGTTGGTATAATATTTACATTTGATTTTTGTATATACTAAACAATTTACTACCTTTGCAAAATAATTTGGTTTTTAGCTTTTGTAAAATGATTTAACTAAAAATGGGCTAAAAACTAACAACTAAAAACTAACAACTAAAATGTATCGATCCATATTTTTCGTGTATCGTGAATGACAAAGGCGCCATATAAGTCATACACGAGTTTTTTATAAGTCTGGTCAATTAAACCCGAATTTGACATAGACGATTGTTTAATTTAAATTTAAATTTATGGGTCTGATTTTTTTATATCTATTTGGTGCGTTATCAATATCATTTCTTTGTTCAATATTAGAGGCAGTTTTGTTGTCAACCCCTATGTCGTATATATCAATGAAAGAGGAGGAGGGAAACAAAACCGCAAAACTTCTAAAAAAGTATAAAACCGAAATTGACGGTCCAGTGGCCGCCATTCTTTCATTAAACACAATAGCCCACACCATAGGTGCGGCAGGAGTAGGAGCCGAAGCAGGAAAGGTATTTGGAGAACAATATTTCGGCGTAATATCAGCAATTCTAACAATACTTATTTTGGTATTCTCTGAAATTATACCTAAAACAATAGGTGCAAATAGTTGGAGAGTGTTGGCATTGCCAGCAACCAAAATAATCAAAGTGTTGATTTTAATAACATACCCCCTTGTAAAACTATCAGAGTTTATAACAAAAATATTTGATAAAGGTGAACAAGCCACAGTTAGCCGCGAAGAGGTTTCGGCTATGGTGAACGTGGGAGTTGAAGAGGGAGTATTCCAAGCAAAAGAGAAAAAAATTATACAAAACTTCATAAAACTTGACAGCGTGTTGGCAGAGGATATTATGACGCCTAATTTGGTTGTGGAGAGTGTCCCTGAAACAATGACAGTAAAAGAGTTTTATGCACTAAAAGATTTGTCGCACTCACGTATCCCTGTATATAAAGATAATCGCGACTATATAACGGGATATATACTTCGAGCAACTGTACTGGAGCGTTTGGCAGAGGATAAGTTTAATATTAAACTCTCTGATATAATGCGACCAATGCTGTCGTTTGGAGAAGAAACCTCGGTGTCGGAGATATGGGAAAAGATGCTTGAAAGTAAAGAACATATATCTGTTATTACCGATGAATATGGTTGTATGCGTGGTTTGGTAACAATGGAAGATGTTATTGAAACCATGCTTGGAGTTGAGATTGTTGACGAGTATGATAAAACTGAAGATATGCAAGAACTTGCAAGACAACGATGGCAAAAGATGCGTCAGCAAAAAGCGGTTAAGAATAAAAAGTAATAAAAAGTAATAAAAACAGATAATATACCTATGGAGGCGGTTTGTTACTCAAATCGCCTTTTGTTTTTAATTGATATATTTTAGAGGAATGGAAATTTTGATACGTGTAGCAAAAAGAGAAGATAGCCCGTATATTGCAAAAGCTATATTGATAGCATTGGGAATGGATCTGGATAATTTAGAAAGGGAGAGTATATGGGGAGATAAAAGTTTTATACTATTTCAAAATCTTGCAGAGAGGGAAGATAGTCAGTATAGTTATAAGAATACTTTAATTTGTGAAATTGACAAGAGTGTTGCTGGCGTATTAGTAGCGTATGACGGGGCAAAACTTATACAGTTGCGAGAGGCTCTTTATGATGAAATCTATAAAATGGGACTTAGAGAACCTATAGGTTTAACAGATGAAACGGAGCCCGGAGAATTTTATATTGACTCCCTCGCTGTTTTTGATGAGTATCGCGGGCGAGGAATAGCCACAAGACTTATTGAAGCGGCAAAGGTAAAGGCTTTATCTTTAAATATAGAAAAACTTGGACTTTTGGTAGATAAAGAGAATCCTAATGCTGCAAAACTATATGCGAAATTAGGCTTTAAATATATTGAGGATAAGCTCTTTTTAGGCCATAAAATGGAACATATGCAAAAGCAAATCAATATCTATTAAAACAATAAAAGGCTCTACAAAAATGTAAAGCCTTTTATTTTGTCGGGATGACTGGATTCGAACCAGCGACAACACGCCCCCCAGACGTGTACTCTAACCGGGCTGAGCTACATCCCGAATCTTGTCTTAATTCGGGTGCAAAGGTAATCAAATATTTTTATTCTGCAAAACTGCGCTTGAAAAAATAGCTCTACAAGAATGTTTTTGGCTCTAAATCCCCATAATTGGCTAATTTTATGATTGCATAAAATAAAATTGTAACTTATAATTTATAACAATATGGGTGATAAAAGCATATAAATTGTTCGTATATCATGAAATCATGCTCAAATTTTCAAAAATTATTAATTAAATATGCAATTGTATTCAAAAATATTATATATTTGTGCTATAATTTGTAACTTATAAAAGAGAGATAAAATGGCAAGACAACAATTAGATTCGTTAGATTATAAAATCTTACAATTAATATCGGCAAATGCTCGAGTGCCTTTTCTTGAAGTTGCTCGCGAATGTGGAGTTTCTGGTGCTGCAATACATCAAAGAGTTCAGCGTTTGGTGAATATGGGTATAATCAAAGATTCTGACTATCTTGTTGACCCTGCAAAAGTTGGTTTTGGTACATGTGCGTATATGGGTTTGTATCTTCAAACTCCCGACCAATTTGGAGATGTAGTTGCTAAACTTAAAGAGATACCCGAAGTTGTAGAGTGTCATTATACAACAGGTCAATATGATATGTTTATAAAATTATATGCTCGCGACAATGCACACTTGTTAGATATTATTCACGATAAGTTACAGCCTTTGGGCTTGGCTCGTACCGAATCAATAATCTCTTTTAAAGAGGCATTCCGTCAGCCATTGCCAATTGAAGACCTAACAAAGTAATTAATAAAAACATATAAGGAACAGCAATGACATAAAAGGATTTGTGTCGTTATAAAAACAGATAAAAATATCTGTAACTTTTTGTGTGTTCTTTTATAATAATTGAAATATAGAATGAAAGATATTGTAGTGAGCGGAATACGCTCAACCGGAAACCTTCACTTAGGGAACTATTATGGTGCGTTGCGTAATTTTGTCAAGATGCAAGATGAGAACGATTGTTTTTTCTTTATTGCCGATCTTCATGCGCTGACAACACACCCTGACCCCGCGCAGTTGCATGATAATGTAAAGAGCATACTTGCGCAATATTTGGCAGCAGGTCTTGATCCTGAAAAATCAACAATTTTCATACAAAGCGATGTCCCTGAAATTTCAGAGATGTATTTGCTTATGAATATGCATGTATATATAGGAGAGTTAGAGCGTACAGCATCATTTAAAGATAAAGTTCGTAAACAACCAGAAAATGTCAATGCAGGATTGTTGACATACCCATCGCTAATGGCTGTTGATATACTTATACATAAGGCAACCAAGGTCCCTGTGGGAAAAGATCAAGAGCAACATTTGGAGTTGACACGCCGTTTTGCACGTCGTTTCAACAATATATACGGAGTAGAGTTTTTCCCCGAACCCGAAAGCTACAACTTTGGCTCTCAATCAATAAAAGTTCCGGGTCTTGACGGAAGTGGAAAGATGGGTAAATCGGAGGGCAACTGCATCTATCTTATTGACGAAGATAAACCTTTGCGTAAGAAGGTTATGAAGGCTATGACTGATGAAGGTCCTCAGGCTCCAAATTCGCCAATGTCGCAACCTATTGAGAACTTATTTACAGTAATGAACCTTGTTTCCGATCCTGCTGTTGTTGAGCAATTCAAAGCAGCTTATGCCGATTGTTCAATACGCTATGGCGATTTGAAGAAGCAGATAGCAGAAGATATTTTAAAGGTAACCACTCCTATGCGCGAACGATATAATGAAATTATAAAAGACGAAGAGTATATGCGTAAGGTTGTTAGAATGGGTGCTGAGAAAGCTCGCGAAAGTGCTGCAAAAACACTTGCGGAGCTTCGTAAGATAATGGGATTTAAGAATTTCTAAAAGAATATTATTCATAATTGAGCAGGAGGAGAGGACATTTGTTCTCTCTTTTCGCTTTTCATGAACTTAATTTTTGTACGATAAAGAGATATTGCTTCAAAATATTTTGTAACTTCGCATTTTAAACAGATAACGATTAAAAAAATATATATGGCAACAAAACCATCTATTCCAAAAGGAACACGCGATTTCTCGACTATTGAGACAGCAAAGAGAAACTATATATTTAATACAATCAGTGAAGTTTTTCACCTTTTCGGTTTTCAGGAGATTGAGACTCCAGCAATGGAGAACCTCTCAACTCTTATGGGAAAATATGGAGAGGAGGGAGATAAACTGCTCTTTAAAATTCTAAATTCAGGCGATTTTGCAGGAAAGGTAAATGATGAACTTTGGCAAGGGAAAGAGTCAAACAAACTTGCTTCATCTCTTTGTGAAAAGGGCTTGCGTTACGATTTAACAGTGCCATTTGCTCGTTATGTTGTAATGCATCAAAATGAGATCACTTTCCCATTTAAGAGATGTCAAATTCAGCCTGTGTGGCGTGCCGATCGTCCACAAAAGGGTCGCTATCGTGAGTTTTATCAATGTGATGCTGATGTTGTAGGCTCAAACTCATTATTAAACGAGGTAGAACTTATTCAGATGATTGATGAAGTTTTTGCCCGCTTAGGAATAAGAGTTGCCATTAAAATGAATAACCGCAAAATACTTACAGGTATTGCTGAAATTATTGGAGAGGCAGATAAGATTGTTGATATTACTGTCGCTATTGACAAACTTGATAAGATAGGGTTAGACAATGTAAACGAGGAACTTCGCAGTAAGGGTATATCAGAAGAGAGTATTGAACAACTTCGCCCCATTATTCTATTGCAAGGCAATAATAATGAGAAATTGAATATTTTACGTCAAACTCTTGCATTGTCAGAAGTTGGGCAAAAGGGTATTGGTGAGTTACAGTTTATTCTTGATAGAACTGAAAAATGCGGTTTGCGTTCATCTTTAGATATTGATTTAACTTTAGCCCGCGGATTGAACTATTATACAGGAGCAATATTTGAGGTAAAAGCCTTAGATGTTCAAATAGGTAGTATCTCTGGTGGAGGACGTTATGATAACCTAACAGGCGTGTTTGGCTTAAATGGGGTTTCAGGAGTAGGAATATCATTCGGCGCAGATCGTATTTATGATGTACTTAATCAATTAGAACTTTATCCTGAAAAGTCACTTCGCTCAACACAAATAATGTTTGTAAACTTTGGGGAGAAAGAGGAGATAGCCTCATTGTCTCATATAAAAGCACTCCGAAGCGCAGGAATAAGTGCAGAGATATATCCTGAGTCTGCAAAAATGAAAAAACAGATGGGCTATGCCAATGCAAAAGCAATACCTTACGTAGCCTTGGTTGGAGAGAATGAGTTACAAGAGAATAAGATAACTTTGCGTAATATGTCTGACGGTCAGCAAGAGTTGCTTACAGTTGAAGAAGTAATTGCAAAATTTTAGAATATATGTTGAAGTTTGTTGAGGCAACCGAGGCGGATATAGAGTTGTTAAGTTCTTTGGGATATACAATATTTCGTGAAACTTATACAACAATGCTCTCTGAAGAGCAGATTGTATATATGTTGGATATGATGTATTCACCCGATAGCCTTAAAAAACAGATGGACGACAACAATACATTCTATATAGTCTATTATGGCAATACGGCTTGTGGCTATATTGGTATTGCCAATCACGAAGATAATAAATATCATCTTCAACGGTTATATCTGCATCGCGATATGAGGGGCAAAAATCTTGGGCGAGCAATGATGCAACAAGTATTTGACCACGCAAAAAAAATTTCGCCCTGCGGAGCAACAATAACCCTCAATGTAAACAGAGATAATCCTACTGTTGAATTTTATAAAAAAATGGGGTGGAAGATAATCTCAAGAGGCGATTTTGAGTTGGGACAAGGCTTTCTTGCCACTGACTATATAATGTCCATCAATGTATAATGTTATTATAGATAAACCATTATATAATTAAATAGTCAAAATAATATAAATTTAAATAATTATGAAACGTTTGGTTTTTATATTGATTGCTTTTTTCTTTGCCACAACAACATTAATGGCACAAGATTCTTCAAAAATCGTATTTGAAAAAATGGAGTATAACTTTGGTAATATACAAGAGGTTGACGGAGATGCTTCGTGTGAGTTTAAATTTACAAATGAAGGTAATGTTCCTCTTATTATTACCCGTGCAACAAGTTCATGTGGTTGCACAGCCCCAAAATATCCTAAAGAGCCTATTGCGCCAGGAGAAAGTGGAGTTATAGGTGTTACATACCATGCAAAGGGACGTCCCGGAGGTTTTAGTAAAAATGTAACTGTATATACAAATAATCCTGACGAAAAGGTTGTTTTAAGAATTGCAGGTAACGTTATCCCGGAAATTAAAAAGTAAATTTTGTTTTTTTGAACTTAGGATAAAAATTTATTGACATTTCAACGATGAAAAAGACCTTGCTTACTATTGTATCATTGTTTTTAAGTTTAACACTTTGGGCTCAAGCAAAAATTGAGTTTGAAAAGAGCGTGCACGACTTTGGCTCTTTCCCTGAGGCTCAGGCAACGGCGGAGTGTATATTTAAATTTAAGAATACAGGTAAGGCTCCATTGTTGATCTTAAAGGCAAAAGCCACATGTGGCTGTACAGTGCCTGAATATCCAAAAGCTCCTATAGCGCCCGGAGCAAGTGGCGAAATCAGAGTTACCTACTCAGCAGTAGGACGTCCGGGAGCATTTAATAAATCAATAAAGATAACTACCAATGCAACCCCAGCCGATTATAGCTTAACCATTAAAGGAAATGTTATAGGAGAGGCAGACCGTAGCGAATATAAATATTACGTCAACGGTCTATATTTGAAAACCATATCGACCGATATGGGAAAGATAACAAAGGGTGCAAAAAAGAGCGTATCGCTTGATACTTGGAATGGAACTGACCGTACGTTAACCATTATGATAAGTAATGTGGCAGATTATATGCAAGTAAGAGCCCTCCCTGATATTTTAAAGCCGGGAGAGAAAGGTAAAATTGAGATTACTTACGACTCTAAATTATCAAATAATTGGGGAACTCAAGTTGATGAGTTTTTGGTAACCTCTGAACGCCCAAATTCACGAACAATAAACAAAAAAATTACGGTAAATTCATTTGTTGCCGAAGATTTTTCAAAACAAGGGAGTAAAATACCTGAAGCAGAGTTTGAAAAAGTATTGGTTAATTTTGGTGAGATCGCGGGTGCAAATGTCTCTCAACAAGCCATTGCACTATCAAATAAAGGAAAAGGAACATTGATAGTCAGAACTATTTCATCTTCATCTTCAGTGGTAAATGCAAAAATTGCAAAAAGTGAGATAAAGACGGGTAGTAGCGCACCTTTGTCTATCACAATAAATCCTGTTAAGAGTAAGAGCCGAATTGTAAACGAGACAATAACTATAGTTACAAACGACCCTAAAAATCCCGAGATTAAAGTACAGATAACAGCAATCCTTAAATAAAACAACAATTATTATGGAGCATATCGAAAATAACTCAGAATTTGCAGGGTTGGCAGTAAATAGCGGGGTAGAACAGCAACCATCAATAAATCCATATTTAAAAAAAAGAAGAGTTTTGCGCCGTTCATATAGTGCGCAGGAGTATGCCGATGGGATTTTGAGTGGGAATATTTCAATGCTTAGTCAAGCAGTAACCCTAATTGAAAGTAACTTGCCTGCGCATCAAGAGATAGCGCAAGAGGTTATCCGATTATGCCTTCCATATTCAGGAAACTCAATAAGAATTGGAATAACAGGAGTGCCCGGTTCCGGAAAGAGTACCTCAATTGATTCATTTGGCTTGCATGTTGTAAATGGCGGACATAAATTAGCAGTCCTTGCTATTGACCCGAGTAGCGAAATAACAAAAGGCTCAATACTCGGAGATAAAACACGAATGGAACGCCTATCTGTAAGAAAAGAGGCGTTTATTCGCCCTTCGCCCTCGGCAGGTTCGCTCGGAGGAGTAGCCCGTAAAACTCGGGAGAGTATAATACTATGCGAGGCTGCAGGATTTGATACAATATTTGTTGAGACCGTTGGCGTTGGACAATCAGAGACGGCAGTTCACTCTATGGTCGATTTCTTCCTGCTAATTCAACTTGCAGGTACAGGCGACGAGCTTCAAGGAATAAAACGTGGAATAATGGAGATGGCAGATGGCATAGTCATCAATAAAGCCGATGGAGATAATATAGAAAAAGCGCAATTGGCTCAAGCGCATTTCCGTAATGCCCTACATCTGTTTCCGCCAACAGCATCAGGTTGGTCGCCACAAGTATTAACATATTCGGGATACTACGACCTTGGAATAAAAGAGGTATGGGATATGATATATGCCTATATTGACTTTGTAAAGAAAAATGGCTATTTTAACCGTAAACGAAATGAACAAGCAAGATATTGGATGCTTGAAACAATAAACGACAAACTAAAGTCGCACTTCTTTAATAATCCCGAAATAGCTGAGATGCTTGCCGAAAAAGAGCAACTCGTATTGAACTCACAACAAAGCCCCTTTATGGCAGCAGGCGAAGTACTTGATTTTTACTTTAAAAAACTTAAGTAGCTTTCATATAGTTGTTGGTTTTTAGTTGTCAACTTAGTTGCACCATAGGGATAGTTGTTGGAATAATAAGCATGCATTCACTAATAAGTAAATGGTTGTAACGTAATATGCGTTACAACCATTTGTTATAAAGATAACTATGAAAATATAGTATCCCTAATTATCTTAGTTGCCTTAATATCCTTTGTATAACAACCCCGAAGGGGTGGCATTAGCCGACAACTAAAAACTATTTACCTTTCTCCTCCCAATGGAATGGCTCAAGTTCTGCCGATTTGTCAAGCCAATGGGGCTTGCGGTTGGCATATATTATAAATGGAGCAGCCACAACAATAATACAACCTATTATCAATACAGAATACCAAACAGTGTTGCTGCCAATTGATATTTGAGCAGGAGGAATAAAACTTAGTATAAAGGCTAAAAGCGAACCTAAAAATCCAACCCCTGCAACAATCCATATAAGCATATTGCCTTTGCCAATACGGAACGGACGTTTGGCATCTTTCATCTTATATCGCAGAGCAATAGCTGCGGCAAACATAAGAAGATACATTATTATGTACAGAAGTACAGTAAGTTGCGAAAGAATTTGATAAAAGCTCTGAACCGAAGGCATTACTACAAATAACAATGCCAACAATGTAACAGCAATGCCTTGTAGGTAAAGAATATTCTTTTGAACGCCCAAAGAGTTGGTCTTCTGAAAAAATGGGGGCAAGTACCCTGCACGTCCGACAGAGAAGAGACCTTTTGAGGGACCAGCCACCCATGTAAGAACACCTGCCAATACTCCAAAAGTTAGAGCAATAGCCATTATTGGAGATAACCAAGAGGCTCTGATATAGGCAAAGTAATTATCAAATCCCACCAATAAACTTTGTGTTAGGTTTATATCTTTTTGGGGTATTATTATACCTAAAGAGAAAGTACCTAATATAAATATAAGAACAGTAACGGCAGAACCAATAAATATAGCTTTAGGATAATTCTTTGAGGGGTTCTCCATATCTTTTACGTGCACACCGCTCATCTCCATTCCTGCATAAAACAGAAATATACTTGAAGCCAATACAAGGTTGTTGAAATTAGAGAGGTCAGGGAAGAAACTTCCTCCGAAATCCATTTGCGATTTACCACCTGTAGCCAAATATATTATTGCCAACACCACAAGAATACAAGCAGGAATTATGGTTCCGACCAAACCTCCTATTTTAGAGACTTTTCCTACCCAATCCAATCCTTTTAACGATATAAAAGTTGCTACCCAATAGATGATAAGGACTATGGCAAGAGTATATATCTTATTTGAGGCAAGAGCCATATCTGCTTGCGGGTTCATGCCTATATATGCCAACGAAACAGCTCCAAAGGTTAATACTGTTGGATACCATATTGTATTCTGAATCCATTGTACCCAAATGGCAAGGAATCCTATTTTTTTGCCAAAAGCTTCGCCAACCCATCTGAATACGCCCCCTTGCTTATCCTGAAACATGGCAGCTAATTCGGCGGCAACTAATGCTGTCGGGATAAGAAATACAATAGCAGCAAAGATGTAGTAAAATGCCGAACTTAAACCATACTCGGCTTCGGCAGGCAGTCCTCTAAGAGATACGACTGCTGTAACATTCATAATGGCAAGAGTAAATACTCCTAATTTTACGCCCTGTTTAATATTAGCCATACTTTTTATTATTTATGTTAGTTTGTTCACAAATCTCTACAATCAATCAGATAAACAAATATTCTCTTTTTAAGGTTCAAATAAGAAATATCAAAAAAATATACATTAACTTTGTGCCTGATTAAAGACTCATATTATACTTGTATGAGCTAAAAATTAATTTGTAACTATAATTAAATAACTATGTCAACATATAACGAAACGGCACCACGAAAAGTAACAACTCGTCGCCTAACAGAGATGAAGGCAAGAGGAGAGAAAATTTCAATGCTGACAGCATATGACTACTCAATGGCAAAACTCATTGATGAGGCAGGAATGGATATTATATTGGTAGGAGACTCTGCCTCAAATGTAATGGCAGGAAATATTACCACTCTCCCTATGACGTTAGACCAAATGATATACCATGGTTGTTCGGTAATGCGTGCGGTAAAACGCGCATTAGTTGTGGTGGATATGCCTTTTGGAACTTATCAAGGGAACTCAATAGAGGCTCTAAATTCTGCTATCAGAATTATGAAAGAGACAGGAGCCGATTGTGTTAAACTTGAAGGAGGCGAGGAGATACAAGAATCAATATCACGTATTTTAAGTGCAGGAATTCCAATTATGGGACACTTGGGGTTAACCCCTCAATCAATAAACAAATTTGGAGGCTATGCTGTTAGAGCGAAAGAGGAAGCCGAAGCACAAAAACTGATAAAAGATGCACATCTTTTAGAGGAGTTGGGCTGTTGTGCGGTTGTTATTGAGAAAGTTCCTGCAGCTCTTGCAAAGAGAGTGGCAGAAGAACTGACAATTCCGGTTATTGGTATTGGAGCAGGCGGAGGTGTTGATGGTCAGGTTTTGGTTATGCACGATATGTTGGGAATAAACAAAGGATTTTCTCCTCGTTTCTTGCGCCGATATGCTGATCTCAGTACAGAAATAACCAATGCGGTTAAACACTATATCGATGATGTAAAATCGTGCGATTTCCCTAACGAAAGCGAACAATATTAGATAGTTGTTAGTTTTTAGTTGTTGGCTTTGCCACCCTGTTGGGGTAGTTGTTAGTTGTTGGTTTTTAGTTAACGAGCATTCGCTTATTTGCATATTTGTTAGTAAATGAACTTTATTGCGTTTAATTAAACTCAACTTTGCGACAATTAAGAACTTAAATAATTGTTATCTTGACTTTACAATTTGATATAAATGTGAACGCTTTTTATTTGTTTTGCCAAAAATGTGATAAAAAAGCACTATATTTTCAATAGAATTGTTCTTAAATATTAAAAATTTAACTACCTTTGTAGTCCTAAAAAAGAGATTTGAACTAAATTTATTTTATAAAACCATTTAAAGTTTTAAAAAACAATGATTAAAGTAGGTATTAATGGATTCGGACGTATCGGACGTTTCGTATTCCGCGCAGCTCAAACAAGAAACGATATCCAAATCGTTGGTATTAACGACCTTTGCCCAGTTGATTATTTGGCATATATGCTAAAATATGACACTATGCACGGTCAATTCGAGGGAACAATTGAGGCTGACGTTGAAAACAGCAAATTGATTGTTAACGGTAATGAGATTCGCGTAACAGCTGAGCGTAACCCCGCAGACCTAAAATGGAATGAGGTTGAGGCTGAGTACGTAGTAGAGTCAACAGGTTTGTTCTTAACTCAAGAGAAAGCTCAAGCTCACATCGAGGCAGGTGCTAAATACGTTGTTATGTCAGCTCCTTCAAAAGACGCAACTCCTATGTTCGTTTGTGGTGTGAACTTTGATAAATATGTAAAAGGTACACAATTCGTTTCTAACGCATCTTGTACTACTAACTGTCTTGCTCCTATTGCTAAAGTATTGAACGACAAATGGGGTATCACTGACGGTTTGATGACTACAGTTCACTCAACAACTGCAACTCAAAAAACAGTTGACGGTCCTTCATTGAAAGACTGGAGAGGTGGTCGTGCAGCAGCAGGAAACATTATTCCTTCATCAACAGGTGCTGCTAAAGCAGTAGGTAAAGTAATTCCTGAACTTAACGGTAAATTAACAGGTATGGCATTCCGCGTTCCTACTTTGGACGTTTCAGTTGTTGACCTTACTGTTAACTTGGCAAAACCTGCTACTTATGCTGAGATTTGCGAGGCTATGAAAGCTGCTTCAGAGAACGAGTTGAAAGGTGTTCTTGGTTACACTGAGGACGATGTTGTATCTTCTGACTTCTTAGGAGATGCTCGTACTTCAATCTTTGATGCAAAAGCTGGTATCGCTCTAACTGATACTTTCGTTAAAGTTGTATCTTGGTATGACAACGAGATCGGTTACTCAAACAAAGTTCTTGAGTTGATCGCTCACATGAAGAAAGTTAACGGATAATTTTCATTTGAAAATATATTCATCAAAGCGGAAGGTAGTTAACTACTTTCCGCTTTTTTATGCAATGAATTTTGCTGCACGTAAAATATACTCATTAATAAAATCGGCAGCATAATCGCAAGCCATAGAGTATGAACCCGTAAGGTTTAACTTTATATCGCAATTATCGCACTCAATTTGTAATGATAATTCTCTGTTATTCCTTTTGTTTGAATTGTTGCAACAATATTCGGCATTTACTATTAAATTGCATCTTTCCGTAGGAAATGTGAGATCAAAATAAAATCTTCCATTTACTGCTGCCATTTCGTTATAATTCAATATAAAGTATGAAGCCGTATATAGCGATAACTGCATATAACTTATATTTAATATGTTAGAAGAAATAACTTTCATTGTTAAATAACCATATTAATTAGTTTTATACCATAATTTTAGTTTTTAAAATTTTTTATTTGCAAAACTTCTTCTATCTTTGCATTACAGATAGTGCCTTTTATGAAACTCTTTTTGAATGAAAAAATGTTTACTGCAAAAGTAGGGTACTATTACCCTGATGTAGTGTTGTAATTATAAAAAATTCATTTTAATGGAAGATGTTGTTTTAAGAATCAGAGAACTTATCAAGGAGATGGGTGTAAGCCAAAATGAATTTGCTTCAAGAATAGGAACCGACTGTTCAAACTTTTCAAAGCAGATAAATGGTAAATTGGCAATAAGCAGTGTCCTTACCAATAAGATAATTGTTGAACTTGGGGTTTCAAAGGAGTGGCTTCTTGAAGGTAAAGGCTTGAAATATAATCGTACTGTAGTTGGCTCAAAGGCGGTTGTATTGCCCAAAACAGTTATTGCCACTGATAACGACAAAGGAGCCAAAGTTTATGATATTGATGTTACGGCAGGTCCAAGCGGAAGAAGTCTTATATTTTCATCAGAACAGATAATAGGCTCAATAGATGTCCCATTTATAAATCCTGAAAACCATATAGTAAAGGTTAGCGGCGATAGTATGGCTCCTATTATCAATAACGGAGATATGTTGGCCATAAGAGAGATAAAAAACCTCAATCTTATATTTTGGGGACAAATATATGTTGTCTTACTTGACGATTACCGAATGGTTAAGTATGTGCGCAAGCATACGAATCCTGATTATGTAATATTAAGGAGCGCTAATCCCGATTATGATGATATTGAGATATTGAGAGAGGATATAAGATCGCTATTTGTAGTAGAGAATATCATAAGATTTGACAGCAGACTATAGAAACAGATTATCGTTATGGGAAAAAATAAACTTCAAAAATTTGAGTATGTAGAGAATTGCCCTCATGTATTTCAGTATCCTTTTTCTGTATTAAAAGAGAAAGGATTTGATATGAAGGGTAAATGGAATGAGTTCTTTTTTAAGAACAATAATCCGATTGTTTTGGAATTAGGTTGTGGTAAAGGAGAATATACTGTAGGGCTTGCCCGTTTATACCCTGAGAAGAACTTTATAGGAATTGATATAAAGGGAGCAAGAATATGGTCGGGAGCAAAAGAGTCGTTAGAGGCAGGAATGAAAAATGTTGCTTTCCTTAGAACATCAATTGAACTTATTCCTAACTTTTTTGCCGAGAATGAAGTCTCGGAGATATGGATTACATTCCCTGACCCCCAGATGAAAAAATGTCGTAAACGCCTAACCGCAACAAATTTCATTGATATGTATCGCAAAATATTACAGCCCAATGGAATTATACATTTAAAGAGCGATAGTCCATTCTTGTATACCTATACAGCTGAGATGGTAAAACTAAACAAGTTTGAGGTGATAACAAATACTGACGATTTGTATAATTCAGGTATAGAGGACAAGATTTTGCAAATAAAAACGTTTTACGAACAACAATGGCTTGAGAGGGGATTGACTATAAAATATTTAAGTTTTATACCAACAATAGATGCTCCTCTTGAAGAACCAAATATAGAGATTGAGTACGATAGTTACCGAAGTTTTAACAGAAGCAGAAGAAGTCAACAACCTAAGAAAGGAGAGTAAATATTATGACAATATATCCTAAACTTATTTTAGAAGCGCTTGCAACAGTGCGATATCCGGGCAACGGTAAAGACCTTGTCTCGGCAGAAATGGTTGCAGATAATATTAGAATTGAAGGCAATAAAGTGTCGTTTTCGTTAATATTTGACCGACCTAATGATCCTTTTATAAAATCAATGATAAGAGCCGCTGAGACAGCTATTCTTACATATATTGGCGAAGGAGTGGATATTAAAGGAAATATTACTCCTCAATTCAAACAACAACCTAAAGCAGAAAACGAGCCTGCATTACCCAAAGTAAAAAATATCATAGCAATTGCGTCGGGAAAAGGAGGGGTTGGTAAATCAACAATATCTTCAAATCTTGCTGTTGCATTAGCACGTGCGGGATATAAAGTGGGCTTACTTGATGCCGATATATTTGGTCCCTCTGTTCCAACAATGTTCAATTGTGAAGAGGCTCGTCCTATAGCGGAGCATGTTGACGGAAAAGATTTAATAAAACCCATTGAGCAATATGGAATAAAATTGTTGTCAATAGGTTTCTTTGTAAATAAAGGTAGCGCCACAGTTTGGCGTGGAGGAATGGCAAGTAATGCCATAAAACAGTTGATAACAGAGGCTGCTTGGGGAGAATTGGATTATCTTTTAATTGATTTGCCTCCCGGAACAAGCGACATTCATTTAACTATAGTTCAGCTTATACCTTTAACCGGTTCAATTATTGTAACCACTCCTCAGGAGGTTGCTCTTGCCGATGCTCGTAAAGGGGTTGATATGTTCCAAAATCCTCAAATAAATGTCCCTATTGTTGGAATAGTTGAGAATATGTCATGGTTTACTCCTGCTGAATTACCGGAAAATAGATATTATATTTTTGGCAAAGGAGGAGGAGAGAATTTAGCCAAGAGTGCAAATGTTCCTTTGTTGGGACAAATTCCTTTGATACAGAGCATACGAGAGGGAGGAGACGAAGGTAAACCGGTTGCTCTTGTCTCTGATGATGCCATAGGTAAGATATTTGATGAACTTGCTATTAAAGTTGTAGAACGACTTAAATAGTAAGAAGTAAAATTAACCATAAATATTATCTGAAGCCTTATAAGGTTTCAGATAATATTTTTATCCCTTCGCTTGCTACACTCTTAATAAAAGTTGTAACCTTGCCGTAAGGATCAATTACATCATTAGGATCAATTAAATAGACGGGGACTCCGTTTCGTACATATTGTAATAAACCGGCAGCAGGATACACGTTTAGCGAAGTGCCTATTATTACAAAAATGTCAGCATCTTCAACCCATTCAATAGAGGGTAAAAGCATAGGTACCGCCTCGCCAAACCAAACGATGTCAGGACGAAGTTGTGCTCCATCTGCAGCTTTATCTCCCAACTGTATTTCAAAATTATCTTCGGTTAGCTCAAAACGTAAATTTTCGTTCCGCTCTGAACGGACCCACTTTAATCTTCCGTGGAGATGAATAATATTGCTACTGCCGGCTCGCTCATGCAAATCGTCAACGTTTTGAGTTATAATTCTGACATCAAATTTATTCTCCAAATTAGCCAATCCAATATGCCCCGCATTAGGCTTGCAGTTAATAAGTTCTTTTCTCCTTTCGTTATAAAATTGTAAGACTAATTCAGGATTTCTGTACCACCCTTCAATTGAGGCAACATCTTCAACTCTATACTTACCCCATAACCCATTGCTCCCTCTGAAAGTAGCAAGGCCACTCTCGGCAGATATGCCCGCTCCTGTTAATACAACTAACTTTTTCATAAAACGGCTGTTATAATATTAATTTGTATTTGCTTGGTAGAGTTTATATAATCTGTAGCTTGGTTTATTCTTAAAATTGGCATAAAATTTGCAGTAATATTTTATAAAAGCAAATTATTTACGAAGTTAGGTTCAAATTTATATATTTTTCACTCTTTAATATCAGTTATGTTGTGAAAAAATATTTAACTTCGCTATTCGTTTGAAAAAGATACTAATAAATATATATAAATATGGACAAATTAAGTTATGCAATTGGCTTGAATATAGCCAACAACCTTAAATCATCAGGCTTTGCAAATATTTCGGTTGAGGACTTTGCAAATGCGGTAAAAGCAGTATATAATGGCGAGCAGGCTCAAATGTCAGATAATGAGGCAAGGATTGTTATTCAGGACTATTTTGAGAAAGCTGAGAAAGAGAAGATGTCAAAGAATTTGGAAGAGGGAAAAGCTTTTCTTGCCGAAAACGCAAAACGTGAAGGTGTTGTTTCGCTACCCAGTGGCTTGCAATATGAGGTAATTACAGAGGGAACAGGCAAGAAACCATCTGCTACCGATAAAGTAAGTTGCCATTACCATGGAACTCTTATAAACGGAACCGTATTTGATAGCTCTGTTATGCGTGGGCAACCTGCTGAATTCCCCGTAAATGGAGTTATTCAAGGCTGGGTTGAGGCTCTTCAATTAATGTCTGAGGGAGCTAAGTGGAAACTCTTTATCCCATCGAACCTTGCGTATGGTGAGCGTGGAGCAGGACAATCAATTGAACCAAATTCTACACTAATTTTTGAAGTTGAATTATTAAAAGTATTATAATCATGAAGAAAAATCTTTTTATCGGAGTAGTATTAGCTACTATTGTAAGTGTTATGACATTTACATCATGTGACCTTATTGGAACAAGTTGCAAATTAACAAATGATATTGATAGTATTAGTTATGTACAAGGAATGCTTGTAGGAACAAATATTGCCCCTCAAATGTCATACGATCCAAAGATGAATAAAGAGGAGTTTCTTAAAGGTTTTAAAGCAGGCTTAAAATCTGACAGCACAGAATATTCTTACAAAATTGGAGAACAAGTAGGATTTAATATTGCAATGAATATGGAACGCGATGTTAACATACTTGGAGTGATGATGAATAAAGATGTATTTTTGAAAGCATTTGTTGCAGCAGTAAATGAAGATTCATTATTGTTTACAAAAACTGATGCAAATGAGATTGCAAATACAATAATGGAGAAATTATTGCAACAAAAACGCGAAGCCGAAGAGGCTCGTTTTGCTGCAACTCCCGAAGCTCAAGAGAACTTGGCAAAAGGAGAGGCTTGGTTAGCTGAGAAGGCAAAAGAAGAGGGAGTTGTTAAGACTGAAAGCGGTCTTCTTTACAAGGTGATAACAGAAGGAAAAGGAGATAAAGCTAACATTGATTCAAATATAACAATGAATTATAGAGGAACTCTTATAGATGGAACAGAATTTGATAAAAATCAAAATGTAGGCGGAATGGTATCTCAATTTGTTCCAGGTTTTACTGAAGGTTTACAATTGATGAACAAAGGAGCAAAATATGAGTTCTATATTCCTGCATCTTTAGGTTATGGTGCATTGGTTCAAGGAAATATACCTTCTAACTCTGTTCTTGTATTTGAGGTTGAACTTGTAGATATTAAATAATAAGTAAGATGAAGAAATATCTAATATTGTTCCTGTGTCTAACATTACTAGCTCCTTCAGTATCCGCTAAAAAGACGAAGAAGGAAACATTTAAAAAGGAACAGAAGCAAGATAAGAAACATACTAAGAACATATCTAAAGGGGAAGAAGTTGCTCCTAAAGAAGAGAAATGTTGTAAACTCTCATTAGTTACTTTGCAAGATAGCATTGCATATGCGTACGGAATGGCAATGGGAAAACAGACTGTCGGTATGCTTGAGCAAATGAAAAACGATGTAGGTTTTGACTTGTCTTCTGAAATTATTTTAGCATCATGGTTAACTCAGTTAGAGAAAGATTCGGCAAAAATGTTGTTTACCGATGCTCAGTTGGCTGATATCTATGCTAAGACCAATAATATAGTTCGTAATGCTGCACAAAAGAAAAAAGAGGCAGAGGTGCTAAAAAATAAAGAAGAGGGTGCAAAATTCTTGGCAGAAAAGGAAAAAGAGGAGGGTGTAGTTAAAACCGAAAGCGGTCTCTTATACAAAGTGGAAAAAATGGGCGAAGGCGCAAAGCCTGATATAAATAGCCTAGTTCAGGTGCATTATTCTGGCAAATTAATTGACGGAACAGAGTTTGATAGCTCATATAAGAGAGGGAAACCTGCAGATTTCTCGTTAAACGGATTAATTAAAGGTTGGCAAGAGGGAATATCTCTTATGCCTGTAGGTTCAAAATTTACATTTTATATACCTTATGAATTAGGATATGGAGAGTATGGACAAGGTCCTATTCCGCCTGCAAGTGTATTAATATTTGAGGTTGAACTATTGGAGATGACACCTAATAATTAATATATGTAACAAATATCTTTTTGAATATAAAAATGTGGCTTTTTGCCACATTTTTTATTTATATATGCTCAATGTGTCAAATTTTTATTCTAAATTTGTCAAATAAATAGCAGAATTACTATTGTAATAACATTTTTGATATGGAAAAAATTGACAAACTTGATAGAAAGATTCTTTCAATAATAATGCGTAATGCTCGCATTCCTTCAAAAGATGTGGCAACAGAGTGTGGTGTATCAAGGGCTGCAGTACATCAACGCATACAGCGCCTTATTGATATGAATGTAATAGTGGGATCGGGTTATAGAGTAAACCCTAAAATTTTAGGTTATCGCACATGTACATATATTGGTCTTAAACTTGAAAAAGGCTCTATGTATAAATTGGTAGTGCCTGAATTGTTGAAAATACCCGAAGTGATAGAGTGTCATTTTACAACAGGTCCATATACAATGATGTGTAAACTATATGCACGAGATAATGAACATCTTATGGAGTTGGTAAATGGTAAACTTCAAGAAATACCAGGTGTTGCAGAAACAGAAACACTTATTTCACTTGAAGAGAGCTTTACTCGAGAAATACCTGTAGAGCAGAAAAATATATCAGATGACGAATAATAAATCGTTGAAAGAATTTATAAGAAAAGAGGATATACTTATGGATATATCCTCTTTTCTTATTATTAGGTAGTTGGTTTATCTTTTTCGGGTACTTTTATAAATAAGATATCCAAATATAAAAACTACTATTATAATAATAGTGTATCCTATTGCATGGCTATATTCGTTGACTTTTTCAAGGAGTTGTTCCTCTGTTTGAATTCCGGGAACTTTAGCTAAACTCCAACCTATAATTGCAAGGACAGCATTCCATATTCCGGCTCCGAGTGCTGTAAATAGTAAAAAAGGACCTATTTTCATTTGTGCAAGACCTGCAGGAATAGAGATTAGTTGGCGAATGGCAGGGATAAGTCTTCCTACAAAGGTTGAAATGGCTCCATGTTTATCAAAATATGCCTCGGCATGTTTAACCTTTGGTTCGTCAATAAGGCATATATGTCCCAATCTGCTATTGGCAAATTTGTATATAATAGGGCGTCCTAACCATTTTGCAAGAAAGTAGTTTACCAAAGCGCCTAAACATGCACCTATTGTTGCAAATAAAACAACAAGGTATATATTTAAATCGCTACTGCCAGCTGCTGCCTTCCATGCAGCAGGAGGAACCACAACCTCCGAAGGGAAGGGAATAAAAGAACTCTCAATTGTCATTAATAGAGTAATTGTCCAGTAATTAAGATTATCTAAACACCATTGAATAAATGCAACTGATTCCATATTCTCTTTATTTATTATTTTAATATAATGCAAGATTCTTCTTTGTCTTGTTGAAGTTGCTCTTTTAATTCATCAATACTATTCATTTTACGCTCCGGACGCAAAAATTTAACAAGGAAAATATCAATAATGTTTTCGTAAAGTTCTTCGTCAAAGTCAAAAATATTAACCTCTATAGAACGTTCAGTATTGTCGTGTACGGTGGGTCTGTTCCCTATATTCATCATTCCTTTGCGTAGTATGCCGTCAGGAGTTCTAACATATACTGCGTATGCACCATTGCCCGGAATAAGTTTGTCTAAATTGTCAATCTCAATATTGGCTGTTTTGAAGCCAATGGTGCGTCCAACTCCATATCCGGTAACTACTTTGCCCGAAAGTTTATATCTGTAAGAGAGCATCTGATTTACCTTGTCTAAATCGCCCTCTTTTAAGAATCGACGTATAGCAGAAGAACTGATAGGAGTTGAACCAATAAGAGCAGCGTTTGCTTTGTAAATATTAACTCCAAGTTGTACTCCATAACGTACATAATCCTCAAAAGAGTCGCTTCTGTTATGTCCGAAGCGATGGTCATATCCAATATATAAACCAACAAGATTGAACTTCTCTTTTAAGTACGCGATAAAATCATATCCTCCCATTTCTGACATCTTTGTGTCAAAATCAAGAGCTATAACGTAATCAATGCCTGTCTCTTCAAGATGTTGCAACTTCTCCTCAAAGTCATTTAATAGTTGAGGGCGGTAATCACTTGAAAGGACAGTCCGAGGGTGTTTGCGAAAAGTTACGACAGCCGAAGCTGTATTGTTTATTTCGGCAGTTGATTTTATGCTGTTTATAAGAGATTGATGTCCTATATGTACACCATCAAAAAAACCTATTCCTGCTGTAATCTTAGGACTATTTGGTAGTGGGGCAGATATAACTTTCATGGCTATAATAATTTGTCTGAAAAATCGGTATAAGGTTTAACGTGCATAGTTTGGAAACCCAATTTTGCTGCCGCATCAATATTGGCTTGAGAATCATCTATAAAAAGAGCTTCATTTGGGTTGATACCTAAATCTTTCGCTACTTTAATAAATATTTCCTCAGAAGGTTTGCTCATTCCCATTTTATACGATAAGAAAAATTCGTCAAAGTAATCATTCATTGTTAAACCATCAATTTTGAATAATTCGGGAATTTTGCTTTCAAACATAACCTTATTGGTGTTACTCAACATTACTATACGATATTTCTCTTTAAGAGTGCGTAACATCCTTAATTTGTTAATAGGAATGTCAACAAGAAAAGCATTGAAGGCATCATCTATCTGTTGGTCGGTTACGGGTGAAGCTATATTTTTTCTTACGCACTCTCTCCACTCCTCTGGAGATAGTCGTCCCTCTTCTAACGCAAGAAACTCTCCTTGTTGTTTATATTCACCCAGCATTCTATCAATTGAGTTATAGTCTAAAGCTTTAAAAGCTTCAATACAATTCTGTTTTTTAAGATTGATGATAACTCCGCCTAAGTCAAATATAATAGTTGTATATCCTTTTTTCATCAAAATATAAATTTCAATCAAGCATTTACAAAAATAGTAAAAAATAGAGAAATTATAAGAGTACTATTAGTTATATATAAGTTAAATAGCGTAAAAAAGACAAATTCCTCGCTTAATATTTTGTCATATAAAAAAAACTATGTATATTTGCACCGCTTTTGAGGCGAAAGCCTATACAAAAGAGGTCCCATAGCTCAGTTGGTTAGAGCATCTGACTCATAATCAGGGGGTCCTTGGTTCAAGCCCAAGTGGGACCACGATACCCAAAATGTTGATTATCAATGTTTTGGGTATTTTTATCAAAATATGCCGGGACAAATACGGGACAAAACAATGTCTCGTTTTTGGGACCTTGCAGGTGGTTCTTGTGGCTCACCTTAAAAAAAATGCCAAAATCAAATTCTCCCACGCGGTTTATAAATACCGCTTCTTTAGCATCAATCATATCATATACTCTTCCTTTACTTCGTATCAACAAAGGGAATTGGTACGTTGAGTTTTATGCTTACGATCCACTTCTTCATAAACAACGCCGAAAAAGGATTAAAGCAAACAGAATAAAATCCGTTAAGTCCCGTCGTCAGTACGCTTCGGGACTTAAAGAGAACGAAGAGCTACTTTTAGTGCCTCTTCGTTGAGAAATGTTTAAGATACCCAAACCAAAGATGATAAAAAAAAGAGATGTCTCAAAGATAGTTTTTTACATTTGAGACGGATTTATGATGCAAATAAAAAGCCCCAGAGTAATTACTCCGGGGCAACATCAAGAACAAATGTTCAGTGTCAATTAAACGAAATGCACTTGACTTATCTCTTTTGCAAAAGAGTGAAGGCCTTTTTCTATCTTCTCAGCTGTCTTCTTTGATGGATTACGGTAGCCGTTAAGGTATTGTGATAATTGAGCAGCAGAAACGCCTGTGATTCTTCCTAATCCTGCTAAAGTAAGTTTATTACTATAATACTTAAGAAATGATGTAACATCGTATGTATAGTTAAATTCAACTTCTATAAAATGTTTATCTTGCTTCTCATACTCTTGCTTAATACCCTCATAAGCTGCTTTAAAATCTGCTACTGTCTCTTCTATTGAGTAGCCTGTTCCTATGACTCCATAATCTAAATCATCTGCTTCCGTCATATATGCACTATAACAGCCGTCAGATGCTTGCTCTATTATTACTTTCTCCATTCTCATAATTAACACCTTTCTTTTTTTCTTATAACAAATTGAGGAAATGGGGGAGGGTAAATTCCCGTCATTTTTTGACGTTTTTTAATCTTTCTGTCGCAACTTTTTGACTTGGGAGATGATTTGTTGTGAAAGTCTTTCCTGTTTTAGGACTGCATTACAGTGTGCGTCCTGCTTGCGACTCCCCTAATGGATAATATCCATTCTTTTTTAGGAGGCGATGTAATTCTGAATACTTCATAACTGCTTTCGTTTAATTGACATTATAAATGTCATGCTAATATTTTTAATAGCAAAATATATTCGGATATTTTTTTTAAATTAAAAAATCGCTGAATTTGCAATTATCTTGTAATTAGACGGTTATTCGGATTGCTTGAAAATTGGGTAACGAGATAGCAACCGTTCGTATTTCTGAGTTCTTCATTGTTATGCTACAATGTGATAACCCTCTATGTTGCAAAGGTACAAAAAATGCAGACAAAGAAATGAACAAATACATTTTCTCTTATAGTTTTCTTGTCTGCGCTTTTTTATCACCCTTGATTATTCTATCAGATACACTTTGTTAAATTGAAGTGAATTTGGTACATCAATGATTCGTTGATTTCGGCTTCCTCTAAAATGCAATGATAAATCTCGTTCTGCCTCGATATAGCGACCATCAACAATTACATCACATAACTCAACTAATTTGCGACGAAGAGGATGCGCGAGCAGATCCTCAAAACGGTATCCTGTATAGCACCAGATTGTTTTATCGGTCTGCTCTTTTATCATCTGCGCCAACTGAATAAGACCTTCAGGGTGGAACATCGGGTCGCCACCGGTAAAGGTAACATTCATATCGGCATCGACTATCAATCGGAACAACTCCTCTATTTCAATGGCTTCGCCACCATATTCGTCCCACGATTGCGGATTATGACAACCCACGCAATGGTTTTCGCACCCCGCGCAATATAGCGAGGTGCGAAGCCCTATACCATCGACTGAAGTGCCATACTTTATATCGAGGATGCGAATGCTATTTGTGGATAACTCGGTCATTCAGCTCTGCCAATTTAGCCTTATTCCAACGCTCGGTTGTTCCAACAAGGTAACCTGTAATACGCTGCAACTTATCAATATTCCCACTACCACATTTAGGACATACCTCCAATTCCTGCTGAGCATCCTCATAACCGCAATTCATACAGCGGTTACGATTGTGATTCACCGAAGAGTAACCGATATCGTACTTATCCATCAAATCCACGATATCCATGATGGCCTGAGGATTGTGAGTTGCATCGCCATCAATTTCGATATAGAAAATATGACCACCACGAGTAAGATCGTGATACGGAGCCTCTACTTCAGCCTTATGCTTGGGTGAACATTTGTAATATACAGGAATGTGGTTAGAGTTGGTGTAGTAAATCTTGTCGGTTACGCCCTTAATTTCGCCAAACTTTTTGCGATCAATGCGTGTAAAACGACCAGACAAGCCCTCGGCGGGAGTCGCCAACACCGAGAAATTGTGATGATAACGCTCCGAGAACTCATTTACTCTATCGCGCATATAGGTAACGATACGCAAACCCAACGCTTGTGCTTCTTCGCTCTCGCCGTGGTGTTTGCCCATAAGGGCTATTAGGCACTCGGCCAATCCTATAAAACCGATACCTAATGTACCCTGATTGATTACCCCACCTATAACATCATTAGGTTTTAGGGTCTCACACCCTATCCACAACGAAGACATAAGCAACGGAAACTGCTTGGCAAGAGCCGTTTTCTGGAAATCGTAACGGTCACAAAGCTGCTTGGCTGTAATCTCCAACAGCTCATCCAACTTGACGAAGAATCTCTCTATACGGCGACTCTTATCCTCGATAGACATACACTCTATGGCAAGACGCACGATATTGATTGTAGAGAACGAGAGGTTTCCGCGGGCGATAGATGTCTTCTCCCCAAAGTGATTCTCAAAAACTCGGGTACGGCACCCCATCGTAGCCACCTCATACTGATAACGCTTAGGATCATCCTCTCTCCACTTCTCATGCTGATTAAACGAAGCATCGAGATTCACAAAATTAGGGAAGAAACGGCGTGCCGCCACCTTACAAGCCTGCTGGTAGAGGTCATAGTTTCTATCCTCTGGCAGATAGCTCACACCTCGCTTCTTTTTCCAAATCTGAATAGGGAAAATGGCTGTCGATCCACCGCCTACACCTTTGTAAGTTGATTGTAGTAACTCACGAATGATACAACGACCTTCGGCAGAGGTGTCAGTGCCATAATTGATAGATGAAAAGACGACCTGATTTCCTCCTCGCGAATGGATGGTATTCATATT
>JAZNCN010000012.1:0-100765 GCA_045587545.1 Candidatus Caccoplasma sp.
TACTGCGCAAGTGGGAGAGTAGGTAGCCGCCCCTTAGAGAAGAGAGAAGTATTAAAACTTCTCTCTTTTTTTTTACGGTTAGTTATAACGAGCAAACACCATCGTTACTAACCTTTTGAATTATTTCTTTTATGACAATAAAAGTCATAGGGGTCATTAAGGCCCTTAAAGAGATAAGAGATAGAATACAAATATTAGGCTAATTCTTCAATTATTTCAATACCGTCAAAGTAGGGACAGAGCATGCTCTGTCCGAGAAAGGGGCAAAGTTACAACTGCTTTTTACTAAGATATCTACGATGACTAAGATAACTAAGATAACTAAGATAACTAAGATGACTAAGATAACTAAGATAACTAAGATAACTAAGTTATACTCTGTAATATCAACTTTTCTTAGTCCTCTTAGCAATCTTATTTATCTTAGTAATCTAAGATCTCTATTCCTTTGTCTAACACTAATATCTCTAATAATCTCAGTAACATTACACTAATCTTTCAATTACTCTATCAACTCAAAGTAGTGAGGGATTGCATAATTTACTTTTATCAAACAGACGGACTTTTTTATTCAAGAATAAAAAAGCAGTAGGTTGCTTACGAGCAATCTACTGCTTATATCAAAAACTAAAGTGCTTAGCACCGTATAGCTAATAACTGTCTTACTTACACTTTCCGTTAAATACAATTACGTCAAACGGAGGCATTGTAAATGTTATTGTTTGGTCAATATCAATACATTCGTTAGTTATTCCGTTATATTGTGTCTGATTTTTGAAAGCATCTGTAAGAGTAATTTTTCCTGACACATATGAAGGTATATCTAATGCTTGACGTAGGGTTGTTGTGTATGTTTGTTCTGTTGAGTTGGGGTTACGAAGTGTAAGTGTAGCTTTCTTTCCGTTCCATGAAGCCCAACCGTAAACTTCAGCTTTCTCGCCATTCCAAGGATTACCTCCTACCCAATGTATATCGGCAAGAACATCTTGATTATTGCGTTGCCATTTAATGCACTCTGCTAATTCAGCCCAAAGTTCTCCGTCTTCTCCTATTGTGCTCATAAGGTCATTATCAACATATAGTTCAATTAGTCCGGAACCACAACCGAATGCACAACGCATTTCGTGGATAATACCTTTTACTGCTTCTTCAGAGTCATCGTGTGGTGCTGATGCTGGAGGTCCATATTTAGAAACTATTAATCCGTGTGTCATAATTGAGTTTATAGGACATATTGGAGAGGCTATGGTAAAGTTCTTATATACCATATGGTCGCGATATGTAATCCATTTTTCACGATTATCGCCTTGATCTCCGATTGTTGTCCAGTCTTGGTCTTGACGCCAAACAGCATCGGCATATTGGAACCAGAAGGGCGATGACCATGTTCCTACTGAGCAGTTAAAGAATAGGTCATAGCGAATATCTCTAAGGGCTTTAAGTACATTTATGATACCCTCTGCATCTTCTTCATTTTTAGGTCCTATGGCATTAGCTATATCGCTGATTCCATCAAATTTGAAGTAACGGAAATCGTAGCTTTTTACCATATTTGAACAACTTGTAATGAAGGCATTAAAATACTCGGGGTTTGATAGTTCAAAGTTGTCAATTTGGTTCTCATGGTTGCGGTTCCAGAAATCAAGTCGTTGTCGTTTGGATTCTCCATAACCTCCCACAGGACCTAACCAGGCACCCATTCCTGTTCCCATTGTTTTTGCTATTGAATCGAGTTTTGCAAATCCGTTGGGGAAACCTATATGAAAATCCCAGAATGAGTTAAATTCGTCCCAGCCGTCGTCCCAAACAAAGGCGTCAATACTAACACCGTGTTTTTCATACATATTTGTACGCCATGCCTCTATAACCTCTACTGATTGGCTCTCAACCATACGTTTTAGAGGGTCTGGGAAGTTATTACGGTCAATATTAAGTTCGTACCATGAGTTGTAATGTATAAATGGACGATATGGTACAGCACGTTCTCTTTCGTGGTATGCAAGGAACGAGCGACGAAGTTGATTCTCTGCTACTAATCCTATTACTGCGCCAATATTCCAAGTTTCTCCGGCTTTGAGGGTTGTTGCACGGCTCCATAATCCTTTAATACAGTTGTTTTCTACGCTGTTTATGCCCAAGGGATTTTCAATACCTGCGAATATCTTTGACGATGCGAGAGGCGCTCCGCGTACTTCTCCTATAACTTTTACGCTATCGGCATTTTCTGTTAAAGCATATTCCATAGGAATTATGTTTTTCATATCAGTGTCAGCCGAAGCAGTTATATCCATCTCTGTTCTGAGGTAGTGAGAGTCGTTACGCAATACAGAGCTCCAAACTATAGTCAAATTATTATATTTAAATTCAGCTGTTAGTTTGTAGCCATCGTATTGCTCTGATTTTTTAACTGCATCTTTATTGCCTTTAAGAGATATTAAATGAGGAGTTCCCATTGTCATCTCAGAGGCTTTTATAACAGAACTATCTGCAAGTGTTATTGTAAATAGTTCACTTCCGGGAGCCAACTGTAAAGCATCACTTCCATTGAATTTTAAATTACCGTTTTCTACTATATATTCTGCCGACAATAAGTTGTTTGAGAGAATATATTTATCTCCTTCGTTTATAGCAGTAGCTTTTTCCGGTTGTTGTAATGATGGGAAAATAACTGTTGTTTCGGGATTGTTACTGCACGCAGTAAAACATAGTGCCAGTATTAAAAGCTTAAATAGTCTCATATATCTCTTATTTTATTATAACTTTTTCGCTCTTTATTAAAGAATTATTATTACTTATGTTTATTACAAATATGCCTTTCGTAGAGATTGTTATATACTCTTTCTCTTTGCTTGCTATTGTCTTATTTATAACCTTACCGTTAAGGTCATATATTGTAATTATATCGTTTGCCTCAGTACCCTCAATAACTAACTCCCCATTAGTTGTGTAAATATTTAAATTTTCAGTACTGATATTCTCTTCTTCAATACCAAGTGGGTATGTGAATGGTGCAGTTTGTATTACTTTTTCACTGCCTTTATCGGTAACGCTACCAAATATAGGAGTAATGTTGTCTGATGCAATATTTATAGTAGCGCCATCAGCATTTTCCCATAATAGTTCTTGATTGTCAGGAGTGTATTTAAATATTGCAATTTCTGTTGCTGTTTTTAGAGATGTATTATTTCCTATCATTAAAACAACGGGGTTTCCTGTTTGTGTGGCAAAATTTGACCAGCTATATTGTTTCGCAGATAGTTTTCCGCTTGATGCCCATGTTACTAAATTTTCTCCATTAACATCTCCTATGGGAACAAACATATTTGCTACATCTTCGTTGGTTAATGCACTTTTCCCATTCCAATCCTTAAGTTGTCCTACTTGCAACCAACCTTTTGACATATAGTCAAGGGAGTTGTATGTTATCTTAATGTTTGCCGAACGACTATTTAGGTTTGAAACTGTCATACTTCCGCTTATCTCAATATCTTCAGCGCAGTTTCCGTTTAACACCACTACATCAAATGCAGGCATATTGAATGTTATTGTTTCGTCAATATCAATTCTTTCTCCGGTAATACCGCTATATTGTGTTTGGTTTTTGAAAGCGTCAGTAAGTGTTATTTTTCCAACCACGTATGAGGGGATATCTAAAGCCTCGCGTAATGTTGTTGTATATGTTTTTGAAGAGGCATTTGGGTTACGTAGAGTAAGAGTTGCCTTTTTACCATTCCACGAAGCCCAACCATAAACGTTGGCTTTTGAACCGTCCCAAGGATTGCCTCCAACCCAGTGAGTATCGGCAAGAACATCTTCATTTTCTCTGTGCCAAACTATACACTCGGCTAAGGCTTCCCAAAGTTCTCCATCTTCTCCGATGGTTGTCATAAGGTCATTATCAACGTAAAGCTCAACCAATCCCGAACCACAACCGAAAGCGCAACGCATTTCGCGAATAATACCTTTAGCTGTTGCATCGCTATCGTTACGAGGCATAACATTTGGTGGACCATATTTGGTAACCATCAATCCGTGATTCATCAATGAGTTTATAGGGCATATTGGTGAAGCAAGAGGGTAGTTCTTATAAATCATGTAGTCGCGATAAGTAATCCATTTCTCACGGTAATCTCCCTGATTGCCTATTGAACTCCAGTCTGCGTCTTGACGCCAAATAGCATCGGCAAAATGTAGCCAGAAGGGAGAAGACCATGTTCCAACAGTGCAGTTAAAATAGAGGTCATATTTTATTTCACGAAGGACATTCAACATATTCAAGAAACTCTCAACGTCCTCTTCAATTTTTGGTCCTGTTGCATTCCCAAGATCACTGATACCGTCCAATTTAAAGTAACGGAAGTCGTAATCGTTCACCATTTGAGCGCAGCGGGCTGCGAACTCGTCAAGATATTCGGGATTAGATAGCTCAAAGTTTGTAATTTGAGTTGAGTGGGTACTATTCCAATATGCAAGACGTTGTTGCTTTGATGCTCCATAACCTCCAACCGGACCTAACCATGCTCCAATGCCTGTTCCCATAGCGGTTGCTTTTTCGTTGATGTTAGAGAATCCGTCGGGGAAACCAATATGGAAATCCCATAATGAGTTAAAATCGTCCCAACCGTCGTCCCAAACAAAGGCATCAATACCAACATTGTGTTTATCAAAGAGGTTAGTTTTCCATGCATCAAGAACAGGAAGACATTGCTCCTCTGTCATGCGGTTTAGTGGGTTAGAATCGTTATTTCGATCAATATTAAGTTCATACCACGAGTTGTAATGTATAAATGAACGATAAGGAACGGCACGCTCTCTCTCGTTGTATGCAAGGAACGAACGACGTAGTTGACCTTCTGCAACAAGACCAACTACTGCTCCAATGTGCCAGGTATCTCCTGCTTTAAGAGTAGTAGCTCTACTCCAACGACCTGTTATTGTTTTTTCGGCACTTGATGCTATAGATACTGTTGCTCCCGATATGGCTATAGCTCCCGTACTTGTGATAGTCTCTGTTCTTGTTTCAACAAAATATCTCAAGGTATAAGTTCCTGCCGAAGGAACATTTAATGTATAGGTTTTATTACTATAAGCTGTTCCTGAGTAACCTATATGGTAATCTTTAGCCACAACATTTCCGTTTGAATCTAAAATATCAACACCTGTTGTATTTAACCTATGGTTTCCTGTTGCGTAATTAAATGTGAACGAAACGTTTCCTGAAGCGGAAATGCTTACTTTGCCTTCTGCTGATTGTATTTGAGATGAAGAAAATCCCAATGAAATAATGTTTGAAGGTACGCTGCTTGGAGTTCCCCAACTTTCGGGTGTCCAAGATGTGGGCGAGAAGGTTGTTGAAGAAGATGAGCTTCCAACACTATTTATACCGTCAGGGTTTTCAATACCAGCAAATATTTTTGAAGAAGCAAGAGGCGCTCCTCTTACTGTTCCTTTAACTTCAACCACATCTGCATCGGCAGTAAGATTGTAGGTTAAAGGAATAATATTTGTCATGGCTGTATTTGCAGATGCAGTAATGTCTAACTCGGTGCGAAGGTAGTGCGAGCCATCGCGTAAAACCGCTCTCCACTCAAGTGAAAGAGTGCTGTATGTGTATTTTACAGTCAAAACCTTTCCGTTGTATTTTTCAGAAGCCTTTATTGCCGAGCTATTGCCTGTTAAGGTTGAGATAACAGGCTGTGAACTCATAGTCATTTCTGAAGCTTTAACTATTGTTCCGTTACCTAATGTAATTGTAAAAGGTTCTGAACCTCCGTCAAGTTGTAAAGCTTCGCAACCGTTAAAATATAGGTTGCCATTGCTCAAAACAAACTCTGCCTCTAATAGGTTGTTGTAAAGAACCCACCTTGTTGATTCTGATACAGCTTGTGCTTGTCCCGGCTTTTCTGTCGATGGGAACTCTACTGATGCTGCATTTGCAATATGAACGCATAACATCAGTATGAAAATCATTGCAAAATGTGTAAATTTTTTCATAGGTAAAAACATATTATAATTTAATTACATCTTTATTATTTGGTAAATATTAATTGATATATTTTAGTAATATAAATTATATCTGTTGTAAGGATAATAAATTTCTTTACAATATACTGACGCACAAGCTTTATTTGTAATATTATAAATATTGGTAACGATTTAGGAACGGATATTTAAATACGATTACAAATAAATTTTTCTATTGACTCTATCTTTTTTGATAACGCTTCAATATCATTACTTACTTTTTGGGCTACTATTTTTGCGTAAATTTGAGTTGTTCTTATACTTGTATGTCCCATCAATTTTGATAACGTCTCTATAGGCATTCCATTAGTAAGACAGATAGTAGTAGCATAACTATGCCTGCTTGTGTGCCAACTAATATTCTTCTTTATACCACACAATTTTGCTATTACTTTTATTGCATGACGGCAATTTGCATAAGGGGGGACTGGCAAAAGTTTGTTATTTTCAGCTACGTCCTTATACTTTTCAATAATATGTTTTGCCGTATCAAGCAAACGCATATTTGTTTCTGTTTTTGTTTTTTGTCTGTTCGTTTTAATCCATAAATGTCCATCAAACGATATTAGAAGATTATCATTAGTTAAATTATACATATCTCTCCAGCTAAAACCTGTAAAACAGCAAAAAATAAATAAATCACGCACCAATTCATAATTTTTTCTTTTAAACGATTTATTTATAAACATTGTTATCTCCTCTCCTGTCAAAAATTCTCTTTGAGTCTCCTCTCTTGCAATGCGATAGGCATAAAATGGATTACGTTGCAACCAACCCCTATTTATTGCATCATATATAACACTACGAAGAGGCATCATATATGACCATACCGTATTGGTACTATGATTCTTCTCCGTACGCAAATAAAGTTCAAAGTCTGTCATAAATGTTGTAGACAATTCTCGCAATGCTATATCCTCAATATTATACCGATACCTTATAAACTCATGCAGATGGTTATAAACCGTACAATATTTCCAATAACTACGCTGGCTTTTAATTCTTCCTACCTGCTTTGAATAGTTTTCATTATATTGTTTAAAAAGAGATAGTAATGTTTTACAACCTTGCCCTACTCCCTGAAATAGACATTTTACCTTTTCTGCTGTTGCATAGCCATCTCTTTCAATTACCTCATGGTAAGCCTTTACAATACCTATTCTAATTTTATCTAACTGCTGATTAATCTCTTGTGCGACGAAACTTCTGCCTGATATTTTACCACTTTTTACGTCCCACAATTTCTCATCTACTTCTAATTTACAACTAAATTGAGATATAGTACCGTTTATCGTAATACGACACATAATAGAAACGAGACCATTTTTCTTAAGAGTATTACGCTTTAAATAGAATAATATTCTGAAAGTATTTCTTTTCATAACCAAAACAATATAAGTTAAACTTTTTATCTATCAATATTTGGTAGTCCTGCATGCAGAAAACCAGTTTTTTAATCCATTACACATATACTTTCATTATTTTTTTGTATCTTTACAACAGATAATAACTTTTCTGGAAGAAAATAGTTCTCAAAAAATTTTTGTAATTCAAAGAAAAAGAGTACTTTTGCACGCCGATTATATCCAAAAAGTGTGAAAATTGATGCGGATAGAGGTTTCAAGTGTGTTCGGAGATCCTATTCGTGTCAGGATTTAAATGTTTAATAATTAAAAAGATAAAAAGTGGATACATTAAGTTACAAGACAGTATCTGTCAGCAAAGCAGCTGCAAATAAAGAGTGGCTTGTTGTTGATGCAACAGATCAAGTTTTGGGCCGTTTAGCATCAAAAGTGGCTAAAATTTTGAGAGGTAAATATAAACCTTGTTTTACTCCCAATGCTGATTGTGGAGATAATGTAATTATCATCAATGCCGATAAAGTTAAACTTACCGGTAAAAAGTGGAGCGACAAAATATATTTGAACTACACAGGTTATCCTGGTGGTCAAAGAGAGATTACTCCTGCAAAACTTATGCAGAAGAGCGAGTCTAAATTAGTCCTCAGAGTTATTAAAGGTATGTTGCCCAAAAACAGACTTGGAGCACAACTTCTTCGCAACGTTTACGTATATGCAGGAAGTGAGCATCCTCACGCTGCACAACAACCTAAAGCAATAGATATAAACACTCTTAAATAAGCATAAGCATAATGGAAACAGTTAACGCATTAGGAAGACGTAAAGCTGCTATAGCACGTGTTTTCGTAAAAGAGGGTAATGGTGTAATTACTATCAATAAAAAAGAACTTGCAAAATATTTCCCATTGGAGATAATGCAATATGTAGTAAAACAACCTCTAATTAAATTGGGAGTTACAGAGAAATACGATATTAAAGTAAACCTTAACGGTGGAGGTTTTAAAGGGCAAGCTGAGGCATTGCGTTTGGCAATTGCACGTGCTCTTGTTAAAATCAATCCAGAGGACAAACCCGCTCTAAAATCAGAGGGCTTTATGACTCGCGACCCACGTGTTGTTGAGCGTAAGAAACCGGGACGTCCCAAAGCAAGAAAGAGATTCCAATTCAGCAAACGTTAATATTTGCCGCATAGGAATTTTAATTGGACGTTTAGTATCCAAATTGCAAGGACTCTTTTGGAGGATATAGAGTTGGGAGTGAAATCCCTGATTAAGAAACTTGAGTTTCTTGATTCTGCTCTCGCTCAACAATATTCAAATAAATTTGGTATTGTATTTGCGCTTACTCGCAGAATTCCTAATTGATATTAAAGATTACCTTGCGATTGAATAAGTAGAATGTAAACGAATAAATAAAAAGAAAAAACAATGTCACTAACAACATTTGAACAATTACTCGAAGCAGGAGTACACTTTGGTCACTTAACACGTAAATGGAATCCCGCAATGCGTCCTTATATCTTTATGGAGCGTAACGGAATTCACATCATTGACCTAAACAAAACAGTAGTAAAAATTGACGAGGCTGCATCTGCATTGAAGCAAATTGCAAAATCAGGTAAAAAAATCCTTTTTGTAGCAACAAAAAAACAAGCTAAACAAGTAGTAGCAGACAAAGCAACAGAGGTAGGAATGCCTTACGTTATTGAGCGCTGGCCCGGAGGTATGTTAACAAACTTCCCCACTATCCGCAAAGCTATCAAAAAGATGAACTCTATTGACAAAATGATCAAAGACGGAACTTTTGATAACCTTTCAAAACGTGAGAAATTGCAAGTAACTCGTCAACGTGCAAAATTGGAGAAAAACTTGGGTAGCATCGTAGATCTTACTCGTCTTCCCGCAGCACTTTTTGTTGTTGACGTAATGAAAGAGCACATTGCTGTTGCAGAGGCTAATCGTTTGGGTATTCCTGTATTTGCTATGGTTGACACAAACTCTGATCCTTCAGACGTTGATTTCGTAATACCTGCAAATGACGATGCTTCAAAATCAATTGATGCAGTTTTGAGCGCACTTTGTGGCGCAATAACAGAGGGTCTTGAGGAGCGTAAAGTAGAAAAAGCCGATTCAGAGGCAGCAGAGGCTCAAGCAGAAGAGGGTGCAGAGGATAAAAAAACTCGTAAAACTCGCGCACGTATCCGCCGCGAGGCTCCCGCAGAAGAGGCTCCTGTAGCAGAACCCAAAGCAGAGACTGAAGAGTAATAATGATAATATATTAAAATTATAGAATATGGCTGTTTCAATTCAAGATATTACAAAACTTCGCAAAATGACAGGTGCAGGTATGATTGATTGTAAAAATGCACTTGGCGAAGCAAACGGCGATTTTGACAAAGCAGTTGAGTTGATTCGCAAACGTGGTCAAGCTATCGTTGCAAAACGTGAGGATCGCGATGCATCAGAGGGTTGCGTTCTTGCTGCAGCAAAAGACGGATTTGCGGCAATCGTAGCTTTGAAATGTGAAACTGACTTTGTTGCAACAAATGCAGATTTTGTTGCTCTAACTCAAACAATCCTTGACAAAGCAATGGAGGTTCGTCCTGCTGATATAGAGGCACTTCTTGCAATTCAAGTTGACGGACGTTCACTTTCAGACCTTATCACTGATCGTAGTGGTGTAACAGGAGAGAAAATGGAGTTGGGAGGTTATGTGTTCTTAGAGGCTGCATCAACAATCTCATACATACACCCAGGAAACCGTTTGGCTACAATCGTAGCATTCAACAAGGAGTTGGAGTATCAAGTAGCTCGCGATGTTGCAATGCAAGTAGCAGCAATGAATCCTATTGCAGTAACTCGCGAAGAGTTCCCCGCAGAAGTTGTTGAGAAAGAGTTTGAGATTGCAAAAGACAAAGCACGTCAAGAAGGAAAACCTGAAGCAATGCTTGATAAAATTGCACAAGGACGTATCAACAAATTCTATCAAGAGAATTCATTGTTAGAGCAAGCATTTGTTAAAGAGAACAAAATCTCTATCAAACAATATTTAGAGTCAAAAGATAAAGAGTTGACTGCGACAGCATTCAAACGCTTTACTCTTAACGCTGAATAATTATTGATTAGAATCAATAAAATTAACGGGAGCAACATTGGGTTGTTCCCGTTTTTTATTTCAGAAAAAATAAAGTAATATTTTTTATTTTCGTACGTTATTTATGTAGTTATATTTGCAATAAAATTAAATCGTATGAGAAATATATATGCTACAAGGCAGAAGTTTAAGTTTGTTTTCGTTGTAATATCGTTGCTGCTGGTTTGTGCATTCCTATATATATCTGATAAGTTAGTACAAGACCTTTCAGAGGAGGAACGTAATAAAATGGAGATATGGGCTGAAGCGACACGCTTGGCGGCAAGTGATGTAAATACTGATTTGGGACTGATATTAAAAATATTACGTAGTAACTCATCTATACCGGTAATTATAGTAGATGAAGATGAAAATATATTGCATAGTGCAAATATAACAAATCAAGATAAAGAATACTTGTCAAAGACGTTTCAGGTATTTAAAGAAAAAGGAAACCTTATTGAGATTCCAATTGATAAAGAAATTAAGCAATATCTATATTATGACGACTCTATTTTATTGAAATATTTAGCTCTATTCCCATATGTGCAATTGGGGGTAATGATACTCTTTATTCTTATAGCCTACATTGCGTTAATGAATAGTAAACGAGCCGAACAAAATCAGGTTTGGGTAGGATTATCAAAGGAAACTGCACATCAATTAGGAACACCAATATCATCATTAATGGCATGGCTTGAAGTTTTACAAATGAATGAAACAGATAAAAATCTGCTTGCCGATATGACAAAAGATGTAAAACGGTTATCAGTTATAGCAGAGCGTTTCTCAAAAATAGGCTCAACCCCAGAGCTAACACCCGAAAATCTTGCAGAAGTAGTATATTCCTCAGGAGAATATATGCGCCGAAGAGTCTCTAACAGAGTTGATTTTAAAATTGATATTAATGTACAAGAGGCTATGGTAAATATGTGTGTGCCATTAATGGAGTGGGTAGTTGAAAATTTATGTAAGAATGCCATTGATGCAATGGAGGGAGAGGGGAAATTATCACTTTCTCTTTTGCAAGATGAAGATATGTGTTATATTGATGTAACAGATACGGGGAAAGGAATAGCCAGAAAAAATTTAAAAACAGTATTTCGTCCCGGTTATACCACTAAAAAACGAGGTTGGGGATTAGGATTGGCTCTTGTAAAAAGAATAGTAGAGGAGTATCATGGCGGACGTGTATATGTGAAAGATAGTGAAGTGGGAAAAGGAACAACATTTAGGGTTGAATTAAGATGTATAACGCAAAAACTCTGAATTTTATACCATAAAAGTTCCTTATTTGAAATAAAAATGTAAAAAAATGAGGGATTTATCCCAACATATTTTGTTGAAGGAATATTTTTGATTACCTTTGCACTGCTTTTTAGCGCATTTATCTCTTACATGGGAAAGTTAGATTTATATAAGATTGAGTTAAAGGGTTTATCAGATGGAGTTTATGAGTATGATTTTCATCTTGATGATAAATTTTTTAGCGAAGTTAACGGACCTGAGGTACAAAAAGGAGATGTAAACGTACATCTTTCACTTAGGAAAGTTGAGGAGAGTTTTAAGTTAGATTTCTCTTTATCGGGAGTTGTGATAGTACCATGTGACAGATGTTTGGACGATATGGAGTATTGTATTGATTCTGAGACAGAACTTACAATAAAATATGGAACAGACACTGTTGATGAAGGCGATAAATTGATAATATCGGAGGGAAGTAATGAGGTTGACTTATCATGGTATCTCTATGAATTTGTAGCTCTTGAATTACCCTTGCAACATACCCACCCTGAGGGAGAGTGCAATGCAGAGATGGATTCTCTATTGCAACAACATTCGGGCATGTTAGACGACGAAGCAGAGTCAGAAGGAGCAGAACCTGTTGATTCTCGATGGAATGAATTGAAGAAATTAATAGATAATAACTAATATTTTAAATAAAAATGGCACATCCTAAACGAAAACAATCAAAGACCAGAACAGCAAAACGTCGTACTCACGATAAAGCTGTAGCACCTACAATGGCAGTATGTCCTAACTGCGGTGCATGGCACGTATATCACACAGTATGCAACGAGTGCGGTTACTATCGCGGAAAAGTTGCTATTGAGAAAGAAGCCGTTTAATGCTTCGCAAAGCTTAGTGATAAGCGTGGCGACAAAAAATTAAAGCCTTAAGGGTTTTTTCTGACTCTTAGGGCATTTTTTTCACAAAACAGATAATACTCATGAAGAAAATAAATACAGCTATAACCGGAGTTGCGGCATACGTACCCGAAGATAAGCTAACCAATGAGGATTTGACCAAAATGGTTGATACCACTGATGAGTGGATATATACCCGAGTAGGAATAAAGGAGAGACGTATATTAAAAGGCGATAATTTAGGTTCGTCTTATATGGGTTCAAAAGCATTGGATTTACTTCTCGAGAAGACAGGCACAACAACCGATGAAGTAGAGGTTATTATATGTGCTACATCAAATCCCGATTATAGATTTCCTGCTACAGCAGCTGTAATAGCCGACAGATCGGGAGTAAAAAACTGTTTTGCTTACGATATACAAGCTGCATGTACAGGATTTATAGTAGCTCTTCAGATAGGAAAGGCATACATAAATGCAGGATTGTATAAAAAAGTAGTAGTAGTTTGTGCAGAGAAGATGTCGTCAATGGTAAACTATCAAGACCGTGCGACATGTCCATTGTTTGGCGATGCAGCAGCAGCTGTCCTGCTTGAACCGACTTATGAAGATGTAGGAGTTGTTGATACACTTTTACATACCGATGGAGAGGGAATACCCTATCTTATGATGAAAGCAGGAGGTTCGGTTCAACCTATCACCTACGGAGCAATAGACAGAGGAGAGCACTTCTTATACCAAGAGGGACGAACAGTTTATAAATACGCCGTGTCAAATATGATTGACGTATATAAACAGATAATGATTCGTAATCAACTCACAAACGACTCGGTAAACTGGTTTATACCTCATCAAGCAAATGCGCGAATAATAGAGGCAGTAGGTTCACGATTAGGAATAGCACAAGAGAAAATAATAGTGAATATTGAGAACTTCGGAAACACAAGTTCTGCTACAATACCCTTGTGTATAGCACAATGGGAAGATAAATTCAAAAAAGGCGACAATATATTGTTAACAGCCTTTGGTGCAGGATTTACATGGGGTTCAACCTATATCAAGTGGGCATACGACACTAAAAAATAGAGATTAAGAAGTTGCATAAAGCGTTGAAGTTTGTTGCTGTTCATTTACTCGTAAACAAACAGTAAAAGAAAGAGAAAACAAAAACAACCCTTTATGCAATTTTTTTATAAATTTGAATCGTATAAAAAGCAAGCACGTGGCAGAAAATAAACAACATAGAGCCGGATTTGTAAATATAGTAGGTAATCCCAATGTAGGGAAATCAACCCTTATGAACTCTCTTGTAGGTGAGCGCATATCCATAATAACATCAAAAGCGCAAACAACACGTCATAGAATTATGGGTATTGTTAACACGGAGGATATGCAAATAGTATATTCCGATACTCCGGGAGTACTATCTCCTAAATATAAACTGCAAGAGGCGATGCTTGATTTTTCAAAATCGGCATTGGTTGATGCAGATGTATTGCTCTATGTAACAGATGTAGTGGAGACACCCGATAAAAACCCCGATTTTGTAGCCCGCGTTGCAAAAGAGAACAATGTTATACTTGTAATAAACAAGATTGACCTTCTTAAAAACCAATCCGATTTAGAAACAATCGTTGAGAAGTGGCGAGGAATACTACCAAATGCTGAGGTTATTCCACTATCAGCATCATTGAAATTCAATGTAGATTATCTTCTAAAACGCATACAAGAGATGTTGCCGCCATCGCCACCCTTTTTTGAAAAAGATGCATTAACCGACCGCCCAGCACGATTCTTTGTAACAGAAATTATCAGAGAAAAGATACTCTTGACTTACGACAAAGAGATACCCTACTCAGTAGAAGCCGTAGTAGAGAAGTTTGATGAAAGCGAAAACACAATACACATAATGGCAGTAGTATATGTTGAGCGCGATTCGCAAAAGGGAATAATAATAGGAAAGGGCGGAAGTGCACTAAAACGCGTAGGAATGTTAGCCCGTAAAGATATTGAAGCATTCTTTGGGAAGAAGGTATTTCTTGAACTCTACGTAAAAGTTGAGAGAGATTGGCGAAATAAATTAAACAAATTAAAGAATTTTGGTTACTCACAAGAATAGTGGTTATGGGAAATTTAGTAGCAATAGTAGGACGCCCCAATGTAGGCAAATCAACGATATTCAATCGTTTGACCAACACCCGTCGAGCAATAGTTAACGAAGAGGCAGGAACAACACGCGACCGCCAATACGGAAAAGTAGAGTGGTGTGGTAATGAGTTCTCAATCATAGATACAGGCGGTTGGGTAGTAAACTCTGACGATATATTTGAAGACGAAATAAACAAGCAGGTATCAATAGCCATAGAGGAAGCAGATGTAATACTCTTTGTTGTAGATGCCATAACAGGAGTAACCGATCTTGACGACAGAGTTGCAGCCATATTACGACGCGCATCAAAACCCGTAATATTGGTTGCAAACAAGATAGACAGTAACGAGTGGCAATATGCATCGGCACAATTCTATTCATTCGGTCTTGGCGATCCATTCAGTATATCGGCAGTAAACGGTTCGGGAACAGGCGACTTGCTTGATGCAATAGTTGCACGTTTCACAAACAAAGAAGAGGAGACAATAGAGCCAGAAGTACCTCGTATTGCCGTAGTAGGACGTCCAAATGCGGGAAAATCATCAATCATAAATGCCTTTATAGGCGAAGACCGCAATATAGTAACCAATATAGCAGGGACAACACGCGACTCAATACATACACGTTACACAAAATTCGGATTTGACTTTTATCTTGTTGATACAGCCGGAATACGCAAAAAAGGAAAAGTAACCGAAGATATAGAGTATTATTCGGTAATACGTTCAATTCGTGCCATAGAAGATTCAGATGTGTGTGTGCTGATGATAGATGCAACACGAGGAATAGAGGGGCAAGATATGAATATCTTCTCACTAATACAAAAAAACAAAAAAGGTCTTGTTGTATGTGTAAACAAGTGGGACTTGGTTGAAGACAAGAGCCAAAAAGCAATAAAGGCGTTTGAGGAGGCAATTCGTAATCGTTTTGCACCCTTTACCGATTTCCCAATCATCTTTACATCAGCTCTAACAAAACAGAGAATATTCCGAGTACTTGAGTGTGCCGATGAGGTATTTAAGAATCGTCGTCAACTAATACCAACAGCGCGTCTTAACGAAGAGATGCTTGCAGTTATTGAGGCATATCCACCACCAGCACACAAAGGTAAATACGTAAAAATTAAATATATAACACAGCTAAAAGGTTCATATGTGCCAACCTTTATATTCTTCTGTAACCTGCCGCAATGGGTTAAAGAACCATATAAGCGATATCTTGAAAATCAAATCCGCAAGCGTTGGAATTTTTCGGGAAGTCCTGTTAATATATTTATGCGCCAAAAATAAAAAATTGTCTAAATGGTAAATTTCAGCACTTCTCTTGTCGTGTCGTTGCTCATTTACTGAATGTAAACTCCGCACTCCCCTCTGTTAAGAAGTACTGAACTTTACACATTTATCCTAATTTTTAGGGATTTTTAGGGAATATATAAGCGATAGTGAGTAACCTTACTATCGCTTTTTTTGTGAGTGCAGGAATTGCACCTGCGTGTTGGGGTTTGCTGTGTTCAGTTTCATATCTGCATTATTTATATCAAGCTTTTTTTGTTTTATCGCAAGAGTATGCTCAGTGATAAACTTCGCACTTCCCTCTGATAATAAAAATAGAATAGACGCAAAAGATCTTAATAGTAGCTATTATATTTGGAATAAACAAGTACTAATTGTTAAATAAAAATTCAAAATTAAGTTTGTGATATGGTGACTATAAAGATTAAGTTTGAACCATCAACAGTTGATGGTAGGGAAGGGAAAATTTTTTATCAATTAATTCACAAAAGAGAGGTTCGCAGTTATAAAACAAACTATTCTCTTTTTGAATATGAGTGGGATAATAACTTGTCGGAGGTAGTGTTCTTGCAAAACAACGAAAGTAGAAATTGTTATTTATTTCAATTAAGAGAAAATATAAAACGAGATTTGAGGCGTTTTAAAAGAATTATAGAAGTCTTGTTTCAAGTAAAAGAGTATTTTACGGTTGATGATATTATTGCGGAGTTCTCGGCAAATAGTTGTGATAATTCTTTATCTTCATTTGCAAATGATATTATTTCTAATTTGAGAAAGTTGGGGAAAATACGTACTTCTGAGACCTATATATCGGCTCTTAATAGTTTTATGAAATTTAGAAATGGAATTGAGTTGCCATTAGAAGAAGTCAATGCCGATATTATTATACTATATGAGGCATATTTACGCGAAAGAGGGCTTACCCCCAATACCTCATCGTTTTATATGCGGAACCTTAGAGCTTTATATAATAAAGCCGTAGAAAATAGATTAGTTCAAGACAGAAAACCATTCAAGAAAGTTTATACCGGAATTGATAAAACTTTAAAACGAGCACTCTCTTTGGACGTTGTACGAGAAATCAAGGAGTTTGATTTTTCAAAAAATCCTACTTTTGATTTTGCTCGAGATATGTTTCTCTTTTCGTTTTATACACGAGGAATGGCTTTTGTTGATATGGCATACCTTAGAAAAAAGGATTTGTGCAATGGAATTTTGTCGTATCGAAGGCGCAAAACAGGACAACAATTGTTTATCAAATGGGAGAAGTGTATGCAGGAGATTGTGGATAAGTACGATACATTACACTCCGTCTATTTATTACCCATTATCAATCCATTGAGCGATATAGATGAACGCAAGCAATACATCTATGTTGCTCAACGAGTAAATTTTTATCTTAAAAAGATAGGAGTAAAATTGCAATTACCTATAAATATTACGATGTATGTTGCCCGTCATAGTTGGGCGAGTATTGCTAAAAGTGTAAATATCCCCGTTTCAGTTATAAGTGAGAGTTTGGGACACAATTCAGAAACGACAACACAGATTTATTTAACATCAATAGATAATACCATTATCGATAAAGCAAATAATATGATATTGGATTTTTTGGGATAAAGAGGAAGAAAAATGTGTTTTCTCTACATAAGAGAAAGTATAACAAGCGCAAATTTAATGTATTTTTTTTAACTACCATAATGTTTTATTTAATATTTTAAGAAAAAAATATATAGATAAATGAATTTTTTCTTTTGTTAACTCTTCTTTTAAAAAGCAGAATAAATAGGGAGACCATTCATAATAAATATAATATATTTATATACAATCTCTTATGTAGAGAGTAGAGAATAGGCTCTACTATTGTTTTATGATACCGCAATATTAGGGTAATTATTATAGGTGTCTTAATTTATTAAATTATGGTTATTTTTATTATTATTTTGTTAGTCGTTGCGGCGATAATTTTCTTTAAATTAAAAAGTGATCCGAAGTGGCTTAAAGAAATTTATGAAGGGAAAGATGATGAGCAGAAGGAAGTAATTCGTTATTTCTTACGTGAGGGATGTTTGGCAAGTGTGATGAAAGATGCTGAGTATGACGAATTGCTTGCAGGAAAAATTGCGTCTATAAATCCTAAACAAAAAGCTTTAGATAAGCACGGTTTGGATATTGAACAAGTAAATGAAATTCCTCCTGTTAATTTTGAAGGATATGTCTTTGATGATAGCGCTTATGTTAAAAAAGGAGAAGATGACAAATGGAGAAGTTCTAAATATCAGATTTCTTGGATTTTCTTTAGCGATACCCAAGTTTATTTCTATCAATATACTTTTAACACAGATGAGCTTAGCAAACGTGAAGCAACCGATGAGTATTTCTATAAAGATATTGTAAATTTCTCAACATCTTCAACTTCGGAAGAAGTTAAACTATATGATAAATCTGGAAAATCACAGCTTAAAACTGTTGACACTGATAAATTCCAAATGGTTGTTCCAGGAGATAAAGTCTCTTGCTCTATGACCAAAACTGCAGAAACAGATAATATTATTAAGGCTATGAAGAATAAATTGCGTGAAAAGAAAAATTAATGAATGAGGAGGATATAGTTTGGCATTATTGCCATAAAAGACCATTGTATAGACCATCAACTAATATAAAAACTCTTTTGGTCTATTTGGTTCAATTAATTTATACCTCAATCATTATTAATTTTATATTATTTCAAGCAATTGTACAACTTTGTGGAAATATAAATTTTCTACAAAGTTGTATTTGCCTATGCATAATTATAATTCTGTTTAAATATCGTAAGCTTCTTATTCTGTTAATTGAATTATATCAACATTATGCACCTGAGCATATTCGGCGTAAATGTATATGTATGCCAACGTGTTCGGAGTATGCAATTTGTTGTATAAGAAAATATAATTTCTTTAAAGCTATAAAAAAGATATACAATAGATTAACAAGGGAGTGTGTCGGTCAAATATATCATATAGATAATCCATAATGTTATGATCTCAAGCGCTTATTTGTCAAATGATGAGTTGGTAGGAATGAAGATAATAGAGGTAACCTCTATCCCTCATTTGTCTATTATTGATAGTTTGTCTAATATTACATCAGTTGTTTCTGAATATCAGAAAGAGATGAGTAGTATGCTCTCTGAAATATATCAGTATTATAAGCTAAAGTCTTCTCAGGGAAGAAATATTGATATATGTATAGAACTTATGTGGTTGTCTTTACCGTCTGTTAATCAGGTGTATAATGCAGATATTAAATTATATATTATAGTACGATCTATTTCTGAAAATTCAAATATAGTTAACGAAAATATAAATATAATTAGTAAAATTATTCAAGGTACACTTGTCAGACAGAAGTATGATTTTGAGATAATTCCAATTGAAGCGTATGAAAAGAATTTATCTCAAATCAAAAAAGAAAATATTGTAGCATTAGTAAAGGACGAAAACCTTGAAAATTTACAAAATCAAATTATGCCATATTGTTTGTCCTTTGATATCTTCCCAACATGTATAGGGCAACAATTAAGTAAAATTGTAGGAATAATGAAAGATATTCCCAATAGCGCTATCTCATTCCAATTGATTCCTACTAATTATACCTATAATGAAATAAATGATTTAAATTCAACTTCTCAGATTTTAGATACATTATATAGAGGAGTGAATGAGCAAGGCATAGGTAATATAAGCCTTTCGTTAACAGAAAAAGTTTCAAAAACATATAAATATTACTCTCAGAATAAGAATAATGCATTATTTTTATATAATATATTAGTTTGGGCAAATCAGACAGAAGCATCAAATATTGCATCTAAAATATATGGACAATTAACACCCTCTTCCGAATTATCTGCAAATCTTAAGTTTATATCATTATCTCAGAACGACATAGATATTGATAATAACCTATACCCTTTACCATGGGCAGCCAATGAGGTTATTATAAATACTGAAAGGATATTATGGCAAGGGAGTAATTTATCAATAAATCTATATAGGCTTCCATATTTAATAACTGCAGATGAATGCTCAGAATTTTTTAGATTACCAATAGGTAGTAATGATATTACTGCAGGTTTTAAAGTTAACGAGGCAGGAAAAACCAGTAAAACATATTCTCAAAATATAATTAATTCAGGCGACATTGAATTAGGTATATTAAAATCATCTTCTTCTAAAGACAGTATAGGCTTATCGTTAAAAGATTTAGCTAAACACATGCTTGTAGTTGGCACACCGGGTTCGGGAAAAACAACCTTCTCGGTAGGATTGCTTGACCGACTTTGGAAAGAGCATCATATCCCATTCCTCGTTATTGAGCCTGCAAAAAATGAATATAGGGCATTAGTGCAAAGTATTCCGGAGTTACAGGTCTTCACTCCTGGTAAAAATTTTATATCACCATTTGTATTCAATCCATTTGTGCCACCTAAGAATGTAAAACTTGAAACATATAAATCAACCCTAAAAACGGCTTTCGCTGCAGGAGTTTCAATGTCTTCACCTTTGGATAAGATTTTTGAAGATACAATAAATAATTGTTATTCAGATTTCAGATGGCTTGATACTTATACAATAGCAGATAAAGGTAAGATATTTAATATTACAGATTTTATTAAATGTTTTCAAGAGACATTTGATGAGATTGGATATACCGGAGATGCGCGAAATATTGGTCGTGCGGGTATCGTCCGATTAAAGAGTCTTGTAAACTTGTTTGACAATTATTTCTCTATTCCCATAGAGGATATGTTGACAAAACCAACAATTATAGAGTTGGCGGCAATTGAAAATAGTGATCAGAAATCTTTGATTATAGCCTTATTGCTTTTGTCAATACTTGTATATGTAAATGCAAATTATGTAGGAGAAGGCGGTTTGCGCAACTTTATTTTATTGGAAGAGGCTCATGTTTTATTAGATTCTTCAAGTAATGGAGGAGAGGGTGCGGCAAATCCTGCAGCGATAGCGCAAGGATTGGTTAAGAGAATGTTAGCAGAGATTCGTTCATATGGAGTAGGTTTAGCTATTGCCGATCAATCACCACGTAAAGTAGGTATTGATATTGTCGCATTAACCGATATCAAGGTAGCATTCCGATTGGTGGAGTCTCAAGATAAGGAGATATTGGCGAACAGTACCAGTATGACGGATGTTCAAATGGCACGTTTGGCAAAACTAAAACCGGGAGAGTGCTACTTGTTCTTCAATAAATTAGAAGAACCCGAAGAGATTATCACACCAGATTATCGCTTAGATAATAATATATCAATATCTCTTTCCGATGAAGGCATTAGAGATTTATCAACATATTGGAGAGATAAGCAGGATAAACTACGTCCATATCCCGAATGTCAATTATGTCCTTATTGCAAGGATTCTTGCAACTATAACCGACGTGTTCTTGCAAAGGAAGTGGCAAGAAGAATATTCAATAAATATATAAAATCCGGAGCAAAAGATATAGAAAAAGTTCGCTATGTATTCTCGAAAATTAATACGCTTATAATTAGTGAACTTAATGATGAACCTTTTGATAGACCTTTGTTGTCATGTGTTAAGGTACATTTATGGAGAAAGATAAAATATGAGACTGTTATTGGAATAGCAGATGTCACAATTCAAAAATCATTAGTTAAAGAATAAAACTATAGCTGAATATGAGTGAGGAATTTAATGATGATATGGGTAGCGTTGATGATTCTTTTGAAGATTCATCAAGTGAAATAGAATCTGATATAGAGGACTCTGCAACCGAATCAGAATCAGAAGCCAATGAAATAGCCGAAGAGCAGGCTACTGAAATGGAGGCAGAAGCACAGGAAGCCCAAGCAGAAGCCGAAGCGGAGGCCAATGAGATTGCCGAAGAGCAGTCCACTGAAATGGAGACAGAAGCACAGGAAGCCCAAGCAGAAGCCGAAGTAGAGGCCAATGAGATTGCCGAAGAGCAGGCTGCTGAAATGGAGGCAGAAGCACAGGAAGCCCAAGCTAATGCAGAGGCAGAAGCCAATGAAATAGCCGAGGAACAAGCTACTGAAATGGAAAATGAAGTTCAGGAAGCCCAAGCAGAAGCCGAAGCAGAGGCCAATGAGATTGCCGAAGAGCAGGCTGCTGAAATGGAGGCAGAAGCACAGGAAGCCCAAGCAGAAGCCGAAGCGGAGGCCAATGAAATAGCGGAAGAAAATTCTGAAGAAAAGAAAGATGAAGTGTCGCAAGATATAGATGAGAGTCAACTATCTCCGTCGGAACTTGCAGAAAAAAGTCGAGAAGAAATGGAACAAGCTCAAAAAGAAGCTGAACAATGGGCAGATGAAAATGGAATGGAGCGATGGAGTGATGGATCATTAAGGACAGATTATGAAGAGAGTATAAAAGACGCAGAAGCAGAAAATCAGGCAGAAATGGAGGCTGAGACACAACATCAGGCAGAAGTAGAGGCAGAAGAAAGGGCTGCACTGGAGGCAGATGTACAAGCTCAATCAGATGCTTTAAATAAAGAGTACATAGATTTAATGGATCGGAAGCAAGCTGCATTTGATAGCGCTGTTGATGCTACTAATGCAGAAGACAGAGATCGTTTTGCTGATATCCAATATGAGATTGGAAAAGAGATGGAGCAGGTAAGGAGTAGAATTATTGAGAATAACAATAGACTTAAGTAGATATGGCAAAATGTAATGATGACTTGTCTGTTTCTGAACTTTATGAACAAGCTCAAGAAGATAGGGATAGAAATGCAGATACAATATATAGAATTGGAGAAGAGATAGATCGGATAAGAAAAAATATGGAAGAACGTGATAGATAGAGTTGGAGGCGAAATAGAAGATTAATAGAAGAAATAAATAATATTAACTTAATTAAATTGTTATTATGGGCTGGTTTGGAATAACTACAGATAAAGACCCTAAAGAAGCCGCATACAATCGTGGCGAAAAGAGTTTTAGAGATGTAATTCAAAATGAATCGCCAGGAGAACTTTTGTATGCAATCGACCCTCGTGAAGATTTTAATACAGGAAGTACATTGATAGTACACCCTGGAGAAGTTGCTTTGTTTGAAAAAAACGGAATAATTCAAGAAGAATTTCCAAATGGAAGATATAAATTGTCAACAGAAAATTATCCGTTTATAAGCAATTTACGTAATATGTTTACGGGAGGAGTTAGCTCTTTTAATTGCAGAATACACTGGTTTAGAGATGCTGATTCAAAAGAGATTAAGTGGGGCACTCAAACTCCTATAGAGATAGAGGATAAAATATATAATCAAGAAGCAAAATTAGGTGTTGCAGCAGTTTATAAGATAAAAATTACCAATCCTACATTGTGCCTAAAAAAACTACTTGGTAATAATATATATATCAAGAGTGAAGAAGAGATGAATGAGTATTGGGGTGGAGAGTTAGCTTCAATAATTAGGGAAGAGTTGTATAATACTCTACGTAAATATCCGGATACTTTGTTGGATATCATCAATCAAGTTAGGACAATTTCAAAAGACCTTCGTCCTGAAATTGACGAAGTAATATCTGAATATGGTATTCAATTAGTTAAGTTCTCTATAGTATCTATTAATATATTAGATGACTTTGTTGAAAGAATAAGAGCCAATAAAGATATATATCGTAATAAAGATATTGAATCTATGGCTGAAGCAAAGGCAAGGGTAAATATAGCTCAAGGAGATTTGGGCGTTATGGAAGTGTTGGGCGAAAATTGGGGACGTCAAAAAGCTTATGAGGTTCTTAATAATATATCGCAAAATCCAGGAGCAGGGGGAGTAGCTTCTGCTGGTGCAGGCTTAGGAATGGGAATTAGTGCTGGTAGCGCTTTTGGAGCAATGGCGAGTCAGTTATTTTCACCATTTAATAGTCAACAGCAACCTTCTCAACAACAGCCGCAAGGCCGATTCCAACAAAGAACGGTTAATGCGGAACAAACAAAGACAGCGACACCCCCACCGCCTCCCGTGAATCAGCAAGCCGTAGAATTTTATGTTTATGTAAATAATACACAAATGGGTCCATACGATAAACTATCGTTGGTTAAACTTATACAGCAGGGGCAACTCACTACTGATACTTTAGTGTGGCGAGAAGGTATGAAAGAATGGAGCCCCGCTAAAAATACAGAGTTATCTGAATTATTTAATCAAGGATCTGTGCCCCCTCCAGTTCCTCCTATGCCTCCTAAATTTTAGAAATTTATGAAAAAGAATATATTATTTTTAGCTACGTTATCCATATTCTTGTTGGTATTTGAGATTTTATTCTTTTTACTTGGAGATAATTCTACACGAACAACCTCGTTGTGGATTTCATATGGATTTATCCATTTTTCATATCTAATATTTGTTCTATCTGTATTTGTTAACAAAGGAGGACCTGGAGATAATGGATATGATGTCTCAACTGTTTATGTAACATGGAAATACTTTGTTTTAGAATTTATAGTAGGTCTGATTTTTATTTGGATTAATTCTGAAAGTATTGGGTGGGCTTTAACGGTTCAATTATTATTAGCTGCTATTTCAATTGTTATTTGGTTCGTCAATCTTATGGCGAATGAACATACTGATAACTCTTTAAGGGTTCAAGAGAAAGAGTTTGCATATATTCAGACCTGTTCTTTAAAACTAAAAATGATATCTAATAATTTATCAGATATCGATGCAAAAAAGTTCGTAGAAAAGTGTTATGATGCAGTATGCTCATCTCCATCACGCAGTAATGCTAATTTAGCGATGATTGAAAAAGTAATTTTAGATTCAATAGATGAATTAGAAGAAGCTGTCTATACAAATAACATAGATTTAATAAAAGATAAATCAAATAAAATTTTAAGACTAATAGCAGAAAGGAATTTAAAACTAAAATTTAAATAAAGATATGTCAGTTGAAAGTTTAAGTATAAAATGTCCCGGTTGTGGACAACCTGTATCAACAGGACAAAATATTTGCGAATGGTGTAAAGGTCCTATAGTAATCACAACTTTTAATAGTGTTGCATCTATGCCCTTACCCGAAATTAATAAGTATGCAAATAGCTATAAAAAGGCATTGGCAGATTATCCCGACGATAAGTTGTTGAATACATCAATTGCTATGTGTTACCTTAGGTTAAAATTATATGATAAAGCCTTAGATGCTTTTGAGAAGGCAATAGAAGATAATTTTGATAATCCTGAAACTTATTTTTATGCAGCAATTTCTATACTTAAAGGGAAAAAAGCATTTTTGCAACAACGACAAGAGATTAATAAAATTGAGGAATATATAGATGCTGCATTAATGATTGAACCAAGGGGAATATTTTATTATTTTAAGGCATATATTAGGTATGATTATTATAAACGCAAATGCTATAATGTGTTGCCTGATTATAATGAGTTGCAGGAGCAAGCCTTTAATGCAGGATTATCAGATATTGATATTCAACAATTATTTGAATTGTTAAATGTTGAAAGGCCACAAGAGTTAAGATTGAATTAAGTATGACAAAGAGGTTGAACTAAATGTAACTTTTTGAAGTTCCCTCAAAACTTTGGACGTTAAACATGTTATTTATTCCTTAAAGTATTGAGCTTGGTATTATACCGGGCTCATTCTTTTTAGCTTCTTTTTTATTTATAACAATCACCCGTAGGGTAGCGTCAGCCAACAACTAACAGCTGACACCTAACAACTAAAAATTGATAAATGGCAACTTTTTGCAATTTAACCTTAAAAATATGTGGCAAAAGTTTTTTATTCAGAATATATTACACTACCTTTGCATGCCAATTAAAGAAAATTTTCAGTAATTATATAATAACACAAACTAATTAAAATTTCATTATGGAAATAGCAATTGTAATTGTCTTTATTTTGGGCTATGCGGCTATTGCATTGGAGCACCCGCTAAAAATAGACAAAACCGCATCGGCTCTACTACTTGGAATGTTGTTGTGGACTATGTATGCAGTAGGAGTGTTGAATGGCAATGTTTTCCCCGAAGTTGATATTCATGACCTTGTAAGTTCGCATGGATCAATACGTCATCATTTGGGAGAGATCGCCGAGATTTTGTTCTTCTTGATGGGAGCAATGACCATTGTTGAACTTATTGATGTCCACGGAGGATTCTCTGTAATTACCGACAAAATCAAAACCCGTAAGAAAATTAAATTGCTTTGGATATTGGCAATCCTAACATTCTTTATGTCTGCAGTATTGGATAACCTAACTACTTCTATTGTTATGGTGATGTTGTTGCGTAAGATAATTGCAGATCAAAAGGATCGTTGGATTTATGCAAGTATGGTAATTATTTCAGCAAATAGTGGAGGAGCTTGGAGTCCTATTGGCGATGTAACAACAATTATGCTGTGGGTAAAAGGAAATGTAACTACAGCCCCAATTATAGCATCATTATTAATTCCATCATTCATATCAATGGCTGTGCCTGTATTGTTGGCATCACGATATTTAAAAGGCGAGTTGCCACCAATCACTGCCAATGCAGAGTGCAAAAAAGAGAGCTGTGTAACATTCCGTGAGAGAAATCAAATATTTATATTGGGAGTATTGGCTCTATTGCTTGTGCCAGTATTTAAAACTTTAACTCATTTGCCTCCCTTTATAGGTGTATTGTTTACATTGAGCTTGTTGTGGATATTCTTGGAGTTGATGTATAACAAAAAATGTTTGGATAAATCACAAGAGCATCGTGTACCCAGCATATTGCAAAGAATAGATATGGCAACAATTCTATTCTTCTTAGGAATTTTGTTGGCAGTAGGAGTGTTGCAAGAGGTAGGTATTTTGAAAAACGTAGCAAACTACCTAACCGAGAATGTTGGTAATGTATATATCATAAATATTGTATTAGGAGCTTTATCATCAATAGTGGATAACGTGCCACTTGTGGCGGCAGCAATGGGTATGTACCCTATAGCAGAAGTAGGTGCGGTAGGATTTGATGCATTCTGCGTGCAAGACGGATTATTCTGGCACTTCCTTGCATACTGTGCAGGAGTAGGAGGTAGTATGTTAATTATCGGTTCTGCAGCCGGAGTAGTTGTAATGGGATTGGAGAAAATCAGTTTTGGCTGGTATCTAAAAAAAATCTCGCTACTTGCATTGTTAGGCTACTTGGCAGGAGCTGGTTGGTTTGTATTGCAAGAGATGATATTCTAATAAAATAGTTGTTAGTTTTTATTTGTACGGTGCTACGCACCTCAGTTGTTACAAAATAAAAAAAAACTAACTTGAACTTAATACTGCAAAGGAGATATGCTTATGAGTGTATCTCCTTTTTTGTGAATTTGCCCATAATCTAACAACTAAAAACTACCCGTAGGGCGGCGGAGCCGACAACTAAAAACTGATAGATGATTATTAAAAAACCTTATTATTTATAGTTTATAACCGATTAATGCTATTTTATTATTATATTTGCTTTTTAAAACTTTTAAAAACATATGCACGTAAAAAGAGTGCAAGTAATATAAGAGATGAAAGTATTAAAATTTGGAGGAACATCAGTAGGCACAGTTGAGAGTATCAAGTGTGTAAAAAAGATTGTTGAGGCTCGCGAAGATGAGAGCATAGTAGTAGTATCAGCATTAGGAGGCATAACCGATAAACTTATTGAGTGTGCTAAAACTGCATCTACGGGCAATCTCGACTACACGCAAATAATGGATATAATAGCTTCTCGCCACTTTGACCAAATAGCAGGAGCAGTTGCACCTGCCAAGCAAGAGTCTGTGCGACGCGATGTTGCAGCAATGCTCGACGAACTCGGAAATATTATGCGAGGAGTATCGTTGATAAAAGACCTATCAGAAAAGACTCTAAACACCATATTAAGTTACGGAGAGAGATTATCTTCGCGAATAATAAGCGACATAATTGATGATGCTGTATGGTTTGACTCTCGCGAGTTTATAAAAACAAAAACACAGTTTGGTAAACATATAGTTGATTTTGACCTTACAAGCAAACTGATAAAAGAGAAGTTTGCCAAGTTGCCAAGGGTGTCGCTTGTTCCGGGATTTATATCGAGTGATATGAATACCAACGATGTAACAAACCTCGGACGCGGAGGCTCAGACTACACCGCTGCAATATTGGCATCGGAGTTGGGCGCTGATATGCTTGAGATTTGGACCGATGTTGACGGCTTTATGACAGCCGATCCTCGTACCATAAAAACTTCGTATGTAATTAAACACCTCTCTTTTGTAGAGGCTATGGAGTTGTGTAACTTTGGAGCAAAAGTAATATACCCGCCAACAATATATCCCGTATATCACAAAAATATACCTATAGTAATTAAAAACACATTTAATCCCGAAGCTCCAGGAACACTTATAACAGAGCAGATACCTGACGGAGAATCAAAACCTATTAAGGGAATATCATCAATCAACGACACCTGTTTGATAACCGTATCGGGATTAGGAATGGTAGGTATCATAGGAATTAACTCACGCATATTCAACGCACTCGCAAAATCGGGGATAAGCGTATTTATGGTATCGCAAGCATCGTCGGAGAACAACACCTCGTTTGCTGTTAAAAATGCCGATGCCGATTTAGCAGTAGCAGTGCTAAACAAAGAGTTTGAGCAAGAGATAGCAATGGGCGAGATAAGTGAGGCGCAAGCCGAGCGCGACCTTGCAACCGTAGCAATCGTGGGCGAGAATATGAAACATACCCCGGGTATTGCAGGAAAACTCTTTAATATACTTGGTCGCAACGGTATAAGTGTAATAGCATGTGCGCAAGGAGCATCTGAGACAAACATTTCGTTTGTAATAGAGCATAACAGTTTACGCAAAGCGATGAATGTAATACATGACTCTTTCTTCCTATCCGATGCTCAAGAGTTGAACCTCTTTGTAACAGGTGTGGGAACTGTTGGTCACGACCTTTTGGAACAGATACGCTTACAACAACCCAAGTTGTTGAAAGATAAATCGTTGAAGTTGAACATATGCGGAATAGCAAACTCTCGCAAATGTATATTCTCACGTGATGGCATATCGTTAGAGAACTACATCGAGGAGTTAGAAAATTCAACACTTGCAGCATCACCGTCGGTAATTAGAGATGAGATAATAAAGATGAATATCTTTAATTCGGTATTTGTCGATTGCACTGCAAGTGAAGCAGTGGCAGGAATATATCGCGATCTATTGGAACATAATGTATCAGTGGTGGCAGCCAACAAAGTATCTGCTTCATCGCCATATGCTAACTATGCAGCACTAAAAGAGACTGCACGTCGCAGAGATGTAAAATACCTCTTTGAGACAAATGTAGGAGCAGGACTACCCATCATCAGCACCATAAACGGATTGATGAATAGTGGAGACAAGATATTACGTATTGAGGCTGTTGTGTCGGGAACACTAAACTATATCTTTAGTACATTGAGCGAAGATGTACCATTGAGTAAAGCCATAAGAATGGCAAAAGAGGCAGGATATAGCGAGCCCGATCCACGACTTGACCTTAACGGACAAGACGTATTACGCAAGTTGGTAATCCTTGCACGTGAGTCGGGTTATGCTGTTGAGCAAGCCGATGTAGAGAAGGAGTTGTTTATACCCGATGAGATGTTTGAAGGTTCTCTTGATGATTTCTGGCGCGATATACCAAAACTTGATGCAAAATTTGAGGCACGCCGTAGAGAGGTGGCAGCGCAAGGACGCAAATTGCGTTTTATAGCAACACTTGATAACGGCAAAATGCACATAGGATTGAGAGCGGTTGACCAACGTCACCCATTCTATCAACTCGAAGGAAGCAACAATATAATACTTATAACCACCGAACGCTATAAAGAGTATCCAATGATAATTAAGGGATACGGAGCGGGAGCATCGGTTACCGCAGCTGGAGTATTTGCGGATATAATAAGTATTGCAAATATCCGTTAGAGTCGGATTGTGATAATGGTTTATCTCCTGCCTAACTTGTAGGTATCGGGTTTGCTCACATACGTTTGTATGCTCACGGCACCCTCACCAAAGTTAGTTGTATCTAAACCATTCTGACAATCCTTGAAATGAGAGAAAATATCCGTTAGAGTCGGATTGTGATAATGGCTTATCTCCTGCCTAACTTGTAGGTATCGGGTTTGCTCACATACGTTTGTATGCTCACGGCACCCTCACCAAAGTTAGTTGTATTTAAACCATTCTGACAATCCTTGAAATGAGAGAAAATATCCGTTAGAGTCGGATTGTGATAATAGCTACTTAAGTTGTTAGTTTTTAGTTTTCGGCTTCGCTACCCTACGGGTGGTTTTTAGTTAAGTGTCTAAAAACCAACAACTAAGGCGCATAAGCGCCGCACAACTTAGGAAAGATAATGAAATACATAATAATACTTGGAGACGGAATGGCTGATGAGCCAATAGAAGAGTTAGGCGGAAAAACACCTCTTCAGGCGGCTAATACGCCATCGATGGACTGGATTGCCCGAAACGGGCGATGCGGTCTGTTAAAAAGCGTCCCTGACGGGTATGCCCCGGGTAGCGAAGTGGCAAATCTTGCAATACTCGGTTATGACCTTGATAAAGTTTTTGAAGGTAGAGGCTCGTTAGAGGCAGCAAGTATGGGTGTAAAAATAGAGGACAACGAAGTTGCAATGCGTTGTAACCTCATATGTGTACAAGATGGAAAGATAAAAAATCACTCGGCAGGTCATATCTCAAATGAGGAGGCAAACGAGTTGATAAACTATATGCAACAAGAGTTGGGAGGGGGAGATATAAATCTATTCCCCGGAATATCGTATCGTCACCTTTTGAAAATTAAAAACGGAGATAAACGCATAAAATGTACGCCACCTCACGATGTTCCGGGTACTCCATGCGCTGATGTTATGGTTCAGGCGCAAGTAGAGGAGGCACAAGCAACAGCCGATAAGATAAATACGCTTATCAAAAAATCGCAAGAGTTGTTGCCACTCCACTCTGTAAACCAAAAACGAGTAGCAGAGGGTAAAGACCCTGCCAACAGCCTATGGCCATGGTCTCCGGGCTATCGTCCGGCTATGGATACATTCCAACAACAATATGGAATAAAGAGCGGAGCTGTTATATCGGCAGTAGATTTGATAAAAGGAATAGGCGTATATGCAGGACTAACCTCAATTGAGGTAGAAGGAGCGACAGGGTTGTATAATACCAACTATGAAGGTAAAGCCGAAGCTGCAATAAAAGCGTTACGAGAGAATGACTTTTTGTTTTTGCACGTAGAGGCGAGTGATGAGGCGGGACATGAAGGAGATTATGAGTTGAAGAAGAGAACAATAGAGTATCTTGATAGTCGCATAATTTTACCAATATTGGAGGCGATGCCCACATTGGGCGATGCTCTTACAATAGCCCTATTGCCCGATCACCCAACACCTTGTCGCCTACGCACTCACACACGCGATGCAGTACCCTTTGCAATATACACTCCTGGTGTAGAGCCTGACGAAGTGGAGGAGTACAACGAGTTCAGCGTAAAACAAGGCAGTTATACAACGCTCACAGGAGCGCAATTTATAAAAGAGATATTTAAACAATAAAGCAATGATATATTACAGTACTAACGGACAAGCACCCGATGCAACATTAGCCGAAGCAGTAGTAAAGGGATTGGCATCGGACAAAGGTTTGTTTATGCCAGAGAAGATAAAGACTCTACCTCAAGAGTTCTTTGATAAGATACAAGATATGAGCTTCCAGGAGATTGCATTTGAAGTGGCAAATGCATTCTTTGGAGAAGATATAGAGCCTGAAACGCTACGTAAAATAGTATATGACACATTATCATTTGATGCTCCTGCGGTAAAGATTGAAGAGAGCATATACTCGTTAGAGTTGTTTCATGGTCCCACGCTTGCATTCAAAGATGTGGGAGCAAGATTTATGGCACGTCTCTTAGGGCACTTTATAGCACAAGAGGGCGAAGGACGCGAAGTAAACGTATTGGTGGCAACATCGGGAGATACAGGAAGTGCTGTTGCCAACGGATTTTTGGGCGTAACAGGCATAAAAGTATATGTACTATATCCTCATGCAAAAGTAACCGAGATACAAGAGAAGCAATTTACCACACTCGGACAAAACATAACTGCAATAGAGGTAGAGGGAACATTTGACGATTGCCAGGCATTGGTAAAATCGGCATTTATGGATAAAGAGTTAAACGAAGCGATGAAACTAACTTCGGCAAACTCAATAAACGTAGCACGATTCTTACCTCAAGCATTCTACTACTTTTACGCATACGCACAACTCAAAAAAGCAGGCAAGGCTGATAATGTAGTATGTTGTGTGCCAAGCGGTAACTTTGGGAACATAACAGCCGGATTGTTTGGCAAACGAATGGGGTTGCCCATCAAACGTTTTATAGCAGCCAACAACCGCAACGATGTATTTTTGGAATATCTAAACACAGGCAAATACAACCCACGTCCATCGGTTGCCACAATAGCAAATGCAATGGACGTAGGCGATCCCAGTAACTTTGCCCGAATATTGGCACTATATGAAAACTCTCACCAAGCAATAACTGCGGAAATAAGCGGAGTATCATATAACGATGAAGAGATACGTCAAACAGTAAAGGAGGCATATGCCCGTACAGGATACCTGTTAGATCCACACGGAGCATGTGGATATCGAGCATTGCGAGAAAAACTCGCTGATGGCGAAGTAGGTTTCTTCTTGGAGACAGCGCACCCAGCAAAATTCCTTAATACTGTAGAGGAGGTAATAGACGAGAAAGTGGAAATACCCGAACGTCTTCAGGCCTTTATGCGAGGTACAAAAGAGAGCGTAATGATGAAACCTAACTTTGCAGACCTTAAAACTTTTTTATTAAGTAGATAGGGAAACTCAGGTTTTTAGTTGTTAACTCATATCATATAAATATTATTAAAGATATACTTGTAAAGTGAATCCCAAAGATTGGAAAAAACTTTTGGGTTCACTTTTATCTTTATATATTCTTCTTTGTCTGATAAGGAGAGAACATACAATACCGGACAAAATAATAGAGATAGACATAAAACGAATATTATTCGTTTTATGTCTGGTTATAACAATTACGGGTTGATTTTTATCCTTTTATAGCGCACCATCTAAAATCATCATAAGAGCAAATCCCAATGCAACGCCAATGGTGGCGATATTTGAGTGTTTGCCCGATTGTCCTTCGGGTATAATCTCCTCAACAATAACATATAGCATTGCACCTCCGGCAAAGGCAAGAATAGCAGGGAAAATAGGCATAAAGCTCTCAATTATAAACATTGTTGCAATGGCGGATAGAGGTTGTACCAATCCTGTTGCCGACCCAAGAAGAAATGATTTGGTTTTGCTTACACCCATATTATTAAGCGGAGCAGATACAACAGCCCCTTCTGGTATGTTTTGTAGTGCCATTCCCACCGATAATGCTATTGCTGAAGCCGCAGTAATCATCTCTCCTCCCGATATTGCGCCACCCAATACAACACCTATTGCCATACCCTCGGGAATATGGTGTATGGTTATGGCAAGAATAAGCATGGTGCTTTTGTGAATACCTGATGATATACCCTCAACCGAGTTTGATGATAGGTGTATATGTGGAGTAAAAGTGTCAAGCAGTAACAAAAAAAACATACCTGCAATAAAACCTAATGTAGGCGATAGCCAGGGAATGGTATCTTGTTTCTCGGCAAGATCCATGGCAGGTTGCATAAGCGACCATATAATGGCTGCAAGCATTACACCGGCAGCAAAGCCAAGCATCAGTTTTTGTGATGGAGAGTTATTATCACTCTTTATAAGAAATACACTTGCAGCACCAACCACGCACCCTATTATGGGTATTACAAGACACAGAATAATAAGCAGTGTTGTGTTATTTGAAAAAACCTCTGACATACTTTTTTAATGTGAAATAAAATTTTGATGTATACGGAGCGGCAATCAATGCTGCCATTCCACCTGCAATATTACATAAAAAATCGTAAATATCACCATTGCGGGTATCTGTAAAAATTTCTTGACCAATTTCGGTCAATAATGCCAATACAACTATTATAGCCGAAATAATGAGTATAGCCTTTTTACGAGCTACCCAAATGAGGTCAATAAAGAGAGCCGATGTAACACCAAAATACATTATGAAATGAACAAACTTATCGGCATGTTCAAATATTAAGAATTTGGGGACATTTAACTCCTCTCCATTTCTAAACGACAAGTATAAGAGTAAAATAATAGCAATCATACTTAGCCTGTATTTAATTACTATATTTATAACACTCTTGAACATATCGCAGTTGCTTATAAAATGTTTTATATGATTAAAAAAACTTTTACGAAGGTACCTCTTTTTTATGGTACATTAAATAAAGGAGATAATAAATAATGTTCTTTTTAGGTGAAAAATATTTTTTTACTACATTTGTAAGGAATGTTGGACTATCTCTATATCCCATATTCTTTCATGAGAATAATTTTTAATTGAGTTCAGACAAAATAAAGAAAATGAGAAAATATTTTTTACTCTTGTTGCTAATACTTATTACCCCATGTTTGCATGCACAGCAAATATGGGAAGATATTATACCTGCAGACCTTAAATGGAGTGTTAATCCAAAATTAGATGTTAAATCTGACTCATTGACTAAATTAGAGATTTGTAACTATAATAAAAATTTAGGAGAAGGAGATAATTGGGATTATGAAACAATATCAATAGATCTTTCTGCAGTAACCGATTCTACAAGAGTAAAATTCTCAATAATGAATTTGCATAACAAGGTAAATGAGAATGTTTACTATGTCTATAATGAGAAAGGCAAAAAGTTAAAGCATGAAAATTGGAAAGGCATATATTGGGGATACCATTTAACCTTTGTAGGTGACTCAATATATAAAAGATATCATCGCGACTACTACAACAGAGCAAATTATCATGTGGCTTATCGTAGCTCCTATTCCGGTGTAAATGGTTGTTGGGAGAAAGATAAAAACATTGACACCATCAGAGTTAATATCTCCATAATTGAAGATACTCTCAGGGTGTATGAAAACCGAAAGCTATTATACAAGGCTGCAAATAGTTTCCCCGATAAATTAGAGATTATTGCAGGCTCTGCTTCACATGTTGTTGTTGATAGTTTTAAGATAGAACAGGTCTCTGTTTTTGGAAAAGTTGAGCCTTATATAGTAGAAGGCGACAATAATTATGAAGAGGGAAACTTTTTTGAAGCGGTCGTAAACTATTCCAAGGCAATAGAGAGAGGGTATGAGGAGTATGATATATATTTTAGAAGGGGAATGACATATATGCAAAGTCAATTATATATAAGTGCAATAGATGATTTTACCAAAGCCCTTTCATATAAAGAGTCAGAGGAGGCTTATTTTTATAGAGGAATGGCTAAGATGCAAAATCGCGATTTATCAGGATTGGCAGATTTAAAGTTAGGGGGGCTTCAAGGAGCTATTTTCTTAAAAGAGTATGAACTTAAATTTGGTATTCAAGATATACAGCAGGTAAGCACTAAGTCGGAATATACAGGTTCGGGAACAGGCTTTTTTGTAGATTCGAGAGGCTTTATTGTAACAAACTATCACGTAGTTGAAAATTCCTCTACAATAGATGTCTTTTTTATATTCAATGGAGAGACTAAAAAATATGCAACCAAACTTTTAGTTGCTGACAAAAATAACGATTTAGTTATACTAAAAATAGATGATCCGCAATATAAACCTATGCCGGAGATACCCTATATGATAGATTTTAAGACTCAAGAGGTGGGAACATCGGTTTATGCAATGGGATTTCCATCTCCGACAACTCTTGGTGAAGAGATAAAGGTTACCGACGGAATAATAAGTTCAAAAACCGGTGAGCAAGGAGATGTTACGGTATATCAAATATCTGCACCTATTCAGCCAGGCAATAGCGGAGGTCCACTCTTTAACAAGTTGGGATATATGGTAGGTATTACAAATGCGGGTATGCCAAAAATGGAAAATGTTGGTTATGCAATTAAATCATCATATTTAAATAGTCTGATAGAGAGTTGTCCTGAAAAGATAAAGTTGCCATCTGTCAATAAGCTTGACAATCTCTCATTGCCGGAAAAAGTAAAAATGGCATCACCCTATGTGGTTTTGATAAAGGTTCGCTAAAAACATTCTTTTTTATTTATCACATACTTTCGTTTCTTTGTTGTATCTTCGCACTTTATTAGAGAAATTTGATTGATATGGCAGAAAAAATGGAGTGGGGGCGTCTTATCTCCTCAAAAAGATTTGGATTAGAAGATTATCACGATGAGAAACGACATAATCGAACACGTTTTCAACGCGATTATGACCGTCTGATATTCTCTGCCCCTTTTCGCCGTTTACAAAATAAAACTCAGGTGTTTCCGCTTCCCGGTAGTGTGTTTGTTCATAACCGTCTGACACATAGTCTTGAGGTTTCAAGTGTAGGTCGTTCGTTAGGTAGTAATATCGCGTCGTATATTGAGGAGAGTACCACAGATGTTGAACTATTGCGTAAACTGCCCGGGATACCCGATATTGTGGCAACAGCATGCCTTGCTCATGATATGGGAAATCCCCCATTCGGACACTCTGGCGAAATGGCAATAGGTTCTTATTTCTCTGAGGGGAAAGGTCTTGGTTTGCGAGGGATAATAGGAGATAGATTATGGAGCGACCTTTCTCGTTTTGAAGGAAATGCAAATGCATTTCGTTTGCTTACGCACGATTTTAAGGGACGTCGTAAAGGAGGCTTTGCCCTTACATATTCAACCCTTGCGTCAATAGTCAAATATCCATATGAATCGACCCTTGCAGGAGAAAAACATAAATTTGGCTTTTTTGTATCAGAGGAGGAGCACTATAAAAAGGTGGCTGCCGAACTTGGTATATTGGATAAAAGTACCGATGAGCGTGTAAAATATTGCAGACACCCATTGGTATATCTTGTTGAGGCAGCAGATGATATCTGTTATCAGATAATGGATATAGAGGACTCTCATAAACTTAAAATACTTACAACAGGGCAGACAAAAGAGTATTTGTTATCGTTTTTTGATGGAGATGAACTTGCGCATGTCGAATCAATATTATCGATGCTTGAAGATAAAAATGAGCAGGTTGCATATCTTCGCTCATCAATTGTAGGTTTGTTGGTTGATGAGTGTTCAAAAGCCTTTATTGAGCATGAAGATGAGATATTACGAGGAGAGTGTAAATCGCCACTTATCGATTTAATTTCAGATACACCGCGTAAGGCATATCGTAAATGTTCAGCAATGGCATACGAAAAGATATATAACTACTCGGGAGTTTTAGATATTGAGTTGGCAGGTAATCAAATCGTAACATATCTGTTGGAACGATTGGCTGATGCGGTTTTACACCCCGATAAGTCTTATTCAAAACTATTGTTGGCAAAAGTGCCGCAACAATATGATATGCAAGCCCCCGATATACCATCGCGCATACAGGCGGTAACCGATTATATTTCGGGTATGACTGATGTATATGCCTTGGATTTGTATCAAAAACTAAATGGAATGAGTTTGCCGGTAATTTAGTTGTTAGTTATCGGTTATACCGCCCCTTAGGGGCAGTTGTTAGATGTTAGAAGATGAAAGAATTTATATTAACAGAGCAGGAGAGTGAACGTACTGTATTGGTGGGTTTGGTAACTCCTCAACAGAATGAGGCGAAGGTAAACGAGTATCTTGATGAACTTGCCTTCCTTGCCGACACTGCGGGAGCAGTGCCTGTAAAAAACTTTATACAAAAGTTAGACTATCCCAATCCTGTAACCTTTGTGGGTAAAGGAAAGTTGGAGGAGATAAGAACCTATGTAGAGGAAAACGGAATAGGGTTGGTGATATTTGATGATGAACTATCGCCCAAACAGTTGAAAAACATTGAAGAGGCATTGAAAGTTAAAATTCTTGATAGAACCTCTTTAATATTGGATATATTTGCAAAAAGAGCCCAAACTGCCCATGCAAAAACACAAGTAGAGTTGGCACAGTATCAATATTTGTTACCTCGCCTAACAAGGTTGTGGACTCACCTTGAACGTCAACGCGGAGGTATTGGTATGCGTGGACCCGGTGAAACGCAGATTGAGACCGACCGCCGTATAGTCCTTGACAAAATATCTCACCTTAAAGAGGAATTGAAACTGATTGACAAACAAAAATCGGTACAACGTAAAAACAGAGGGAAAATGGTGCGTGTGGCACTTGTGGGATATACCAACGTCGGAAAATCAACATTGATGAATCTGTTGTGCAAATCAGATGTATTTGCCGAAAATAAACTCTTTGCAACACTTGATACAACGGTACGTAAGATGATTATCGAGAACTTGCCTTTCTTAATGAGCGATACCGTAGGATTTATTCGCAAACTACCCACTAACCTTATCGAATCATTTAAATCAACCCTTGATGAGGTTCGCGAGGCAGATATACTTTTGCATGTAGTGGATATATCGCACCCTGCCTTTGAGGAGCAAATTGAGGTGGTTGAAAAGACCATAGCCGATATATGTAAAGATGGTGAGCAGAAGCCGGTAATAATTGTATTTAATAAGATAGATGCCTTCACTTACGTACAAAAAGATGAAGATGACCTTTCGCCACGCACACGCGAGAACATATCGCTTGATGAGTTGAAAGAGAGTTGGATGGCAAAAATGGGAGATAACTGCATCTTTATTTCTGCGGTGGAGCGTAGCAATATAGAGGAGTTAAAATCGTTGATGTATCAAAAAGTAAAAGAGATACACGTTAAGCGTTTTCCTTATAATGATTTCCTCTTTTATCAATACGATGAGAGTGGTGAGACCATATAGAATTAGAAATTAGTTCGTGGCTTTGCCACAATTGGGAATTAGAATTTAAACAAAAATAACTACTAATTCCAAATTCAAATTAAACGATGATAAATATAGAGACTCCTGACGGTTCAACCACAGTTCTATTACATGCCTGTTGTGCTCCGTGTTCATCAGCAATAATAGAGGCTATGTTGGCAAACGACATAACCCCTGTTATATACTTTTTTAACCCCAATATCTATCCCCAAGAGGAGTATATAAAACGAAAAACCGAGATAGAGAATTATGCTCACCGATTAGGCTTAGAGATTGTTGATGCAGATTACGATTATGAGACATGGCGTGAGGGAACTTACGGAATGGAGACCTTGCCAGAGAGGAGTAGCCGATGTCAATACTGCTTTAAAATGAGACTGCTGCAAACTGCACGATATGCCGCAGAGCGAGGTATAAAATATTTTACTACAACGCTTGCTTCTTCGCGATGGAAAGACTTTAATCAAATCATTGAAGCAGGACGTTATGCGACTTCACAGGTTGAAGGTGTTGAGTTTTGGGAGCAAAATTGGCGCAAGGGAGGCTTGTATGAACGTCGCAACCAACTATTAAAAATTGAGAACTTCTATAACCAACAATATTGTGGCTGCGAGTATAGTGCAAAGAGAGTTGTAAGTTGTTAGCTATCAGTTATTATTTATACAATTCTTAATTCAAGAAAAGCAATTGTTAAAATAATTTCATTGCCTCGTATGCCACATTCTGAATTTTGGGGCGGATATTCATCTTCATCAGCTCTGTATTCCATCGGTTAGGATAAACTCTGTTTGAGAGGAATATAAAAATCATATTATTCTTTTTGTCAACCCAAAAACAGGTGCCTGTATATCCGGTGTGGCCATACACTTCGGCAGGAGCATCGGGCGAGCAAGGGCTTTTATCTTCGTTTGTTAAATCGGGTTTGTCAAATCCTAATGCGCGACGGCTGATATTGCTTTTGGTTTGTGTAAATAGTTCAATAGTCTTATCCGTAATAAAACGCTCCCCTCCATAAGTGCCACCATTAAGGAACATTTGTAATAGTTTTGCAAGGTCTCGGGCTGTACCAAACAGTCCGGCATTACCACTCACTCCGCCCATAAAGCAGGCAGTTTCGTCGTGCGGATAGCCGATCATTAACTCTTTTCGTAAGAATTTATCGTTTTCGGTTGGCATAATTTCCCACTTCTCGAATTTCTCTAATGGTCTGAATAGTGTTCGGCTCATTCCCAATGGAGTATAAAAAAGAGAGTCGGTCAGTTTGTTAAGGTTACAACCGGCAATATTCTCCAATACCTCTTGTAAAAGTATAAAGTTCAGGTCGCTGTATTTATAACCTTGATGCTTTTTAGGTATCATTTGGAGAGTTTTGTAAATTATAGTGTCGCGCACAGCCTTTGTGCCCCATAGACGGTTGCATATTTTAACGGAATAAACACTATCTGCTGTTGTCGAAACCAAATCTTTCCGAAGTTTGGCTTGATTGTTTGCATATGTGTTCTTATCAATCTGAATAGTGTAAGGGTTTTGTCTTCTCCATGAGTATAGTTTGCCTCCGTAACTATTACTATCGGTGAAGAGATAGTTGGGATTTATTCCCGGAGGTAGTCCACTCTCGTGCCAAAGCAAATCTTTTATTTTTGTCTCTTTAAGATGAGAGGTGTCTGGCATGTTTATATAGTTACAAAGATTATCATCAATCTCTAATTTGCCCATACTATGCATATACATAATTGCTGGCATTGTAGCTGCACATTTTGTAACAGAAGCGAGGTCATATATGTCGTTTAGTGTAACCTCTCTACTATCTTTTCCGGCTCTTTTGCCAAAGGCTTTTTCATATACTATTTTGCCATCTTTGGCTATCAGTACCTGACAACCCGGGAAAGCCTCTTTATTAAGACCCTCGGCTATTATAGTGTCAATTGCATTTAAAGCTATACTGCTCATTCCTACAATCTCTGCAGGAGCATATCCCAATCTTATGCACTCAGTGGGTATCCCATCTCCTCTCTTAAATGGTTCTGCATTTACGGGTAGTTTACCTTTTGCGCCTAAGCCGCCCATAATAATTTCTGCAGCACACTCTTGGGCAACTTTGCTATCTTCGTAAGCCATAACAACAGCTTTTGCGCCTTTTATAATTTGTGCATATTTTTTCATGTCGTAAGGCGATGTAAAGAATGCCAATATATAGTTTTTGCCTTTACTCTCGGCTTCAACTTGAGCCACTATGTTGCTCTTGCCTGAGTAAATTCCTATGATTGAGACAATCTCTTTATCTCTGGAGTTTTTATATTCTATACCGTAGCTTTCAATTCTGTTTTTGAAATTAGAACTGTTTGTTGTCCCAAAACACTTAATCTCAATCTCTCTATTTGTCAGATTTTTTAAAGGAATAATATCCTCATTTTTTAATAGAGTAGAGGCATTTGAATGTATCTTATATATGATTTTTTCTGATGTAGCCGATCTAATATCGTTAATCAATCCCTCTTCCGGTAATGGACTCTTATTTTTGATTACAAAAGCATATTTGTATAAAAGAATTTTTTTGACGGCACGTCGCAAAACATCTTCTGATAGTGTTCCGTCATTAATAGCTCTTTCAATACTTTTTACACACTCGCCCACATCAAGAGGCTTGAGTAAAATATGGTTGCCTGCCATCAACGCCTTTAATGCACTATTTTGAGCAGTAGCACCTTTCATCTCTAATGCATCGGTAAAAAGTAGTCCCTCAAAACCAAGTTCCCGTTTTAATAGAGAGTCCACAATTATAGGCGATAGAGAAGTGGGTAGCCCACTTATTGAGTCTAATGCCGGCATAACCAAATGTCCAACCATAATCGAAGGCATACCTGATTTTATATACTCTTTAAATGGGTATAGTTCCTCTTGCTCAAGTTGAGAAATGCTCTTGTTATTTATAGGGAGTGTTTTATGCGAATCGCTTTCAACATCGCCATGTCCCGGAAAATGCTTACCAACAGGTAAAACACCCTCTGATAATAATCCTCTCGAGTAGGCGATGCCTAATCGAGCAACCCTTTCGGGATTATCTCCGTATGAGCGTTTACCTATAACCGGGTTAAGCGGGTTGCTGTTAACATCAATATCAGGGGCGAAATTTACATGAATGCCCATTCTTCGGCATTGGCGTCCCACCTCTTTGCCATATTGGAATGCAAGTTCTTCATTATCTGAAGCTCCAACAGTAATGTTCATAGGAAAGCGAGGGGTATCAGTTAGACGCATAGCCAAGCCCCACTCTCCGTCAATGGTAATCATAAGAGGAATATCCGACAGACTCTGAGCATATTCTGTCAACCTTAGATGAGATAAGGCATCTCCTTTGCTTAAAATAAAGCCTCCTACTTTATACTCTTTTATCATTTTTGCTATATGAGTACGATTGCTTTCGTCATTAGTGGTTAGTGCTCCTGCTACAAATAGTTGCCCTACGCGTTCTCTGAGGGACATATTTTTATAAACAGAGTCGCTCCATGCGTATGCTTCGTGTGGTATATATATATTGGGGCTTTTTGCTTCAGGGGCAATTTCAATGGCGGTAATAATAGGGAAAATAAGGGTTAAAACTATAACAGCAAGTCGTTTTATATATCTCATAAGAAGCAAAATAATAAAGGAATGTATATATATGCGAAGATAGCTTATTTATATCTATATTCAAACAATTTTTTATCTGTTTTTTTATAGGAGGAATATTAATTTTCAATAAAATTAAAAACTACCCGCAAATAGATTTGGTTTTCTTGTAAAAATTTTGTTACTTTGCACCGCTTTTCGCAATCTCTGGCAAGGAGATGTGACTTGTTAAATTGCGGTTTACGAATATTTTAAATTATAATAAGATGGATTTTATTAAAATTGCAGAAGAGGCATTTGCTTCAGGAATTGAGATGCCTTCGTTCAAAAGCGGAGACACTATCACTGTGGCATACCGTATCAAAGAGGGTAACAAAGAGCGTATCCAACAATATCGCGGTGTAGTTATCCGTATTTCAGGAAACGGTAATAAAAAACGTTTTACAGTACGTAAAATGTCAGACAACGTAGGAGTAGAGAGAATTTTCCCTATGGACTCTCCTTTTATCGAGAGCATTGTTGTTAACAAATACGGTAAAGTTCGCCGTTCAAAACTTTACTACTTGCGTGCCCTTACAGGTAAAAAAGCTCGTATTAAAGAGAGAAGAATTGTTGAGAAAAAAGCATAATCGCTTTATCAATAACAAAAAAAAGAAAGGATTGCATAAGCAGTCCTTTCTTTTTTTGCTATACTTTCTCTTGTAAAAATATTTGATTATCAGGTGATATTTTAAATATTTTCTTTACCTTTGTACGATAATGGGTGTTTCTTCTGTGAAACCATAACTTTTAGATTAAAAAATCTAAATATAAGTAAGATAAAAGTTCAAAACAGAATAAATAGAGTAAATATGAAAAATATATTTAAAAGACCATTTGGGATATTCGTTCTACTAAGTATAGTGGGTTTATTGAGCTATTCGTGTAACGAAGAGGAAAATGATTTGTTGGCACCGGGTAATCCTAATCCGGAACCTTCAATATTTTGTGTCTCTGTTGGTGCAACAGAAGGTGGTTTGGTAAAAATTGATGGTGAAGATAAAGAAGAGGTCTATTTGAATAAAGGAGAAAAAATCGTATTGAGTGCAACTCCTAATGAAAATTATTTTTTTATAAATTGGACAGTAGATGGAGTAGAGGTGTCAAAAGATGAAGAATATTCGCCACAAGTGACCAAAGATGCAAAATATATAGCGAATTTTGCAAAATCAAAAATCGATATTTGGTTAAAAACAAATATACCGGAAGCTTCCACACAGATTAGAATTAATAATGAAATAGTTGACCCTATGCAGGATACCCCTTTTCAGGTTAACTATAACGATGAGGTTTCCATATCACAACGAAGAGTAAATTCAGGTTATGGATTTGTATTTTATATAATTGATGGGGATATCGTCTCTATTAACAATACCTCTTATAAGATAGAAAATGTAACTAAAGATACAGAGATATATGTAGTATATAGAGAAACAAAAAAAGAACAGAACCATGAATATATTGATATGGGTCTATCTGTAAAATGGGCAACATCTAATATCGGAGCATCAAAACAAGAGAATAATGGAAATTATTATGCATGGGGTGCAGTACAGAATAAGCCTCCTTATGATAAAGAATCTTATAAGTGGTGGAATTCTGAAACAGAAAGCTATACTAAGTATTTTGTCAATTCAGAATCAGGTGAAGGAGATAACAAAATGGTTCTTGACAGTGAAGATGATATTGCTTCATTATTGTGGAAAGGAGCGTGGAGAATACCTACGATAGAAGAGTGGAACGAACTAAAAACCAAGTGTGAATGGATTTGGACTGAAATATCAGGAGTCAAAGGTTATGTAGTTATAAATAAGAGTCGTGATAATTACATATTCCTTCCTGCTACAGGATACTATTTTGAAAATAGCACCCATCTTATAGGTCAAGCAGGGTATTATTGGGCAAACTCTTTAAAACAAGGCTCTTCCGAAGATGCAGGCTATTTATATTTCTATTCAGATAGACTTTTGTCTGGATATCACGAAAGATATGTGGGACACACCGTAAGAGCAGTTATTGCGCAGTAGCAAAATAATTTAAAACGCCACGGAGATATGTGGTTGCTATAACGGTTTTATTGATAAATAAAAACGGCAAAAGAGAGAAATAATCTTTTGCCGTTTTTTTGTTATTAACCAATATGGAATTTTAGTAATTAGTTGCTCTTAGTCTGAAATGTGCCTTTGCGTGATCGCAAATAGGACAAATTTCTGGAGCCTCTTTACCAATTACAATATGTCCACAATTGCCACATTCCCATATGCAATCACCATCACGAGAGAAAACAATCTTCCTTTCAATATTGTCAAGAAGTTTGCGATAACGCTCTTCGTGTTCCTTCTCAATTTTAGCAACACCTTCAAATAAGAATGCAATGTGGTCAAATCCTTCTTCTTTTGCCTCTTTTGCAAAAGTGGCATACATATCTGTCCACTCATAGTTTTCTCCTGCAGCTGCATCGGCAAGATTAGTCGCTGTATCTGCTATGGCTCCACCATGCAAAAGTTTGAACCATATTTTGGCGTGCTCTTTCTCGTTGTTGGCTGTAGCCTCAAAAAGTTCAGCTATTTGAACATAGCCCTCTTTTTTAGCTTTAGCAGCATAATATGTGTACTTATTACGTGCTTGCGATTCTCCGGCAAACGCAGTCATAAGATTTTGCTCGGTTTTACTTCCTTTAAGTTCCATCTCGTTTAAATTTAATTAAGGTTTTAAGATTAATTTCTTATGGCAAATTTATAAAAATATCCATTATATTAATACAAAACCATATGAAAATGTTTAGTTAAAAAATATTACAGATATTGTATAGCTGAGAATAAAGATGTTACTTTGCAATAAATTAGTTAAGATTGCATAAAGAGCCGATAAAATTTATAAATATGAAAAAGGTATTAGTGACATTAGTATTGTGTGTAATTGCTCTTACGGCAAAAGCTCAAGCAAATGAGATGTCAGCAAGTGCACAATTTATTTTAGGAGCAGGTCAGGGAATAGCAAATCCTGGTCTTGGAGTTAAGTTTTCTTACGGAATAACAGATCCTTGGAGAGTTGCAGCATCATTTGATTATGGTTTTAAAACAGGGAAGGATATAAGTTCTTGGGATTTAAACTTTGATGCACATTATCAATTCTATTTTGGCAAAGGATTTAGGGTTTATCCATTGGCGGGATTAACATTCTTGAACTATACATGGAAAATGGATAAAACTATGTATAACATATATAAAGCTATGGCAATTGAAGAGGGAGAAAAGGTGCCTGATCGTCCCAAAGATAAAACTTTTTGTGTTGGTATGAATCTTGGAGGAGGTTTTCAATACGATATTAACGATCAGTGGGCTGTTTACTCAGAGATAAAAGGACAATTGGTTAGTAAAGATGGGTCTCGTTTTGTGTGGAGCGTAGGAGGATCATATAAATTTTAGAGTTAGTTCTGAACTTTGTAATAATAAAAAAATAAGAATGGGGATCGTTCCTCATTCTTATTTTTTATAATTGTTATCCAAGAACTAATGTCGATAAATTTTTTTTATTGTAAACTCTGTTTGCGCATTCTAAAATATCTTTTGATGTGATACGCTCTATACGCTCAATGCTATCGTTAATAGAGCGACACTTGTTATGTCGTAACAAACTTTTACCGGCGGAAATTGCAAGGTTTTCTCTGTTTTCTCTGCTAATTGTTAGTTGCCCTATATATTGACGTTTTGCATTTATTAATTTTGAAGATGACAACTCTTTATTGCAAAGCAGGGATAGCTGTTTGTTGATAATATCAAAGCATCTCTCAATATTCTTCTTATCAGTGCCAAAATATATTGTAAATAGCCCTGTGTCAGAGTAGTTTGTTATGTTTGATTCTACGCTATAAACATACCCTTTCTTTTCGCGAAGGGCTATATTCAGCATACTATTCATTCCGGGACCTCCAAGAATATTGTTTAGTAGGAATAAGTTGAATCTCTCTTTATCAAATAGGTTATGACATAATCCTCCAATTATAGCATGTGATTGGTAGTTGTCGCACTCTTTATGTGTGTTGAAACATGAATATTTTACATCTGAGTTTCTTGATAGTTTGGGTTTATTGTTTCTAAATCCAATTGTCGCATTTTCAATAATGGATATTACCTTCTCAAATTTGGTTTTCCCTGTAAAAAAGAAAACCATATTTTCAGAAGTGTAAAACTCTTTTATAAAATCTCTGCCTTTTTGAGGCGTTATTCTTTCAAGAGAAGCTATATCGCCCAATATGTTGTGTCCAAGAGGGTGGTTGTCAAAGATGAGGTTTTCAAACTCATCATATATATATTCAGCGGGGTTGTCAAGATATGAGTTTATTTCATCAATAATAACCTCTTTCTCCTTTACGCTCTCTGAATCGGGTAAGTTGGAGTTTTGTATAATATCGCACATAAGAGAAACAGCACGTTTGAGATAAGGCTCAAGGTTTACAGTATATATGACTGTCTCTTCTTTGCTGGTAAAAGCATTTAACTCTCCTCCAACACTCTCCATGCAATTTAGAATATGTGATGCTTTATGATTAGTAGTGCCTTTAAAAAGCATATGCTCAACATAATGAGCTATACCCTCTTCTCCTTCAACTTCATCACGGGTCCCGGCATCAATAACAAATCCACAATACGACACATCAGAGTTTGCATATCTATAAACCACATTTAGTCCTGATGCTAAAGTGCACCATGTGTAATCGCTATTTGATGCAAAATTTAGGTATGAAGTTCTCGCATTCATTTTATAAAATAAATTATTTGTGCGAAGTTACACCTCTTTCTGTTAATAAAGCAAATTTTGCTCTATAATTTCAAATTTTTATACCTGTTTCATCTTAGAATGTAACAAAATAGTATAAAAATGCAAAATGTATATTTTTTATATGTAAAATCTTATAAAATGCTATTTGAAACAGCTATAATTTAAATAATTATGCTATCTTTGCCATAATTTACAAATTAGAATAATCACATTAATGATAAAGATATATGCTTGGGAATTATAGTAAGTATATTGTGTCGTTGATTAAGAGTATATTTGTTGTTACTCTTTTGATAGTTTTTGCTACACCCGTAAAAGCTCAATCGCAAAAGGGATTTGTGCTATCGGGAAAGATTATTTCGTCAGAAGGTGATGAGCCATTAGAGATGGTGTTGGTGAAGTTGTCAACATCAGCGTGGGCTATGACAAACGAAAAAGGAGAGTTTAAGATTACGGGACTTAAGCAAGGCACATACAAATATGAGATTGCATATTTGGGATTTGAAGATGTTGTTGGAGAGGTAACAGTTACAAAAAATATAACAGACTTTTCAATAGTAATGCGTCCTGCAGGCTTAGGTCTTGAAGAGGTTGTTGTAACCGCCGAAGAACATAAAATGGGTTCTGCTTCAACTATTGGACAAGCCGCAATTCAACACTTACAAGCAAAGAGTGTTGAAGATATGTTACAACTACTTCCCGGTCAAATAACTAAAAACCCTGATTTAACAAATGCAGGTCAAGCATCTATCCGCGAAATTGATGCAGGAAGCAATAATAATAATGCTCTTGGAACTGCAGTTATCGTAGATGGTGCACCAATGAGTAACGATGCTAATATGCAGCTATTTTCAACGGCTCGTTCAGGATCAAATTCATCAACTGCAAGTAATACGATGAACGATCAGTCAACAAGTGGAAGAGGAGTTGACTTGCGTTCAATATCTCCCGATAATATTGAATCAATAGAGGTAATTAGGGGTATCCCTTCTGCAGAGTACGGTAACTTAACTTCAGGAGCCGTAGTAATCAAAACAAAAGTCGGAACAACACCATATGAAGCAAAAGTTAAAATTGACCCCAATTCAAAACTTGTCTATATTGGTAAAGGTTTTACTATGAAGAAAAACAGAGGAGCAATTAACTTGTCGGCTGACTATACAAAATCTTATGAAGATACCCGAAAGAAATTTAAAGGATATGATCGTATAACTGCGAATGGAGCCTATTCAAATACCTTTATGAAGGAGACTACTCCATTGAGTTTAAACCTAAAAATGTCTTATACTCGAAACATAAGTAGTCAGAAAGCAGATGAATCAATGCACCCTGATGAACTATTAGAGAATGCAAGTCAAGGCTTCCGCTTCTCTGCAGACGGAATGTGGCGTTTGAATAAATCATGGATAAGCAACTTTAACTATTCGGCATCTTTGTCATATACAAAGCAGACCGATACATATCGCCAATATATAGTAGGCTCCGCAGTGCCATACGCAACTACTCGTGTGCCGGGAGAATATTCAGTAGCATTCCTTGCTCCAGAATATTTATCTCAATACACAATAAACGGAGAGCCTCTTACGGCATACGTTCAGTTAAAGGCAAATAAGATGTTTTCATTTGAAAGGGGAACTAACAATATTAAAGTCGGAGCGGACTATAATTTAAGTGCAAACTATGGCGATGGAATGTTGTTTGATAATACTACCCCTCCAAAACCGGGAGACGGACAAGGAGCGCGTCCGCGTTCGTATAAATCAATACCGTCAATGCATACAATGTCATACTTCTTTGAAAATGCAACGGAAGTAACATTTGCAGGACAAACATTAAATCTTCAAGCGGGAGTTCGTGTGAATACTCTATTCATTGATCAACTCGCAAAACGAGGCAATATTACAACAATAGATCCTCGTATCAACTTCTCATATCAATTCTTATCACATCAAAACAATAATGTATTTGACGATTTATCAATAGTGGGAGGTTTTGGATTGGCTTCAAAAATGCCAACAATGTCATATCTATATCCTAACCCCGCATACTTTGACTATACAAGTTACAACTCTTATGTAGCTGATGATCCGTCAAGAACACTTGCAATTATATCATCTGATGTTATTGCCAATACAGCAAATCCCAACTTAAAACCATCAACTTCTCGTAAATTTGAGATTGGAATTTCTGGACGTATAAATAAAGTAAGAGGAACAATTACATACTTTAACGAAAGGTACAAAAATGAGTATGGATTTACATCAGTACCTCACTATTTAAGTTATAATAAATATTATGTACCTGAGGTGGAAAATGAGACATTAATCCCAATATATGTTGAGGGTGAAGGTGTTTATTATACTACTTCTCCCGGCGGTCCCAAAGATGCTGCAGATAAGTTTACTCAAAAAAGGGTAACTACATATTCAATGCCAAGCAATACCTCAGAAACTTTTAAACAAGGTGTTGAGTATTCATTTAATTTAGGCGAAATTAAAGCAATAAAAACTGATGTCATTGTTGATGGAGCTTGGTATTATATAAAACGCCGTTCAACAGGAGCAAGTTATAATTACGATGACACACCTGTTGATGTAACAACCATAGGCGGCGCAACAAAATCAGGATTTAATACCTATTTGGCTGTTATGCCTACCGGAAGTGGGTCAATAAATCAACGAGTAAATACCAATATACGTCTTGTAACACACATACCTGCAATAAAATTGGTCTTTACGACAACAGCTCAGATTGTATGGTTTGAAAGTAGCAAATATATATATGAGGACAATGATGGCAACAATCACTATTATAAAACAATTGATGAACAAGGCAATGAGGTCTATTTAGTTGATCCGTTAGGCTATTATGATAATAATGGAAATTATACCGAATGGGATAAATCAATGACTCAAAATAAGGAGTTAAGAGACTTGCCAACCAGAACGTCAAATATGTATTATTACGATACACAAAAATATCCGATAACATGTATGCTTAACTTTAAGATGACAAAAGAGTTTAAGAAATTTGTTGAGCTATCATTTGTGGCGAATAATTTCTTGAAACTTTCAAAATTGTATCGTCAAGATAAGCGAGGCGGTTATCGAGAGATGTATTCTCCAATATATTTTGGAGCTGAGTTAAAGATAAAGATTTAGAATTAATTTAATGAAAAAATAATAATATGAAGTATTCTGTTATAACATCGTTAATAATATTTACATCTCTATTATTGTTCTCTTCATGTAACAAAGAAGATATAAAAATAGCAAGATATTATTCGGTAAATATTTCGTTATTACTACCCGAAGAAGAGGCTGAATATAAAGAAAAAGTAGAGCAAACAACTATAGAAATAGTAAATCAGCAAACTTCTCACAAATATGTACTAACAGGAGAATATTATCAAGATATATGGCAAACTGAGTTGCCATCTGGAGAGTATAATATATCTGCTATTTTAAAATTAGAGGAAGATAATGATTCAGAAGAATCAATATTGTCTTTCAATGGAAAAGTAAGTAGCGTAGGAATATATTCTGATAATAAAGTTTCGTTAGCGTTGAAATCTGTAAAACCCTCACCTATAATTTTCAAGGAGATATATTATAGTATGAGTAAAACTACCACAGGAGATCAATACACTAATGACCAATTTTATGAGATATATAACAACTCATCAAAAACCCAATATTTAGACAATTGTATATTGGCTCGCACGCAAGGATCAGGTTCGGCTGTAATACCCTGTAGGTGGGTAGATGCAAATGGAGAGATATTAATGGAATACCCAACAGATTCATATATTGCAGCATTTGAAGGAGATGGCTCAGGTAAAAAATATCCATTAGAGCCCGGAAAAAGTGTTGTAGTTGCATATCAGGCAAAAAATCATAGAACACAAATCAATCCGAATAGTGTTGATTTGAGTAATGCTAACTATGAGGTTAATATCTCAGACTATGTTACAAGTTATGCAAATAATCCTGCTGTGTCAGATATGTCAATTATAACAAAGAGTGGAGATATGACAATAACATTCTGGATGTTGCCATATTCGGGAACATCAGCAATTTTGGCTAAGTTTCCTGATAATATCAATCTTAAGGAATATGCGGCTGATATGGCAAATTATAAAACAATTCCATTTCAGACTGTAAATACGACTCTTTATCTTATGGTCCCTCAAGATTATGTAATGGACGGAGTGAATATTGTGGGGGTTGACCCTGCAAAACGTCAAGTTCAGTTGAGGGCTGAAGTTGATGCAGGAATGGTAACAAACTCAGCCGTGTATAATGGAAAGAGTATCAAAAGAAAAGTGAAAAGTGTTGTAAACGGAAGAGTTGTTTATCAAGATACAAATAACTCATCAAATGACTTCTTAACAGACCAAACTCCAACACCCGGAGTTGATGCAAACGGAAATACAATAAACAAATAGATAAAGAATAATAAGATTAATATATGAAAAAAATAATTTATATATCGTTTCACATAGTTTTTATATTGATATTTGCGTCTGCGGTATGTAGTGCACAAACTATCCAAGAAAAATCTGATGAAGATATTTTGAAAGCTACAATGCAATATAAAGACTATATGTTTTTAAATAATGGAGCATATGGCAGTCTTAACCCAACATTTATGAGAGATTTGCCTTTGGGGCAACTTGCAACATTACAAGTAAGTTATGGCGCAGGAATGGGCGATTTTCATAAACTTGATAAATCGGGAGATGTCCGCGATTTATTGGTTGAGGTTTACGGTGTAAAAAAATTAGAGAGTGTATCGTTTGAAGGCGGAATGTCATATCGCAATGGTAAAGAAAAACAACGCCGTTGGAATTCAACTCTATATCAAGCCGAAGATAATCCGTTTATACTTGCTGATTCTGTCTTTAGTAACTATACCGTAGAGCAGTTTACTCTTGATGGTCGTTTCTCTTGGGAGCCATTAGATTTGTTGCGTTTTGGAATAAATGCCCTATATGAGGTAGGTGCAACATCTGATGAACAAGATCCTCGCTTGGAGACAAAGGGTATGAGATTTACCATAAATCCGGGTATTGATTTTAAAGTCTCGAAACACGTAAAAATAGGAGCAACAGGAGGTGTGCGTCTATTCAACGAGAATTCAAGATATAGTACAGTTGAGACAGCTATAAACTCTTCATTCTTTGTAATGAAAGGCTTTGGATTGTCTCTTAATAACGGAGGAACATCTTATCAAAGAGAGACAAAAGGAACGGCTTGGTTTGCGGCATTGCAGGTTTATATGAATCGTCCCGGTTATACAAACTTCTTGAATGGAGGAATTGAGCAAAACAGGGAAAAAGCTATTGATGGAGGAACAACACAACAGTTTGTAGGCGGAGAGTATAGAACCCGCAAAATATTTGTAAATGATCGTTTTTCATTTGCAAAAAACAAATATGTGCACAATATCGAAGTGTTTGGAGGGTATGACAAAGTTGAAGGAATATGGTATGACCAAAAATATATAACAAATTCAAGTGGGCAATCATATTGGGAACCTAAACTAAAATCTATAATTTATACCCAAGATTTATGGCAAACAGCGTTGAAGTATCGATTTGACGTTTTAAATGCAGGCAATACTCCATCGTGGACTGTTTCTGCTGGTGTTAAGTATGCGAATTCAGATATTAAGAACTATCCTGATGGATATAAACAATCATATCAGAATTTAGATGCTAATATCTCTCTTTCAAAACATTTTAGTATTAAGAAAGCAGTATTATCTCTTTCTGCCTTAGGAAATTATATGGTGAATTTGGAAACAGGCCTACTTCTTGGTGATGATATTGAATTAAAGGATAAATATACTATTCCTATGTATAACTATATAACATCAGATTCATACTCGGTACAAGGAAGGATTGAGACTAAGATACCTGTAATATCTAAACGCTTTACATCGTATGTAGGAGCATATGTCGAGGCCTCGACACAACGCTATGTGGGAGATAATAATATGTTTAGATTGACACATTTTAATAGATTTAGTGGAGGTGTAAACTATACTTTCTAAAATTGATAAATAGTAATTTATGACTAAATTTTAGCCTAATTAGACCAATTAGTCCAATTAGGCTAATTTTCTAAGAATACTAAAATATTATTAATCAGATAAATAAAAAACTAACAATATATTATGAAAAACAATTTAAGATTACTATTTATCGCGTTATTAACTTTAAACGCAGTAGCATTATCAGCTGCAGAAAAGGGTTTTGCCATTGTTATTGATCCCATAAGCTACAAAGAGGCAAAGGACGAAGTTGATGCTTATGCACAATCGGTTGAGAAACAAGGGCTGAGAACATACATAGTTGAAGATATATGGTATAATCCAGATTCAATCAGAGCAAAAATAAAGGATTTGGCAACTCAGAAAAAAGCCCCAATTGAAGGAGCTGTTTTTATTGGAGATATTCCTGTGCCTATGATACGCGATGCCCAACACTTTACATCAGCATTCAAGGCTAAACAGGACCCTAAAAAGATGGAGTTTACATCAGTCCCTTCTGACCGTTTTTATGACGACTTTGATTTAGAGTTTACCTTTATAGAGCAAAGTAAAGAGAAACCTAACCAATTTTACTATTCACTATCTGCACAATCAACACAAGTATGTCAGCCAGATATATATTCTGCGCGTATGAAAACTTGCGATAAGGGCGATAAGACCAAATACGACCGTTTGAAAGCGTACCTTAAAAAAGTTGTTGCGCAAAAGAAGGCTCCCGAGCTACTTTCGCAGATTTTCTATTTTGCAGGACAAGGATATAATTCAGATTGTGGATTGGCTCGTGTTGATGAAAAAGGTTCATATTACGAGTTATTCCCTAATCTGTTGGGTCAACCTTGGAGTCTTACATATCAAAACCATGCAGACTATGAGTTTAGCAAATATCCATTAATGAGTCAGATGCAACGCAAAGATTTGTCGCTGGCAGTATTACATCATCATGGCTATCCTGATACCGAGTATCTTGATGATAACCCAATACCTCAAAATGCCGAACAAAATCTTGAGGCAGTTAAATCTTTCTTCCGTGCTAAGATAAACACTGCTATCCGTAGGGGTAAAGATACTCTTGAGGCAATAAACTATTATAAGAACGGTTATGATGTTCCCGAACGTTGGTTTACTTATGATGCTATATTTGGAGAGGATATAAAGAAAAAAGACTCAATATATGCCTATCAATTAGATCTTCATCTGACAGATATTGGTAAATATAAACCGAATGCAAGAGTGGTTATTCTTGATGCTTGCTATAATGGCGCATTTTGTCACGACGAATATATCGCAGAGGAGTATATCTTTGAAGAGGGTGACTGTGTCGTAACCATTGCTAACAGTGTAAACTCCCTACAAGATAAGTGGTGCGACCGAAATATCGGAATGTTCGGATTAGGTTTGCGAGTAGGAAACTTTATTAAATACAATCCCTATTTTGAGTCACACATTTTTGGAGATCCGACATATACGTTCACTCCTTTTGCAAAACTAGGATTTAATGTAAACGAGGCTTTATATAGGAGCGATAGATTTTGGACAAAACAACTAAAATCGGAGTATGCGGCAATGCAATCATTTGCTATTAATGAATTGGCGCAACGTAAGGCAATCTCTTCTGCAGATATATTGGATATTTTCAAGGCATCTCCTTATCAAACAGTGCGTTTTATGGCATTAAATATACTTGCAACATACAATGATGATAATTACATCGAGTGCTTATCTTTAGGTTTAAACGATAACTATGAATTAATTCGTCGTTTTGCATCAATACAAGCAGGTAAGTGTGGCGATTTGAGATTAATACCCTCTCTTGTGTCGTTATTCTCTAAATCATCTATTGGAAAACGTGTTGATTTTCAGTTAAATATGGCGTTAGCGCTATTCCCTTACAATGAGTTGGTAGCGGAGTTCGTGAAACAAAATCCATGTAAAGATTACTATAATGCAGAGGAAGAGACCGAGAAGATTTTAAAATCGTTTGAAAATTATTCGGACAAAACATTCGAGGGCGATGTTGAGCAAATCAGCAACCCCGAAGTTTCAGCGAAGAATAAACTCAAAATAATACGTTCGTTCCGTAACCGTCCGCTTCACCCTGCGGTTAAAGATATTATTGCTGCATTTGAGACAATAACAGAACCCGATTTGCAAATAGCATTGATAGAGACAATGGGTTGGTTTAATATGTCGTATAAAAGGGTTGAGATAGCCGATTACTTTAAGGCCGTTTCGGAGAATGATAAGTATGATAATTCAGTTAGAAACGAGGCGTTAAAAACTTATAAGCGCTTAATGGGAATATAAACTATAAATTATATCAATAAAATCATATAATAGATAGCAAAGATGAAATTTTATTTTTATCTTTGTTATCTATTATTTTATAAAAGAATTTAAACCCAATTAAATAGATTAAAATGAAAGTGTTAAGTGTAAAAAGAGTATTGTTGCTTGCCGTGTTGTTATGCTCGGGAGTAGCAATGGCAGGAGAGAGAGGATTTGCAATAATTATTGATAAGGCAAGTTATAAAGAGGCAAAAGCTGAAGTGGAGGCATATGCTCAGTCAATAGAAAAGCAGGGATTAAAAACATATATTGTTGAGGATATATGGTATAACCCTGACTCAATAAAAGCAAAAATAAAAACTTTGGCAACTCAAAAAAATGCCCCTATTGAAGGTGTGGTATTTATAGGAGATATTCCTGTGCCTATGCTTTTTGACGCACAGCACTTTGCGTCAGGATTCAAGCCCAAACAATCTATGAAAAGAATGGAAAGAAGTTCGTGTCCCTCTGATCGTTTTTATGATGATTTAGATTTGGAGTTTGAGTTTATGGCACAAGATGAGAAGAAGCCAAATCTCTTTTACTATACACTACAGTCAACCTCAACACAAGTATGTGCCCCTGAATTATATTCAGGACGAATAAAAACTTGTGACAAAGGAGATAAAACAAAATACGATCGTTTAAAAGCATACCTTAAAAAGGTTGTAGCTCAAAAAGAGAAAAACGAAACCCTTTCACAACTATTATACTTTGCAGGACATGGATATAACTCTGAGTCAATTCTTGCACGTATAGATGAGAAGATTGCATATCTTGAGCACTTCCCATGGTTGCAACGTCAAGCAAACGGAATAGTATTTATGGATCACCTTGAAGATGAATTCAGTAAATTCCCGTTGATGACCCAAATGCAACGTCAAGACCTATCGTTAGCAGTATTACACCATCACGGATACCCCGATGAGGAGTATTTAAATGGATTTCCTTTGCCAAAAAATGCAGCAGATGAGTTAAAATCGGCAAACAGATTCTTCCGTTCAAAAATACGTAAAGCGGTTGAAGGTGGAGAAGATAAAGATGCAGCACGTGAGCGTTGGGCAAAAAAATATGATGTTCCTATTCATTGGTTCGACTCAATATTTACACGTACATCAATCCTTGAAGACTCTCTATATAACGATAAACTTGACCTTCACATAACAGACTTAGGAAAATATAAACCAAATGCAAAAGTGGTGATACTTGATGCTTGTTTCAATGGAGCATTTAACCACGAAGCATATATGGCAGAGGAGTATATCTTTGAAGATGGAGATTGTGTCGTAACCATTGCTAACAGTGTAAACTCGCTACAAGATAAATGGTGCGACCGTCATATTGGAATGCTTGGTTATGGCTTGCGTGTTGGAAATATGGTAAAATATAACCCCTATTTAGGAGCGCATATATATGGAGATCCAACATTTACTTTTGTACCAGGCGAGGAGGTATCGTTCGATGTTAACCAAGCAATATACAAAAACAATAAGTTCTGGAAAAAACAGTTGAAAAACTCTTCTGCCGCAATAAAATGTTTTGCGATGGAGATGTTGGTTCAAAACAACGGCATAACATCGGAGGAGTTGTTAGAGGTATTCAAAACATCACCTGAGAATACCGTTCGACTTGTGGCATATATGATGCTGACAACAATGAAAGATGACAATTTTGTAGAGGCAACAGCGCTCGCTCTAAATGACTCTTATGAACTTATACAACGTTTTGGTGCTATATATGCAGGCAAGAGTGGAGATGAGAGATTAATACCCTCTTTAGTCTCTGCAGTATCTCGCATAGCAAACGGCTCACGTGTCGATTTTCAATTACGCGGAGCTATAGAACTCTTCCCTCATGAGAAGTTGGTAGCGGAGTTCGTGAAACAAAATCCATGTAAAAACTATTACGATAAAGATAAAGAGGAGAAGCGTATAATGGCTATCTTTAATCGTTATACGAACGTTAATATGGAAAATGAGTTGAATTTGCCAAATGCTACTGTAAAAGAGAAGATAAATATGGTGCGTAATTTCCGTAACAAAAACCTACACACAGCAACAGATAAATTAATGCAGATGTTTATGTCTGAAACTGACGAAGAACTACGATATACCATATTAGAAGCATTTGGCTGGTTTAACAACTCATACAAACGAAATGAGATAATCAACTTTTGTGAGCAGGTGTGGGCAAGCGAAGCATATAGCGATAAGCTACGCAACGAAGCTCAGAAAACAGCAAAACGATTAAGAGGGATTTAGTTTTTACTTCTCGGTTTCGTAAACTCAACCCTCGATGGGTAGTTGCTATTTTTTAGAAGAGAACAATAATGACCCTAAAGTCCTTATTAACTATCAACTGACAACTGAAAGCAAACAACTAATAGTTGAAAAATGGAAATATTAATAGGATTGGTAATAGGAATAGTGATTATGACGCTTTTACATATCTATTTAGTAAAAGTGAAGAATGCTCTTGTAAAAAAACAAGAGGAGGAGATAGAATGTCTAAACCAATCGCTATCTCAATTGCGAGAAAAGAAGAACGAGATTGAGATAAAAAACGCAACAATTGTTACCGAGAAAGATACTCAACAAAAGTTGTATGATGAAAAAATCAGAGAGTTACAGAGTATAAAAATAGAGCTACAAAAACTATCAGAAGAGCGTGAGAGCCTGCTAAAAACAAATAGCTCTCTTATGGCAAATAATGAGGCAAAGTCAAAAATGCTTGCCGATAAAGAGAGTGAGATAGAGAAACGCCTTAAACAGCAAGCGGAGCAGTTTAAACAACAAACTGAAACTTTGGAATTGCAATTTAAAGCATTATCAGAGAAACTTCTGAAAGATAAGGTTCAAGAACTTGGCGATAGTAACAAAACAAATCTGACACCTGTTATTGATGCTTTAAAAGAGGAGATGAAGAAGGTTGGAGCCGAGATTAAAGAGTCGCGCGAGAAGAGTGTCGCTCATAAATCGTCGTTAGATACTGCCATAAGAGATATGATGGAGCGTACCAACGAGATAGGCAACGAGGCAACAAAATTGGCAGAGGCTCTTAAAGGGAAATCAAAAACTCAAGGAATATACGGAGAATTGATATTATCTGATATATTACGTAGAAGCGGGTTAAAAGAGGGAGAGCAGTTTGAGTGTCAGGTTATGTTACGCGATGAGCATGGTAATGCCATAGTAAACGAAGATACTCGCTCAAAAATGATTCCTGACGTGATAGTTCACTATCCTGATAAAGATTTGATAATTGACTCAAAGGTCTCGCTTACTGCCTATTTGGAGTGGTGTAATGCCGAAACAGAAGAGGATAGGGTAGTGTCCGCAAAAAAACATATAACAAGTATCAGAAACCATATCAAGGAGATAGTTACAAAGTCGTATGCCGCCTATCGTAAAGAGGTTAAGCGCGAAACCATTGATTGTGTGGTAATGTTTATCCCTAATGAAGGAGCATTGCAATTGATGCGTGATTTAGAACCTTCGCTTTGGTATGAGGCATACGACCAAAAAGTCATAATAACAAGTGAACTGTCGTTGTTCTCTCTTTTAAAAATGATTGAGAACTATTGGGCTCAAATAATACAACAACGCAACCAAGATAAGATTATAAAGTCTGCCGAGAATATGCTTGAACGTCTCAGCTCGTTATATGATATGATGGACGATGTGGAGAAAGCTTTCAGAAATGTAGAGACTAAGTTTGACAATGTAAAAAGCAAGATGCTTACAGGAAAACAGAGTGTTGCTGTCTCGGCACGTCAGGTAATAGAGTCGGGAGTTAAATCTGCAAAAATGGAACAGAAGCTCTCAGACGGAGAAACTTTTATGATTGTCTCAAAAGAGTAATACGATATAAAGATAGGGAAGATATGAAGTACAATTTTGATGAGATGATTGATCGTCACGGAACACAATCCGTTAAGTACGATACAACTAAGGAGTTATGGGGAAGAGAAGATGTTCTTCCTTTATGGATTGCCGATATGGACTTCAAAACGCCCTCTTTTATAACAGATGTTATAAAGGAGCGTCTATCACATGAGATATTGGGTTATCCTAAACCTCACGATGGCTATTTTGAAGCCTTTATAAATTGGGCAGATCGTCGTTATGGTATGCAGATAAAAAAAGAGGAGATACACCATGTCCCGGGTATAGTTCCGGGTATATATATGATGATAAATCATTTCTCAAACCCCGGTGATAAGGTTATGGTGCAACCACCCGTATATCACCCGTTTCACAATGTTATTGCCGCAACAGGACGTCAAGCCGTACATAATTCCCTTATAATAGAGAACGGACGTTATCGAATCGATTTTGACGCAATGCGTCGCGACATAAAAGGGTGTAAAATATTTGTACTTTGTAATCCCCACAACCCGGGCGGACGTCGTTGGAGTAACGAGGAGTTAATAACTATGGCAGAGATATGTGCCGAAGAGGGAACACTCGTTTTAAGCGATGAGATACATGCCGATATGACCTATCCTCCCGCACGACACCTGCCCTTTGCAGCATCGTGCGAGAAAGCACGTAGCAACTCCATAACCTTTATGGCACCCTCAAAAACATTCAATATGCCGGGAGTAGTATCGTCTCAGATAATCATATTTAACGAAGATATACGTAATAGCGCATTCCCATATTTGGATAATAATCATATTTCAGGCGGAAATGTATTTGCTTTTGTAACAGCCGAGGCAGCATACAATCAAGGCGAAGAGTGGTTAAATCAAATGCTTTCGTATGTATTTGCCAATATGGATTATGTTAATGACCGTCTCAATGCCGAGATGCCAAAGATAAAAGCGATGAAACCCGAAGCTTCATTCTTGATGTTCTTTGATTGCAGGGAGTTAGGCTTTGCTACACAAAAGGAGTTGGACGATTTCTTTGTCAATGAAGCGCGTTTAGCTCTTAACTCAGGCGATATGTTTGGTCCCGGAGGAGAAGGCTGGATGCGTTTTAATGCAGCATCTCCACGCGCAGTTATGGTTGAAGCGATGAATCGCTTAAAAGTTGCTTACGATAAACGAGGATTTTAAGAATTAGATTTTAATATTGAGAACAATGAATACATTTTACCGTTTTATTGGCATATTATCAATATATGTATTGTTTTTCGCATTAACATCATGTGAGCAAGATAAAGAAGAGTTAATAGCTTTTAAAGTGGTAGTTAAAAGTGGAGAAGGCGGAGAAGCTACAGTATCATCAAATGAGGTGATATTGGGAGAAGAGGTTGTTCTGACGGCAACTCCTGAGAGTGGTTATAGATTTTTAAATTGGACTTCAAACGGAGTTGAGGTTTCAAAAGATAATCCATATACATTTGCCGTAAATAATGATATTGAATTACAAGCAAACTTTGAAAAAGATATTTATAAATTAGAGGTAATTGCAGGAGAAGGAGGACGAGCGATGGTATATCCGAAGGAAGTTCTTAACGGAGAAGAGGTTACGCTCTATGCAGTACCTGAAGACGATTATAGTTTCTTGAATTGGATAATAGAAGGAGAAGATAGAAAAGAGATAATTCAGTTAAATCCATATAAATTAGTCATAACTGAAAACCTAAAAATAAAAGCTACCTTTATAAGTTACAATGTTAAAGTAATGGCAGGCGAGGGCGGGACTGCTGTTGCGTCAAGAAGTAGAGTTGGATATAATGGAAAGGTAACTTTAACGGCAACTATGGAAGAGGGATATAGTTTTGTAAATTGGACTATGAATGGCAAGGAAGTCTCTGTCAGTAACCCTTATACAGCAACAATAATAGAAGATAGTGAATATGTAGCTACTTTTAAAAAGTATTCAGAAAATGGATATGTATATGTCGATCTTGGATTATCTGTGAAATGGGCAACTTGTAATTTGGGCGCAAGCTCATCAGAAGAGTATGGCGACTATTATGCTTGGGGAGAGACCGAGACTAAAGATATGTACTCAAAAAGTAATTATACATTTAGATTTGCAACATCAGGAAGTTTTGATCCTACCACCCTTCCATTATCCTCAGATGTTTCAAATATAAATATGGGAGGTAATTGGCGTATGCCTACAAAATTAGAGGTAGATGAACTTAGGAGTGAATGTGTTTGGATATGGGAAACAAAGAATAATATTTGCGGGTATACTATAAAAAGCAAAAAGAATGGGAATTTTATATTTATTCCTGCCGCAGGTTATTTTGGGGGAGATGTTTATGGCGCTAATGGCGGAGGTTACTATTGGACAGGAAATCCTAATACGAATGATAGTTTTGGCGCTTATTCTATATCCTTTACCGAATTTAGTAGAAACAATCGAATAAATACCGATAACAGGTATCTGGGATATACAATCCGTCCGGTTTGTGACTAATAGTCAATCAGTTTTAGCTGAAAACAACGTTAAAAGAATTTTCTTGTCAATCCTAAATATTATTACTATAGATTATAAAAAAAGAGAGAAAGAGGAAAATCCAATATGTATTTAGCCTCATCTCTCTTTTTTGTCATCATTATTTGACTTTACTTTTTATATCTTGCATTCAAAGCTTTGATAACCTCGTCTGTAATATCAATTTTTTTGGTAGCGTGTATTGTACCTGCGTTATTCAATACAATATCGTAAGCTTTACTCAAAACATCGTCAATGTAGTTTTGAACCGAATCATTAACACGAAGAAGCATTTTTTGGTTGTTTTGTAATGCCTCTACCTCAAGTTTTTGAGCATACTCTTGAAGGTCTTGTTGCTTGTTCATAATGCGTTGATACTCTTGCTCTGCGCGCTCTTGAGTTAAGAAAGCATTGTTTTTAACTTTGCGTTGAAACTCTTCCATCTCTTTTTCCAAAGCTTTACCTCTCTCGTTAATGTTGGCACGCATTGACTCTTGTTGTTTCAACATCTCTTCATTAAGTTCTTTAGCCAAGTTGTAGTTGCTTAGCAGAGAGTCGGCATTTATATAAGCTATTTTAATAGCAGAAGTGCCACAACTATCATTAGCAACTGTAACATTGCATGAAGAAGAATTCTCTTTACATTGAGTAAATGATGCTGCAACAATAAGACCTGCAGCAATAAGCGATAATGTTTTGCCTAAATTTTTCATAAATGGTTTAAATATTAATTTTTTAATTCTTGTTCTTTTAAAATATCATCAAGGTTCTTTTTATCTCTATCACGCGCATCAGTTGATACAGAACATGTAATACCACGTTGCCTCATATGTCTGCTTGAACCTATATGCCCGTTAGGAAATTTACCTCCCCTTTTGAATAAAATCTTTACCGCCATTGCAAATATGGCAAAGGCTATAATAATAAAGGTTAAAAGCAATACAATATACCACATTTTTGTTATATATTTGTATGGTACAATAAAAATATGGTCAAAAACCATATCTTTTTGACGCAAAATTTCACAACGGTTGCAAATATAATAAAAACGTGTGAATAAAGTTCTTTATTTGTAAAAAGTGAATAGATAAAAATATCAATTTTTAGGATTATTAATAATTAAAAATTACATACATGAAGATAACAGATTTAAAACCCAAAGCAATTTGGACTATTTTTGACGAAATAACAAAAGTTCCTCGCCCTTCAAAAAAAGAGGAGAAGATACGCCAATATCTAAAAGATTGGGCAGTAAAAAATGGAGTTGATGTAAAAGAGGACGAAACAGGTAACATATTAATGAGTAAACCTGCAACCCCGGGTTGCGAAACTGCTCCTGTCCTTACTATGCAGGCACATATGGATATGGTTTGTGAGAAGAATAGTGGAGTAGAGTTTAATTTTGACACCGATTCTATAAAAACAGTGGTTGATGGCGATTGGGTAAGAGCTGAAGGAACAACTCTTGGAGCAGATAACGGAATAGGAATGGCAGGTGCAATGGCTGCTCTTGTTGATGAAAATTTAAAGCACGGACCACTTGAAGCGTTATTTACCGTAGATGAAGAGACAGGCTTAACAGGAGCATTTGCCTTGAAAGAGGGCTTTATGAAAGGGAAATATCTATTAAACCTTGACTCTGAAGACGAAGGTGAAATTTTTGTAGGTTGTGCCGGAGGAGTTGACACTATTTCAACTCTGCCATATACAACAGAAAAAGTTCCCGAAGGATACCATTTTATAAAGATATATGTTGAAGGTTTACGTGGAGGACATTCAGGTTGTGATATACATTTGGGACTTGGAAACTCAATAAAGATTTTGTCTCGTTTCCTTGCAAAATGGATAAGAAAAAATCCTCTATATCTTGTAAGTTTTGAAGGCGGAAACCTCCGTAATGCCATACCTCGAGAAGCATCAGCCGTAATAGCAGTCCGCAAGGAAGATAAAGAGCCTGTAACCATCGCGTTGAATATGTTTGCCTCAGAGGTGGCTGCAGAGTTAAAAGGGATTGACGATAACTTCAAGATGCGATGGGAAACAACCGATGCAGCTGATGCCATAGAAAGCAAAACCGCTACAAATCTAATAAATGCATTGAACGCATGTATTCAAGGAGTAGTGGCAATGAGTCGCGATTTGGAAGGTTTGGTTGAAACCTCAACAAACCTCGCATCGGTTAAAATGCCTGAAGAAAATAAGATCGTAATATCAACAAGTCAACGAAGCAGTGTTGAGTCGGCAAAACATGCAACAGCATTCAGTATAGAGAGCGTATTTACACTCGCAGGAGCAACCGTAACGCATAGCGAAGGCTATCCGGGTTGGAAACCTAAAATGGATTCACATATTTTGCAATTAACAGTTGATACATACGAACAACTATTTGGTGAAAAACCTGCCATAAAAGCTATTCATGCAGGATTAGAGTGTGGGTTGTTCTTAGAGAAATATCCATATCTTGATATGGTATCATTCGGCCCTACATTACGAGGAGTACATTCACCCGATGAGAAGATGCATATACCTGCAGTAGCAAACTTTTATAAACATTTGGTTGCAATAATTGAGAAGGTAGCAGAGGAGAAGTAGTATGATGCAAAACGAACCAACAATAGAAGAGAAGGTCGTAAAGATGCTTCGCACTGTTTACGATCCTGAAATACCCGTAAACATATATGATTTGGGTTTGATATACCTTATCGATTTAGATGAAGATAAAAATCTAAAGGTTGAGATGACATTTACCGCACCAAACTGTCCTGCGGCAGAGTTTATACTTGAAGATGTTCGTATGAAACTTGAAGGTATAGAGGGAGTGAAAAGCCTTGATTTGCAAGTAGTCTTTGAGCCGGAATGGAATAAAGATATGATGAGTGAAGAGGCAAAACTTGACTTGGGATTTTTGTAAGAGAGCAGGACCATACCATGCTATATACGAAAGAGGATTGGTGTATGGATAAAAAAATATATTTTATATCAGATTTGCACCTTGGAGCAAAAACTTTGGAGTCGCCACTTGAAACCGAAAAACGTGTTGTCAAGTGGTTAGACTCTGTAAAAGATTCAGCATCGGCAATATATCTTCTTGGCGATATTCTGGACTATTGGTTTGAGTATCGTTGCGTTGTGCCACGTGGTTACACTCGCTTTTTTGGAAAGATAGCAGAGTTGACAGATAGTGGGGTGGAGGTGCATTGGTTTATAGGAAACCACGATATATGGATTTTTGATTATCTGCCCAAAGAATTAGGAATAATACTTCATAAAACATCATATATAACAGAGATTTACGGAAAACGCTTCTATATGGGGCATGGCGACGGAGAAGGCAGACGACCGCTTGGCTTCTTGTTCTTGCGCTCATTTTTCCGGAATAAGCTATGTCAAAAACTATATTCTGCAATACACCCATGGTGGACTGTACCATTTGCTCATGGGTGGTCTTCAACGAGTCGTAAGTCGGCAGGCTGTGAACCAAAATTTGCCAATGACGATAAAAACCCGTTAGTAGAATTTGCAGAAGAGTATAATCAAAAAGCAGAGAATAAAGTAGATTATTTTATATTCGGGCATCAACACCTGCTATTTAAGCGCCCTTTAAAAAGCGGAGGCGAGATAATCTTAACGGGCGATTGGATAAAACTATGTTCTTATGCAGAGTTTGACGGCTTTACAATAGAATTAAAACAGTTTTAGAGAACATATAAAACTTCTTAATAAAGGACTCCGTCTCTCTTCTTTATTTTCCGCTTTTAAATAATCTCTTTATATCAAGAGTTTTAAGATATTCGTTATCATCGCGAGCATCTTCTTTTATAAATAAGAGAATATCGTTAAGAATAATCTGAGTATCACCACGAGGAACAATATATTTGTCTCCGCGACGAATCATCATTACTAAAATATCTTTAGGAAGATTTATATCTCTAAGAGTATTGCCTTTGACTAAGAACTCTTCGGTAACCTTTAATTCTGTCAGCTTTGCTTTAACTTCATCTGGTAGTGCTATATCAAATCCTTTCTCAACCTCTTTTGTCGATAATCCCAATATGTTAGCAGACCATGTAACGGTAGTACCTTGTATTACAAGAGAGATAATAGTTATTAGGAATACAATATTGAACATTATATTGGCATTTTCTAACCCTTCAACCATAGGGTATGTTGCAAATATAATAGGTACTGCACCTCTCAAGCCAACCCACGACACATATGTACGAGCTTTAAGAGACAGCCTTCTGAAAGGAGCAAGGCTCGCAAAAATAGCTATCGGACGAGATATAAAAATCATTACAAAAGCAATTATAATACCCAATAAGGTTACGTCCCATAATTCGTGAGGGTTTACAAGAAGTCCAAGAGTAAGGAACATTACTATTTGAAACAGCCATGCAACACCGTCAAAGAACGATACAAGTGTTCTTTTGTTGTATATTTTGTTGTTTCCGACCACCAATCCTGCCAAATAAACAGCCAAATAACCGTTGCCTCCGATAAAATCGGTAAAAGCAAAAACAAAGAAAACTAAGGCAAGTAGCAGAATAGAGTATAACGATTTGTTTTTAAGATTAATTCTGTTTATTGATATTACAGTCAAACGACCAAGTAAATAACCTGATAGAGCGCCCACAATCATTTGAGTAAAGAATTTAATGACTGCTTCGCCAAAGTTTATGTCGCCCGAACTTATCATTCCAATAAGAACAATGGTAAGAATGTATGCCATGGGGTCGTTACTTCCACTTTCCAATTCTAATAAAGGACGCAAATTCTCTTTAAGACCTTGTTTCTTAGTGCTGAATATTGAAAACACCGATGCCGAATCGGTTGAAGACATTATAGAAGCAAGCAATAACGATTCCAAAAAAGAAAAATTAATGCCAATAAGTTGTGTAATATAGAATATAATAGCACCTGTTATTCCGGCAGTCAGCAAAACACCGATAGTGGCAAGTGTTATACCTTCAAAAGCAACAGGTTTTATATCGTCGGTTTTAGTATCCATACCACCCGAAAATAGTATAATGCTTAACGCAATCATACCAATAAATTGAGCAACTGCGGGAGAATCAAACTGAATACCTACACCATCACTTCCAAATATCATTCCTACCACAAGAAAAAGCAATAGAGTAGGAGTTCCTAATTTTGAGCTGAATTTACTTGCAATTATACTGACAAATAAGAGTATTGACCCGACAAGTACGATATTTTCAGTGTCTAAAATCATCAGTTTCGGAAGTATGGAATTAATATAAATAATTTATTGTTAATAGTCTATTTTTCAAGAGTAAAAGATTTTTGTCCAATTAAATCTCCATCAGCAAAAATTTCAACGCGATATGTTCCCGGATAGAGATACTCTTCAACAGTCCAGAACATCTCTACGGCAGTCTCTTCACTATCATATGCAATAAGTTTCTTAATAGAATAATTTATTTCGCTATCCTCATAATTGAAAACATCAGATCTGTTTTTTATCAAAACGTCGTTGTCGGGTTTTATAATTCTTAAATATACAAACCTTTCACCTGCTTTTGCAGTGATATTTTTTGCTATTAAGAAATTTACCTGTATATATTCTATTTTGCTTATTTTTGATGTAGCCTTAGCTTTTTTGTTTAGTCCGGATATTGATATTGCAACAGCATCAAGCTTTGAGGCCAGAGTAACTTGGTGAGATAATTCCTCTTTATCCTTTTGTAGTTGAGACGCAGTCTCTGCTACCTCTTTGTATTTAGAGCTAACCTCTTTATTTTCAGCAACTAATTTTTGATTAAGAGCATTTAAAGAGTCTATTTGTATTAAATAGCCTTTCATTACGCTTCTTAACGTACTCAACTCTTTTTTTAGTTCATCAATACGTTTGGCATCTGAAGCTTTGGTAGTTCTTAACTCTTCCAATAGACGTTGAACCTTAAGTTTTTCATTCTCAAGTTGTTTTATAAGCGAGTCGTTACGGATAAACATTTTACTACCCTCAAATTGGTCATATTCATAAGCGAGGTTTGCGTATTCTGCCTCTAATGCTCTCTTTTCCTCTTCTATTGCAATTTGGGTTTTTATATTGTTCATTTCGTTGTGTTGAGAAATTATCATATATAATGCAAATCCCAATATAAGAGCCAGACCTATGCTTACAAAAATCCAAATACCGAATTTCTCTTTTATGTTTTTAATACGTTCTTTCATGGTAAAATATGCAATAATTATTTACAAAGGTAATAAAAATAGAGTTATAAACAATCTACTTAACTCTAATTAACGCGCTAAAAAACATATTACTTTGAAAAACCAAACAAAATGGTTAACTTCGCATCTCAAACAGCTTAAATATATGATCAAGGGTGTAATTACTTTCTTTAAAAATCATCGGATTTTGCGTCATCTGCTTTATATTTTTGTAGTAACGATGCTATTATTATCTGTGGCAGTTTATATGATGGATAAATATACGCAACATGGTGTAGCCGTAACAGTTCCTGAGATAAAAAATTTAACTGTTGAAGAGGCTATGCCGATTTTGGAGCGCTACGGATTAAATTGCCAAATAATAGATTCCTTGTATGACGGCAAATTGCGTCCCGGAATAATAATAGAGCAGACTCCACGAGAAGGGACAACTGTAAAACAGAAAAAAGCGGTATATGTAGTTATAAATTCAAAGATGCCTCGTCAAATTCCATTTCCGGAGTTAAAAGATATATCATATAGACAAGCAACCTCTTTGTTACAGGGATTAGGCTTTCCTGCTCCACAAATAGTATATGTTCCTTCAGTTTATAAAGATTTAGTAATAGGTGCTTCATATAAGGGGAGGACAGTATTTGCAGGTGAAAAATTTCCTATAACAACAATATTTACTCTTACCGTAGGGTGTGGCGATAATGAATTACCGGTTGATACCCTTTCTGTTGATGTTGGAATATAAAACAATCCTTTATGATACAAGAAGCAGATAATAATCATGCAGACGAGGATTTGTCTGCATATGAAGCCGACGAAAATGGAATGTATGAACATTTCCGTTTTGTAGCAGATAAAGGGCAAGGGTTGTTGCGCGTAGATAAATTTCTTGTAGCCCGAATGGAGGGGACATCTCGTAATAGAGTTCAGCAATCAGCCGAGGCGGGGTGTATATTAGTAAATGGCAAATCCGTAAAATCTAATTACAGAGTAAAGCCTGACGATGTTGTAACTATTGTAATGGATCGTCCTCGCTATGAGAATGAGATAATCCCACAAGACATTCCACTTGATGTTGTTTACGAAGATAACGATGTGTTGGTAATAAACAAACCTCCGGGATTTGTTGTTCACCCGGGACATGGAAATAAAGACGGAACATTGGTTAATGCATTAGCATATTATTTTAGAAATAATCCCGATTTTGATGTAAGCGATCCACGTCTGGGCTTGGTTCATCGTATTGATAAAGACACATCGGGCCTTTTAGTAGTTGCAAAAACACCTAATGCAAAAACATCTCTTGGCAGACAATTTCATGATAAGACAACGTTTCGTCGATACAATGCCTTGGTGTGGGGTAAAATAGAAGATGATGAAGGGACTGTCGAAGGGAACATTGGAAGAGACTTGCGCGATCGTTTACAGATGGCAGTTTTCCCGAACGGAGAGTATGGCAAGCATGCCGTAACCCATTATAAAGTATTGGAACGTTTTGGTTATGTAACCCTTGTAGAGTGTCAATTGGAAACAGGACGAACACACCAAATAAGGGTACATATGAAACATATAGGACATATCTTATTTAATGATGCAAGATATGGAGGAACACAGATTTTAAAAGGAGTTTCAACAGCGAAATACAAACAATTTGTGCAAAACTGTTTTGATTTGTGTCCACGTCAAGCGCTACATGCTAAAACATTAGGGTTTACGCACCCGGTAACAGGTGAGCAGTTGCATTTTAACTCCGAACTACCGCAAGATATGCAGAGCCTCATAGAAAAATGGCGGAATTATAGTAGAGAAAAATTTTAAAAATTATATATAAATAGTTACTTTTGTAAATATCTTATTTAAAAGAATATTTAAATCCTGGTGTAAAAGGTTTATAAATAGAGCTTTGAGAGAATAAATGAAGAAAAGACGAATAGCGATAGTTGCAGGAGGATACTCATCAGAATATCCCGTATCAATAAAAAGTGCGCAGGGAATAAAAACATTTCTTGAGAAAACACCATATGAAACCTATGTGGTGCGAATAACTCGGGATTTATGGGAGGTGGAGTTATCTGATGGAACTACATCGGAGATAGATAAAAATGATTTCTCTTTTGTTGAAGGCTCACACATCAAACAATTTGATTTTGCATATATAACAATACATGGAGTTCCGGGAGAAAATGGAGCATTGCAGGGATACTTTGATATGATAGGTATGCCATATTCATGTTGTGGAGTATTTGCAGCATCTTTAACAGCAAACAAATATGCATGCAATCAATATCTCGCAAAATTTGGAGTAAAAATATCTCCTGCAAAAATGATACGTCAGGGAGAGGCATATTCAGTATCAGAAATAGCAAATGAGGTAACACTGCCATGTTTTGTAAAACCGAACGAAGGAGGCTCAAGTTGTGCAACAACAAAAGTCAAAGAGGCAGAAGAACTCCAAACCGCAATAGAGAAAGCATTTACCGAAGGCGGAAATGTTATAGTTGAAAAATTTATGCAAGGGACCGAAGTTACATGTGGCTGTTACAAAACATCAGAAAAAACAGTTACATTACCAATAACAGAGGTTGTGAGCAAGAATGAATTTTTTGATTATGAGGCAAAATATACAGCTTCAAAAGTTGAAGAGATAACACCGGCAAGAATATCAGAAGAGATAGCTAATAAGATATCAGCGACAACTTCTAAAATATATGATATTATTGGAGCAAAAGGAATAATACGAGTTGATTATATTATAATAGGGGAAGAACCATACTTGTTAGAGGTTAATACTACGCCCGGAATGACGGTTACTTCGTTTATACCGCAGCAGATACGGGCAATACAATTAGAACCGGGCGATGTTCTTTCTGAAATAATAGAAGATGCTTTGCGAACAAAATAATTGATTGTATTGATAAAACTAAAGGAAATAATAAGCTATTCAATATGGATAATTTTGAAGATATAAGACCATTTACTCCGGAAGAGGTACCGGCAGCAGTGCAAGAATTGATGAAAGAGGAGTATTTTCAAAAGGCAGCATCGCATGTCGTTCCGGATCTTAATCTTTTTTTGCAGCAGTTTGCAACAATAAAGACAACTGATGATTTTCAAGAAAAGGCTCTCTTCCCATTGTTGAAATGGCTTATAAGTGTTGTTTCTGATACATTTGAAGGTTCAGGATTTTCTAATATAGAACTAAATAAGGCCTACACATATGTCTCAAATCACCGAGATATACTAACTGATGCAACATTCTTGTCGTTGTTGTTAACAAAAAACGGAATTGAGTCTCCCGAAATGGCTTTAGGCGATAATCTATTGGTATATCCATGGATGAAAACATTAGTTCGTTTAACAAAAGGAATTACTGTATATCGTAATTTGCCTTTAAAAAGAACTTTACAAGAGGCGCATCGTCTTTCTGGATATATAAATTATGCTATACAAGAAAAAGGCAGTTCTGTTTGGATTGCACAACGAGAGGGAAGAGCAAAAAATTCAGATGACAGAACCCAAGAGAGTGTCCTAAAAATGCTTGTATTAGAAGGACGCGGGGATATGCGAAGCAATGTTATGGCATTAAATATAGTCCCTGTCTCAATCTCATATGAATATGATGCATGCGACTATTTAAAGGCTCGCGAATTTCAATTAAAACGCGATAACTCAGAATTTAAAAAGAGTCCCAAAGATGACATGGATAGTATGAAAACAGGTCTTATGTCAAGAAAAGGGAAGATAAATTTTGTAATAGCAAAACCAATTAACGAGAAAGTTGCTGCATTGCCTGAAGATATATCAAAGGCTGAATTTTATGCAGCAGTAGCAAATATTATAGACGAATCAATACACGAAGGATATGTGTTGTATCCCATAAATTATGCAGCCTACGATTTGCTGAATGGGACAGAACGTTTTGTCGAAAATTACACGGCAGAAGAGAAAGATAATTTTGCGAGGTATGTTGATGGGCAAATAGCTAAAATTCAAGATTTACCATCTCCTGACTACAATTTCTTGCGAGAGAAGATTTTAGAGATGTATGCTAATCCCTTGAAAAATAAATTAAAAATATAATTTTTGCTAAAAGAATAGGGGCGAACAGAAGAATATAATTTATAGGGAAGGTTCAGTTGAGCCTTCCCTTATAATTTCGGGATAATCAGACGTACAATCTATAATGGCAGAAGCTTCATATCCTCCAATACCTCCATCAACAATAATCTCTGCGATATTTTCATATATCTCGGCAATTAGTTCAGGATTGGTATAGTACTCCACTTCAGAGTTATTACTCCTTAAAGATGTGGTAAGAAGAGGATTTCCAAGCCTCTCAGCAATTTTAACGGGGATAGAATTAGCAGGTATTCTAACACCCACACTTTTTCTGTTTTTGTATAATTTAGGTAGCCCTCCTGCGGTTGGAAGGATAAAAGTAAACGGACCGGGTAGATTTTTTCGTAAGATTTTAAAATAGTTATCACTTATTTTTACATATTTGCTAAGAGAACTCAAATCTGCACCAATAATTGATAAATTTGATTTTAGAGGATTTATGCCTTTAAATTCACAAATACGTTCAACGGCTCTTACATTAAGAGCATCGCACCCCATTGCATATACAGTGTCGGTCGGGTATATTATAACCGCACCATCTCGCAATTTAGAGACAATATTATCCAAATCTCGGTCGTTGGTCTCCTTCTCGTAAAGTCGTATAGTTTTCACATTAAAATCTTACTCAATACCATGCAGATTGTGTCCCATACGCTCCTTTTTTGTCTTCATATAGAACTCATTAAAGGGGTTGGTCTTAACCTCTATAGGTACAATTTCTGTTATTTCAATTCCATAACCTTCAAGACCGATACGCTTAACAGGGTTATTTGTCATTAATCTTAGCTTTCTTATTCCCAATTCCCTTAAAATATTGGCACCAACACCATAATCGCGTTCATCAGCCCTAAATCCTAAGTGAAGATTTGCATCAACCGTATCGTAACCGTTTTCTTGAAGTTTATAAGCTTTTATCTTGTTCATTAAGCCAATACCACGTCCCTCTTGGCTCATATAAACAATAGCCCCTTTGCCCTCTTTCTCAATAGTCTCCATGGCTTTGTGCAGTTGCTCGCCACATTCACATCGCATTGAACCAAAAATGTCTCCTGTCATACAAGAAGAGTGAACTCTGGCTAAAACCGGTTCGTCTTCGTTCCACTCACCTTTTATAAGGGCTATGTGTTCTGCTCCGTTTGAAGTTTGTCTAAAAGGAATTAATTTGAAATGTCCCCATTGAGTGGGCATCTCAACCTCTTCGCCTCTCTCTACCAACGACTCTTTCTTTAGACGATAAGCAATTAAATCTTTAATAGAGATGATTTTTAATCCCCATTTTTTTGCAACCTCTTTTAATTGAGGAAGGCGAGCCATGGTTCCGTCCTCGTTAATAATTTCTATAAGAGCTGCCGCAGGATAAAGTCCCGCAAGGCGAGCAAGATCAACAGCTGCTTCAGTGTGTCCTGCTCTGCAGAGAACTCCACGAGAACGAGCTCTTAGAGGAGAAACGTGTCCCGGGCGCCCCAAATCAGAAGGTTTGGTTTCGGGATTTGCCAACGCTTTAATAGTCTCAGCCCGGTCAAACATAGAAACACCGGTGGTGCAACCACCACCTATTTTATCAACCATAACGGTGAAAGGGGTTTCATGAATAGATGTGTTGTTGCTAACCTGCATCGGAAGTTCAAGTTCTGTACAACGCTCTTCAGTAATAGGTGCACACAGAACGCCTCTTCCGTATGTCATCATAAAATTGACCTTTTCTGGAGTTATCTTTTCTGCGGCAATAATAAAATCACCTTCATTCTCTCTGTCTTCGTCGTCAACTACAATAACAAACTTTCCCTCTTTAAAATCAACAAGAGCCTCTTCAATAGAATTCAACATTATATCTTCCATAATTTTAAACATTTTCCTTATACTCTTTTTCAACTAATGTTTTAATATCTTTATTCGTTTTTCTGATAAGGGCAAATTCTCGTCTAAGGAGCTTTTGCTCATATATACCTATGAGATATACAGGAACAGATAGCGGTAAAAGTATTGCTATAATAATTCCTAACCTTTTGTTTTTACATGGGTAGTATAAAAGTAGGTTTCTAAGAATAGGATAATCCATAAGTTTAAGAACAACGAGTCTTGATTTTGAGTATTGAGCATATTCTACAAAATCTTCAAGGTTATCCCTTAGTTCGTCAAGCAACATTTTATTGTATCCCTTTTGCCAATATGTAATAAAACTTTGGCGCTTATTTCCGCAATCATTTTGTATATTTTCGCAGAGTTTGTCCAAAATATCAACTCTCTTCATTAGCTCATCTTCGTGCACATCTATCATAGCAACCTCTTTCATTTCAACCTTTCTTGCAGTATGTCTGCCAAATAGCTTTCTAAAGAAGTTCATGTAGGCGTCTTTGTTGAATACTGCCGAATCATTTACAGCCTTATATGTGAAAAATATACCCAAAGGAAGTAATACGGCAGAGCTAAGCCATAAACCTTGCCAAACCTCCCAAACGCCATCTCTTGCCATTTTATATGCAGAGTTGTCAATTATATAGTAGAAAATAAACAGTATTACCGAAACAACAATTGGAGTGCCCAAGCCACCTCTGCCAATTATAGCACCAAGAGGAGCGCCAATAAAGAAAAATATAAGGCAGGCAAAAGAGAGTGTGAATTTTTTGTGCATCTCTATTTCATGTCGGCGTATCAGATTTTTTTGCTCATTTGCCCTATAGCTTTTAAACTCATACTCTTGTTTAATAGTTCTTGCTTTGTTTAAGGCTCTGTTGGTCCAATTCTCTCGTTCTTGAACAGAAGCTGTTGAGTATGCGTTTTTTATATCAAAATTACTTAAAGATATGGTTTGGGAAGATGGTTGGCTTGAAGATGTAGTTCTCTCTAATATATTGTAATACGACGAGGTTTTAAGCTCATTTCCTATGCTTGACCCTATGCTGTCAACAATTGATGTCATTGAATCAACAGCCTGTTTAAGTTCTGCAATATTCTTACCGACATACTTGTCAGACATTGTGCTTTCGTCAAGTCTGTTGAATCCGGCATCAAAAGGAATTAAAATCTCTTTTCTTGAAAAAGTTTCTCTTCTATATGGTACAATCGTAGAAGATGCCTCTTGAGATTTTAAATTTTCAAAAGACTCTCCGCTCTCAAGTGTTAAAAACAGGAAATGGTTATCGTCTGTAAATTTAAGATTACCCGAATCGGCAAGAATAATCATCGCATTCTCTGCTCCTTTTGAAATATCATATATGATAATATCATACATCATATTTTTTTTATTGTCTTTCTCTCTTACGAATATATTGTAACCTTCAATTTGGTTATAAAATACGCCTTCGGGAATTTCAAGAGCAGGAGATTTCTGCTTCATAGAGTAGAGCAGAGTCCACATTTTTACTTGAATGGTAGGTAAGAGGTTGTTTTGAAAGAAAAAAGCACCAGTCGCAATAAATATTATTGTAACAATTAGCGGACGCATAATTTTTATAAGAGAAACGCCAGATGCTTTTATTGCTAATAATTCAAAGCGTTCACTTAAATTACCGAAAGTCATTAAAGAAGCTAACAGAATAGCCAATGGCAGAGCAAGTGGCACCATACTCATGGCGGCATAAAAAAACATCTCTGCAAGCACGCCTATCTCCAATCCTTTACCAACAAAATCCTTTATATGTTGCCATATAAATTGCATTAGTACAATAAAAAGACATATCATAAATGTCATAAGGACAAGAGGAAGAAATGTCTTCAATATAAACAGATATAGCCTTTTTATTTTTAACATACCTCAGTTAGTAATGATTTATTGTGGCGCGAAGATAGCAAAAAATTACCATTTATCCCCTATTTTTACCTTATATATAATGTATAAATAAGAAATAAATATTATGCTCCGAGTTTTTTCCTTAATATTGATACCTGCTCATTCCATAAATTAATAAGATCGTCATGTTCCTCCCCATTGGCAAAGTCGGTAATAATAAGGGTGGTATCTTTAGTTAATTCATTAGAAGTGATTTTAAATTCAAAGTAGTGTTTTTTGAACTCTTCGTCGTCCCATCTTAATTTCAGGGATACTCCATTCTTTATACTAATTTGGGTTGCATCTCTTTTCTCTCCATTCCATGAAAATGTATATGATTTGCCATTTATGCTTACTTTGTCGGCAAACCAAGTAGAGAGCCCGTCGGGAGTGTGTATATATTCCCAAAGCAAAGATGCCGAAATATTATTGAAGTTGTATTCAATGGAAAAGATTGTTTCGTTCATAACGGTTAGTTTGCTATAAGGTTAGAGAGATGGTTAACAATTTTATATTTTTTGGAATTATTTTTTGTTTCTTTGCGAATATATAAATAAAAATTTTTATTTGCTAAATCTCGCTAATAATTTTTTGTCATAAATTTTTATTGTAAAACTACCTATATATTGAAAAAATATCTATATTTGCAAACAATAATAACTTCTCTGAGGAGTGTCTTTGTTAAATAGTAATGCGTAGTTAAGTTAAATTTAACAGGCTGTCTTTTGGGAGTTTGTGGTTTGTAATCGCTTGATAATATTGCTGTTGAGGAGCTTTTGGGTCTTGTGTCTCTATGGTGATATAGTTAGAGGATTAATCGGTTTTTTTAAGAAAACAGAATAAAATATTATTATATATTAACAACAAAAACATATTTATGAGAAAAGAAAGTCTTTGTATTGAGAGATTGGCAGAGCACGTTTTTGCCTATCTAAACCCAAGCTTTTTAACAAAAGTGGGTTTGAGTCTTCTTTTTGCAGCGTTGTTGCCATTGTCAGCAAATGCTGTTCATAAAGCTGAAAAAGTTGTTGCTACATCAATTGAAAGTGTGGAGCAATCAAGCTTTGTGGTAAAAGGAACTGTAATAGACAACACCAAGGAGCCTCTTATTGGTGTTAGTGTAATTGTTGAAGGAACTTCAATTGGTACAACTACCGATCTTGATGGTAATTACGAATTGAAGATACCTGATAGCAAAAAGACACTTGTTTTTTCATACATTGGTTACGCTGATCAGAAAATTCCTGTAAAAGGAAGAAATCAAATTGACGTAACAATGAGTGAGGACGAGCAAGTTCTTGCAGAGGTTGTCGTTACTGCGATGGGTATTGAGCGTAAAGCAGAGTCATTGACTTATGCAACTCAACAAATCGGAGGTAAAGAGTTAACTCGTGCAAAAGAGTCAAACTTCATTAACTCTTTGCAAGGAAAAATGGCAGGTCTTACAATTACGCCTAACTCGTCAGGAGCTGGAGGTGGTTCTTCAAAAATTATTCTTCGTGGACAAACCTCAATGCTTGGTAATAACCAACCTTTGATTGTATTGGACGGTATTCCTTTGTCAAACGGTCTATCGGCACAAACTTCTGAAATTGCTCTTGAAGGAGGACGTGACGGTGGAGATATCTTGTCAACAATTAACCCTGACGATATCGCAAGTATGTCAGTGCTTAAAGGACCCAATGCTGCGGCTCTTTATGGTTCTGCTGCAAACAATGGTGTTATCATCATTAATACAAAAGGCGGTCGTGAAGGAAAGATAAGAATTGATGTGTCAAGTAATATAACACTTGAGACTCCTTTATTTACATTCGATAAACAAACCGATTTCGCTCCAGAAATGACAGATAAAGGTCCTCTATTGAATGGTTGGGGTTCTTCTGTGTCATCTTTAACAGATGATCAACTTGCACAATACCCATATTTGACTCGCAATGCTAAAAATCAAATTAACGATTTCTTCAAAGTAGGTCAAACATATAACAACTCAATAGCATTGAGTGGAGGTACTGAGCATACAACATCATACTTCTCATATGGTAATACAGTTCAAAAAGGTTTGTTGGAGCGTAATAAATTCGTACGTCATAACATATTGTTTAAGGAGACATTCAATGCATTCAACAATAAGTTGAAAATTGACCTTTCATTAAACTATATTACTCAAAAAACTGAGAACCGTCCTGTTATCGGTAAAGTATTTAATCCATTAACAGGATTGTATCGTATGCCAACTGCAGTTGATTTGCGTTACTTTAAACAAAACGTAACACATACTGCAACAGCCGATGATGATATTACATCAAAAGGAGGAGCAAACCTTATTGGTCAACAAATTCAAACATGGCCTTTGTCATTCTCAGGACAAGCATGGATAAACAACCCATACTTTATGCAACAAGCAGTAGATGATGAGGCAAATCGCGATCGTATTATGGCAAACGTAACAGCTAAATACGAAATCATCAAAGGTTTGGACTTCCAAGCTCGTGTAAGTGTTGATAAAACAATAGACAAGAACTACAACTATCGTCAACCATCAATATGGGCAGACCAAAGCCAATATGCATTTGCTAATTACTATAGTGGAGAGAGCTCTTCTCGCGATATCTATTCAGACTATTTGTTAACTTACAACAAAGAGTTTAAGAATATATCATTCAATGCAACATTGGGATCAAGTTTCAAGAGAACAAAATCTTCAAATACATCAATAACAAAATGGACCGACTCAACATTCGTATATCCCAATATGGCATGGCCAAGCCTTGGAAGCAACATGTCAGGTAATGCGAAAGACATTTTGTTAAGTGCAAATGCATCAGGAGTAAATACAAACTGGGAGACAGCGATCTTTGCAACAGCTCAAGTAGGATTCTGGAACAAAGCATACATCGATGCATCATTCCGTAACGACTGGTCAAAAGCATTCCAACAATTTACAACAGATGGTGGATATAAGTCATTTGCATATTGGTCGGTTGGAGGTAATATCCTTCTTGATGAGTTGATAGCAATGCGTACAAAATTGCGTAATGTTGATCAAATGAAGATACGTGCATCATATTCAGTAGTAGGTAACTCTATTCCTCTATCAGACTACAATGCACAATCAATTGACCCATTAACAGGAGCAATCTCTGCTCGTCCTGCATCATTTGATAATCCAAAACCAGAGACTACTGAGGGTATTGAGGTTGGATTTGATGGAGTTTTCTTCAAAAACAAATTTGACTTTGATGTAACATTCTATCAAAACACCATGTCAAATCAATATTTGAATATTACTACAGCATCAGGACAATCTAAACCTATTAACTCAGGTAAAGTACGTAACCGAGGAGTTGAGTTTACCGGTAATTACCATATGAAATTCGGAAAAGATTTCCGTTGGACAACAGGTATTAACTTGGCATACAACAACAATAAAATTCTTGAAACATATACACCGGCAGATGGAGGTCAAGTTGAAATCGTAATTGGAGCATCTTCTTTTGCAATTCAATCAAAATATAAAGTAGGAGGTTCATACGGAGACCTTTACGGAAAAGACTTCTTATATGACAAAGAGACAGGAAAAATCAAACTTGACTCTGAAGGCCGTCCTATGTTTGACTCAAAATATGAGAAATATATAGGTAACACAACTGCTAAATTTACATATGGTTGGAATAACACATTCTCTTGGAAAGGTCTTTCAGTATATATGTTGATTGACGGTAAAGTAGGAGGTAAAGTTGTTTCGTTAACTGAGGCAGATTTAGATTATTTTGGACTATCACAACGTTCAGCTGACGCTCGTATGTCAGGAGAGACAGTTGTATGGGACGGAGTAGAGGTTGCAGCAGTAACTCTTCCCGACGGACAAAAAGTTCCCGCACGCGCATACTATGAAGCAACCGGAACTAACCAAGCAAACTGTGTTTACGATGCTTCAAACATTCGTTTCCGTGAGATTTCAGTAGGTTATACATTCTATGATTTATTAGGAGTATCAAAGAACCTTACAATCTCATTAGTTGGACGTAACCTTGGATTTATCTACAAAAATGCTCCTGTTGACCCAGATATCTCAATGACAGCAGGAAATAACTTTGGTGGAGTTGAGTCATACGCTCTTCCCACAACACGTAGTTACGGATTTAATATAAAAGTTACATTCTAATGTAAAAATAAGAAAGGAATAAGATATGAAACTTATGAATAAATCAATTTCTATATTCGCAACTCTGTTTGTGGCGTTGTTCCTCTTCTCTTGTGGCGAAAAGCAAACATTGAAGATGTGGCAGATTGTCGATGATTCGCAAGACGTTACAAACTCAGGACAAGGAACCGTTGATATAACAGTCTTAAAAGGAGAGTTGCAAACTGCTTTGAGTGACCCCAAAGGCAGTGTAGTTGCAACAAGTGCACACGGATATCAATATAGTAATGCTAACTCTGTTGATGTATTTGCAGGATATATGACAGTAAGCCGTTCAGACTTCCAATATGGTCCTGCACTAAACAACACATACCAATGGCCTAACGGATATTACGGATCAGCATGTACAATGGGCCCCACAAGCGCATTGTATAATACATATACATATGCCGAGAGACTTGGAGTACCCGAATACAAAGCAATTGCACAAATTGTATATGGTATAACAGCATTGCGTGCAGTAAACAATGCAGGTTGTGTTCCTTATGAAGATAACCGTAGATTGAAAGTATCACGTCCTCTAAAATATTCATCACAAGAGGAGACATATAATTTGATTCTTGCCGATTTGAACGAGGCAATAAAAACTCTTAAGGATAGACAACCTAATAAAGAGGCTTTGATGCCTATCGAGGGAGAGGCTTACGATAAGGGCGACGCAACTTTGGCATACTCTGAGTATAATTGGGAAAAATGGGTAAAATTGGCTAATACCATTAAATTGCGTATAGCCTTATATTTAAGCAAACCCAACCCCACAGAGGCTGAAAAGATAGCAACAGAGGTAGCCGGTGATGAAATCGGATTGTTGGAAGACGATTTTGGTCCGGCATGGAAGCAAGGAAACACACAACACCCTGTTTATCAAATATCAGCATCAAAAGACGGAGGATGGGCGGATAGCCGTATGAGCGCATCAGCCGAGAATATCCTTAAACGTACAGGTTCACCTTTGATATCAAGGTTCTTTACAAAGAATATCGATAAGATTTCAGGAGTTGGAACAGGTGCCGACAAAGGTAAAGGAGCAAAAAAAGAGGCTAACTATTACGGAATCCGTCAAGGAACAAACGTAGGAATTAAAACTACAGGACAAGGATACTACAACTTCTCAGAGGTAGCACCATCATTTAAGTATGTGCGTTTGGTATGGGTTTGCAAAGAGGAGGTTATCTTTATGAAAGCCGAGGCAGCATTGCGTTGGGGCTTATTTGGAGATCCTAAAGCATTGTACGAAGAGGGTATTCGCTCAACATTGACAAAATATGAAGTAGCAGGAGAAGCTGATAAATATTTGGCACAAACATCAGTTGTACAAGAGAAGGTAGCAGGAAAGGCTCAAGATATAGATTATATCGATCCTTACAACAACAAAAACTCACTTCCCGGACGTTTGAACATATGTGTTAAATGGGACGATAGTGATAGCAAAGAGGTTAAGTTAGAGAAACTTATTACTCAAAAATGGATAGCAATATTCCCCAACGGATATGAGGCATGGACCGATTACCGTCGTACAGGATATCCTCGCTTGTTCCCATCAGTACAAGCATGGCAAGGAAGTCCATCATTCCCTGTAGAGTTACAACTACGCCGTATCCCACACGATGAGAGTGATGAGAATATCCAACTATATGACTTGCCAAATATTGAGAAAGCATTGACAATCTTTGGAGTACCGGGACAAAATGCCGGAGGTCAACGTTTGTACTTTGAAGGAGACCCAACAACTTACCCATGGACATATGACGTGGAGACAGGTTGGCCTATTCCCAAAAATTTTTAATAATATAAATTAAAAACATTATGATAGCAAGAAAATTTTTATTATCGGCATTTGCTTTATTAACCCTTGTATTTGTAGGGTGTAAAGACGACGAACTGGAATTTTATGCTCTTAACGTTGAAACCAAATCTATTGTAGAGGGTCAAGAGTACCAATTCTATGTAGAGAATTATACAGGAGGTATTTCGTGGAGTGTAGATTCAAAAGAGGTAGCCACTATTGATAATACCGGTAAAGTAACCGGTAAAGCTCTTGGAACAACCAATGTTCGTGCCGTTTTGGCAAACGGAACACCTCTTATGGCTGTTCTTACAGTTGAAGGAAGAGGCGGAATTGATGGCGAGACTCTATCTGACTCAGTATCAGTATCTATTGAAACATTAAAATTAGCACCACTTGCGGAATCAAAATTTGGAATTCAAGTAGCTGCAAAGAAATATATTGATAGTGATAAATATCCTTTGCACGTTGAATTGTATTCTGCTAATGAGTTAATGTCAGCTCAAGAAGGAGTAGTAGAAGAACCTGCTACCGTAACAACAGTTCTTAGAGAAGATTCAACAGGATACGATGTTACTATTATGGCAGGTTCAGTTAAAGAGGACCTTATCTGTAAAGTTTCATTAGGTGATTTCGAACAAGAAATTCCTGTTAGTGTAAGCTATGGAGTATATCTATCTCACAACTATATTGATATAAATGATTTGAATAACAATATCGGTTTGCTTACATTAAAAACAAATGATGTTGGAACAACAATCAACTATTCATTCTTCTGTTACCTTGACGGTGCATCTGAGGCTGAAGCACTAGCAATAGAGGAGAGCTTGATGAACAAAGAAAATTATATAGTCTCAGGAGAAATGTCTGTTGAACTTGGCGAAATAACAATTGATAAGAGCAGCGAGGTGTGGTCAGTAAATGTTCCTGTTACATCATTGGCTAAGTCATACGAACGAGGAGAGATTGCATTGACAATTGAAGATAAAACTCTCGTAATAAATTTGACATGGGACGATGGTAAAAACTTCTCAGAGTTGTACGTATCATTCCAAGAGATTTATACATACAGCGAGGAAACTAAGCTTACAAGCCGTAAGATGGATAACAGCTATTTGGCATATCTAAATGCAGATAAAGCAGTAGAGGGAGAAGAGGAGATAATATCAATGGACGTATATTATACAATCAGCCCTGATGACAGAGGTGATTTCATTAATTGGAATATCTCAACTCCTGTTGCATTTATCGAACCAATAGGATATGAGAAGATAAGCACAACATTGTTTAAGTTCAAGTTTAAAGTTAAAGCTGCAGGAATGGGAGAGATTAAAATCTCTATTTATAACCCCAAAGCCGACGATCCTACATTGACCGAAGAGCAAAAAGCGATATATGATCCATATCGTGAACAAACTCTTGTGGCAGCGGTAGAGGTAATCAATCGCCAAACTGTTGGAGTTGATGAGGTGATATTTGTTGACGATGCAGACCCATTAGTGGCAATGCCATTGGAAGAGATGGAGACAACAAGCCGTACAGTACCTCTTTATACAGCGATAACACCTGAAGAGGCAGTAGGTCCATGGCCCGCAATTTTCTCTCTTGAGTTTGAAGATGGAGCAGAGGCAACAGTTAAACAATCAGGTGTTGATGAGTCAGGTAATGAAATTGTTCCTGAGGTAAATATTACTCATGCAGGAACTATCTATGTTACAGCAAAATCAAACGATAAGACAGATGTGTTGAAGATCAACGCTAAATTCAAACTAAATATGGGTGACGGCGACAAACTACAAATATCAACATCTAAGTTAGAGTATCTACCGGGAGAGACAGACGTGGTTTCACCAATTATTCAAGCAAACTACACTGTAAAACTTGAGGAATATACATGGACATCAAGTGATGATAGTGTAGTTAAGGTTGAGAATGGCGTAATTACCACAATAGCTGATGGTGAGGCAACAATTACAGCAAGTATCACTGATAGTGAGGGTACAGAGGCTAAAGCTACGAGAAATATCAAAGTTCGTACACCTAAATCAGATGTAAACTTTGATGATGAGGCATACTCTGAATTCTATGTAATTGCTGGAGCAGGAGATGAGCCAACAATCTATTTCATTGATTGGGATATAGAGAATGGTTCTGAAGATTCAATTGAGCTTGCTTTGACAGAGGAGATAACCGAAGAGGGAACATACGATGTAGCAGGATCAATTACCTTGCCTACAGATGGACTATTTGATATTGTTTCCGGAACAATTACTTATGCAAATGGAAATTGGACATTTGACCTACAAATCAAGAACGATAAAGGTCTTGAAGGAACAGTTAAAGGAACACGTCCATTTGGATATCTTGATGATTTGTTACCATAAGAATAAAGATAATATATCTTAAATAAACTAACTCAGGAGGGGCAGTATTTAATACTGCTCCTTTTTTTTATGAATAATTCTTGCTGTTTATAATAAAATCCTGTTTTTTTCGTATTAAATAGTATGAAACAAATATGCAATTTATCTCTTCTGGTTTTGGTTATGGTTTTGCAGGCGTGCCACCCTGCAAAATTATCAACTGCCGATGCTCAATTTAAGCGAGGAGAATACTTTGCTGCCGCAGAAACTTACCGAAAGGTATATAATAAAACATCTGCCTCTAAGGAGAGAGCACTGAGAGGTCGTATTGCTTACAGTATGGCAACCTGTTATCGTCTCTTAAACTCTTCGCCACGGGCAACAGCTGCTTATCAAAATTCAATACGATATGGCTATCCCGATAGTACAGCGTATCTATATCTTGCAACTGAGCAGCATAAACAAGGTAAGTATGCAGATGCTATTAAAAATTATGCGAAATATCTCTCTTTTTCTCCTGATGATATACGCGCTAAAAACGGCTTAAAAGGTTGTGAATTTGGTTTGGAACAAAAGGAGCACCCTACGCGATATATTGTAAAGAGAGCAAATCTGTTTAATTCTCGCAGGAGTGAGTGCTGCCCTATGTTTACTCTTGAAGATGAGAGTATTATATATTTTACTTCAACAAATGACAAGGCAACAGGTAAAGATAAAAGTCCTATTACCGGTCTTAAAAATAATGATATATTTTTTTCAGAAAGAAACGATAAAGGGGTGTGGAGCAAGCCTGAGCCTGTAGAGGGTGAGTTGAATACCGAAAATGATGAGGGTATTATCTCTTTTTCAGATGATGGACAGATAATGTATTATTCTCTTGCCGAGTCAACAAATGCCAATACAGACACCTATGTTTCAATATACAAATCAGTTAGGTCAGATGCATCATGGAAAAAAGGAGAGAGGTTGAATATTACTATTGATTCAACAATAATATGTGCTCACCCTGCTGTTATGCCTGAAACGGACTGGCTCTATTTTACATCTGATATGCCGGGAGGATACGGAGGTAAAGATATTTGGAGGGTATCTGTAAAAGATATGACCGAGATAGAAAATCTTGGTCCTGATGTTAATACCCCGTATGACGAGGTATTCCCTTATGTTAGAAAAAATGGTGATATATATTTCTCTTCAAATGGTCACCCGGGGCTTGGTGGCTTGGATATATTTTTAGCCTATCAAGATGAGATGGGTAATTGGCATCGTCGCAATATGGGAGCTCCAATTAATTCGGCTGCAGACGATTTTGGAATAATGTTTATGGCTAATGATAGAGGCTATTTAAGTTCTAATCGAAACGATGCGCGGGGATATGACCATATTTATACATTTGAGTTGCCTCTGATTGAGGTTTGGATAGAGGGTTACGTTGTTGACCTTGATGATGAGCCTCTGCCGGGTGCAGTAATAAGAATTGTAGGCCGAGATGGGACTAATCTTAAAGAGGTGGCACAAGATGACGGATACTTTAAATTTCCTCTCCATTTGAGTACCGATTATGTTATGATGGCGGGTTGTGGCGGATATCTTAACTCAAGTGCCGAGCTTACAACTTTGTCAGAGGAACAAAATGAAACTTACTGGGTTGATTTTATATTATCTTCTATAGGTAAACCTATTCCTGTTGACGATATATTCTTTGACTTTAATAAAGCAACTCTTCGCCCCGAGTCTGAAACGGCTCTTAATGAGGTTATAAAAACTCTCAATGACAATCCTAACATATCAATAGAATTAGGAGCTCATACCGACTTTAAAGGGGCTGACGAGTATAATTTGGTATTGTCGCAAAAGAGGGCTGAGGCTGTTGTTGATTATCTTATAAGTAATGGTATATCAAAAGAGAGACTTACGGCAAAAGGATATGGCGAGAGCATGCCTGTTACAATAACAAAAAAACTTAATAAGTTATATCCTCAATTTGCAGAAGGGGTTATTCTTAATGAGGAATTTATTTCTACTCTTTCTGAGGAGGATATGGAGATTGCCAATCAAATAAATCGTAGAACGGAGTTTAGAGTAACTGCTATTGATGCCGGTCTGTTTTAAAGATTATTAAAAACGTAAGAGGTCTCTTTTGAGACCTCTTACGTTTTTGCTTTTGTTTATAGTATTATCTGCTTCTCCAAAATTCTATATATTTCATGGCAACATCAATATAATTATGATGTTTCTCAACAAATCTACGGCTGTTTTTTCCAATCTCTTCAAGTTTATTTATATTTTCAATTATAAACATGAACTTTTGGTATATGCTATCTTTGTTTGGAAGAGGGTTGATTATTGGTTTGTTGTTCTCTTCGTTAAGTAGAGCATATATTTCTTCTTCGCCACCACTTATTACTACCATTCCTTTTGCCATGCCTAAAAGTGCATTCATTCCCGGAGAGTATGAATATAGTTGGTCAACAAGTATGTTGCTTTTGTCTAATATATTTTTGTATGTATCATATGGTAGCGATTCGGCATTGTTAAATTGACATATATCGCTATAGTTTGTACATACCTCTTTTAATATTTCGCTCATTACGTCGCAACCTTTAAGATGCGCTTTTGATTTTTGCACTCCCATAAAGAATTTTGCTTTACCATCAAATTTAGCAATGGGCTTTAGCTCTTCTGTGTCAATAGGTAATGGAATGTATTCGCTTTTATACCCCCAGATACAGTCGTAAGCAACTTTATACTCATATAGGCAGGTTACTATTCCATCGCACTTATCGGCAATATATTCATTTAAATCTTTAAGTGGAGATTTTGTCCAATTTATATTGTCTTCAGGGAGTTTGTCTTGCATGCCGGGTACTGAAAAGTCGGAGTATCTGAATTTATTCTCTAAACATGCCTTGGTATAGTAATAGTCTGTACCAAAAGCTCCTAAAAAAACTTTGCGATTATGTTTTTTAAGATAATTGAAGACTTTTAATATGTCAGAACTATTAAGCTTAAAAAATACAGGAGATATTATTTGGACAACATCATATCCCCTCATGTTTTTTAAGTTTCGTAATATTTTTATGCGATAATTGATTTTATTAATAATGGAATCTCCTTTTAAAGAGATATCAATATCTCTTGAATTGTTTTGCCAACCACAACCATCAGAGATAACTGTTACCTTATGCCCTAATACTCTCAATCCTTTAGCAAGAGTCCAATGTAGATTGCTGTATTCTCCTATTAATAAAATTTTCATAAACAATCGTCTTTCATAGAATTGAGACTATTTTTGTCATTTGCAAAGTTAAACAAAATTCGTATCTTTGTCAATATAGAGATTAAGAATCTGTTTCGAATTTTATTAAACAAGTTAAATAGTTAATGCGAAGAATAGTTTCGGATTCTTTGAGCCTTTTTTAGGCATCTTTTCAATCGTGATATTGGGGAATAGCCCGCTTTACCAGCATATCTCAAATGAAAACCTGCTCAAAAATAGTCCTCAAATAATCTCGAAATAAAATTAAAACAGATTCTAAATAATGCTTCGTATCCTTTAATTATTATGAGAAAAGTTGTCTGTTTACTATTGCCCCTATTTTCAATATTCTTATCGTGCAGTGATAATGTATATTATATTTCTGAGTTTGGTTTACAACCAAATAGTGGAGTTGACGCTACATCATATGTGGCAGAAGCTATTGCAACAATAATAAAAGAGAATGACGGAGAACCTGCGATACTCTATTTTGAAGAAGGTGATTATGATTTTTATCCTCAAAATGCGAATGAAAGAGAACTCTATATATCAAATCACGATCAGCTAAACCCAAAAAAAATAGCTGTTCTGTTAGAAAATATATCAAATTTAACTATTGATGGTCAAGGCGCAAACTTTTATATGAATGGAAGAATGTTGCCAATAGTAATGGATAGCTGTAAAAATTGTGTTGTAAAAAATATATCAATTGATACGAGAGTTCCTCAGATAACACAAATAACTATAGTGGAAAATAATATTGAGGAGGGTTTTATAATATATCGTCTTACCCAGAGGTGCAATTATAAAATTGATGATGCAAAACGATTGATAACTTATGGCGATGGTTGGGAGATACACCCTATTGTGGGAATTGCTTTTGATGGTAATACGCGCCATATTGTATATCAAACAAGTGATATAGCTGTGGGAACAGAGAATGTTGAAGAGCTTGAACCTTATCTTATAAAAGCTCCATGGAAAAATCAGAAGTTAAAAAATGGAGATATTGTGGTGTTACGTAATTACGAACGTCCGACTCCGGGAATTTTTGTAAACAGCTGTAAGAATCTTATTTTAAATGATGTAAATATCCATTATGCCGAAGGTATGGGATTATTAGCACAGCTTTCTGAAAATATTACATTAAAAGGGCTATCTGTCTCAATACGTAAAGGTAGTAACAGATATTTTACAACACAGGCAGATGCAACACATTTCTCAGCATGTAAGGGTGATATAATTTCGGTTAATGGTATGTATGAGGGAATGATGGACGATGCCATAAATGTACATGGTACATATTTGAAGATATTGGAACGTCTTGATTCAAAGAGAGTAATAGCATCATATATGCATAATCAGACTTATGGCTTTTATTGGGGAGGAAATGGTGATAGCGTTCAGTTTGTAAAGTCCTCAACAATGGAGATTGTATCTGAGAATGTAATAGAAAGTATAAAACCATACGATAAAGATAGTGTAAAGGGTGCAAAGCTCTTTGAAATTCAGTTCAAGAATGTGCTTATGCCTGAAATAGATAATTCAGGATACGGAATTGAAAACCTTGGGTGGACACCTACTGTATATTTTGCCGATAATACAATACGAAATAACAGAGCAAGAGGAGCATTGTTTTCAACACCAAAAGATGTAACAATTGAACGAAATCTTTTTGACCATACATCAGGTACGGCTATATTGTTGTGTGGCGATTGTAATGGCTGGTTTGAAACAGGAGCTTGTCGCAATGTAATAATACGTAATAACCACTTTGTAAATGCATTAACAAATATGTTTCAGTTTACAAATGCCATTATATCAATATACCCCGAGATCCCTGATTTAAAATCTCAAGAGAAATATTTTCACGGAGGAGAAGGTAGCGGAGTTGTGATAGAGAAGAATACATTTGAGACATTTGATATTCCTATTGTATATGCTAAATCATTAGATGGAATGGTGTTTAGAGACAATACCATTATTGAAAACAATGATTACGAACCATTTCATTGGAACAGATACAGATTTTTATTTGATAGAGTGACTAATGTTATTATTGAGAATAATAATTTTTTGAGTGGTTTTGACGAAACAAAAGATATTTGTTACGGTAATTAGAATTCTTAAAATCTTAAACTAATTATCAACGTGCTTCATAATTTTAGACAAGATATACAAGATATATCAATACCAACTACTTTTAACAACCCTTTTCGTTATCGTCCGCATTCGCTCTCTGTAATAGCGACGAATGAGGTAAGGAGATATTTGTCTGAACATGGAGAGTGGGCAGAGGAGTTGGGGCAAGGAAAGATGTTTGGGGTGCTTATTGTTTCTGATAAGAAAAATAATATAGGGTTTCTGGCTGCTTATTCGGGTTTGTTGAATGGTAAGAACAATCACTCTTATTTTGTTCCTCCTGTATATGATTTACTTTCACCAACATCATATTTTCAAAAAGAGGAGGACGAAATTACAGCAATAAATAATGAGATAGTTTCAATTGAGAACTGTACGGATTATATCTCAGCGACAAAGGGCCTCAGAGATGCTCAAGAATGGGCATTGAATGAGGAGAATGCATTTCGCGAACTGATGCGAGCTAATAAAATTAAACGAGATTTAAATCGTAAAAGCTCAGCATTAACATCTGAAGATGTAGATAAAATGATAAAAGAGAGTCAATTTGAGAAAGCAGAACTTAAAAGACTCCTAAAGCGACTTAATTCTGAAATTGAGCTAAAACGATCAGAAGTTTTATTATACGAAAATAAACTATCTGAATTAAAAACAGAGAGGAGAGAGCGTTCGCTAAAACTACAAACTTGGTTATTTCGTCAATATAAGATGCTTAATGCTAAGGGTAATGAAAAAGATTTACTTGAGATATTTAACGATTATAATAATACTATCCCGCCGGCAGGAGCAGGTGAGTGTGCCGCTCCAAAACTTTTGCAATATGCCCTAAAAAATGGTTTTAAACCTTTGCAGATGGCAGAGTTCTGGATTGGGGCTTCTCCTAAAGGCGAGGTCCGAAAAGATGGCAATTTTTATCCGTCATGTAAATCTAAGTGCGAACCAATTCTAAATTTTATGTTACAAGGTATAGAGGTGGATAAAACCCCTTTTGGGTGTAACAATATATTGTCAAATTTAGAGGTTCTTTATGAAGATGAATATTTAGTAGCGATAAATAAACCATCTGGGATTTTGTCCGTACCCGGTAAAATAGGAGGAGAGTCTGTTGAGGAGGTGTTACGCAAAAGATATTCAGATAATGATGAGATATTTGTCGCACATAGGCTTGATATGGCAACATCGGGTATTTTGATAGCGGCTAAATCAATTAAGATGTTCAAGGAGATGCAGAAACTCTTCTCAAAACGTCAGGTAGAAAAGAGTTATGAGGCAATAATTGAGGGAGTTCCCGAACTATCGGAAGGGGAAATATCATTGCCATTAATAAGCGATTATGAACATCGTCCTATGCAAAAAGTTGATTATGAGCATGGGAAGGAAGCAATAACAAAATACAAAGTTCTTTCGGTTGTTGATATTGATAAAAAACAATGTGCACGATTGTTGCTTAAACCAATAACAGGCAGAACCCACCAGTTGAGAGTTCATATGGCGCATAGTTTATCATTCGGAATGCCGATTGTCGGAGATGAGCTATATGGTAATTCGGGCGAGAGGCTGATGCTGCATGCCTCCTCAATATCGTTTGTTCACCCTATAACGGAAGAAAAGGTCTGTATAAATAGTAAAGCTCCGTTTTAGAATATTTTCTGAAAAAATATTATTTTTACACTCATATTAAACAGTATGAAACTGAATATTCTTATATCTACTCATAATGAGAAGGTTGCTAATGTTGCCTCTCTCTTGTTACCGGCAAGAGATGATGTGAGTTATGTGGTTTCATATCAGTATTCCGACAATGAATATTTGAAATTAATTCCTAAAGAGTTTAAAAGAGAGGATATTCGTTTTGTCCCAATGCAAGGGTTGGGATTGTGTAAAAGTAGGAATAATGCAATTGCTTTTGCCGATGGGGATATTGCATTAATAGCCGATGATGATGTTCGTTATACTGATGAATATATAAATAGTGTGTTGTCGGTTTTTAAAGCAAATCCGAAAACAGATGTTGCTTTGTTTAAAATAAGGACAAGAGATAATGAGCCTCCTATGAAACGATATCCTCTTGTCGCCGGAAGATATAAACCAATGAAAGGCTATTTCCCATCATCAATAGAGATGGCTTTTAAACTTTCATCAATTAAAAATAAAGTAACTTTTGATGAACGATTTGGCTTGGGCTCTGAATTTCTTAATAGTGGAGAAGAGGAGGTATTTATAAAAGATTGTCAAAAGGCAGGATTACGAGTTGATTTCTTTCCGCATTATGTAGTTGAACACCCATATCAATCAACCGGAAAAAATCATCTTACAATGAAGAGTTTACGTTCGCGAGGTGCAGTGTCGTCATATTTGCATGGTTATTCAGCATATTTCAGAATGATAAAATTTTCTATTTTTATGTCGTTGAGAGGTCGCTCAAATATCTTTAATTTACTAAGAAATACATTGTGGGGTGTCGCATATCAGCGTCGAACAAGAAGATGAGTTAAACTATGAATGAGCTATTTTCTATAATAATACCGGTACATAACAGAGAAAAGCTGATAAAGGAGACTTTGCGCTCTGTTGTGGGACAGGAATATCGCCCCATTCATCTTGTATTGGTTGATAATAACTCAACAGATAACTCTATTGCTGTTGCAAGAGATTTCTTAACTGAATATGAATCTGAAAATTTTATTGTAACAGTTGCAGAAGAATTGCGCAAAGGTGCATGTGCGGCTCGTAATAAAGGCGTTACTCTCACCGATGCGCAATATATAATGTTCCTTGACGATGATGATATGCTTTCGTCGTTTAGAACAATTACTACCATTGTTAAGGAGTTCGCAGATACAAATGCTGATATTGTAGGATTTACAGCTCAGTTATGTAAGGGAAATAAGAAAACGTTACGACATTATTCGTTTACCAATAGTATTAAAGAACAGATATTGCATTGTATGTTGTCAACTCAATGTTTTGCAGTAAAACGCTCTTTCTTTGATATAGTAGGAGGGTGGGACGAAAGAGTAAAACGTTGGCAAGATTGGAATTTGGGAATAAGAATGATGTTGCACAATCCTAAAATAAGTTGGATTAAGAAACCTCATTTAGTAAATATTAGAGTTCATAAAAGCAGTATAACAGGAGGTGGGTATTTACACTCAAATGAAGCTTTGGAAGAGGCTATTGTTTTAACAGCAGAGGCTGTTATGAATAGTGGGGTAGAGGAACGAGAAGATATATCTGCTTCAATATATGGTCGTATGCCTATATTGGCAGCGCATTATCTGCGTGAGGGTAGTCTGACAGTAGCAAAACGGGCTGTCTCTCTATATCAAAGCAAAGTAAAACTATCTGTTATAAAAAAGATTTGGATATACCTTTTAATTATATATACATTTTGTGGAGGAAGGGGAGCAGGAAGGCTAATAAACTGTTTTAATATAAAACTGAAATGATAAGATGAGAAACGGATTGGAACTGACAATAGTTATTCCGGCTTATAATGCCGAAAAATATATATCGCGATGCCTTGAGAGTATAGTTAAATCAGGTATCGATGAAAATTCTTATGAAATTATAGCAATAGATGATTCTTCAACAGACAAAACGCTTGAAATCTTAAATGAGGCATCAGCAGATATGCCGCAATTAAAAGTGTATCATCGTCATAAGGCAGGTCCTGGTGGTGCAAGAAATCTTGGACTAAATTATGCGAAGGGTCGGTATATAATGTTTGTAGATATAGATGATCATTTGAATTCAAAGAATTTTGCCCACTTTGTAAATGTTCTTTTGCCTATGTATGAACAAGATATAGTAGGATTTGATTATCTAAAAGTAAATCAAAAAGGCGAAGAGTTTTTGGTTACAAAGAAGGTGTTGCCATATTGTCGCGAAATGAGTGGCGCCGAGTATATGAATATGCAAGCACCTCAAAGTGTCTTGTGGGGGTATGTATATCGTCGTAAATTCTTATTGGAGAATGGTTTGAAATTTATAGAGAAGAATATTCATGATAATGAATATTTTCTGATAAGAGCCTTTTGTCTGGCTGAAAAAATAACATTTATTCCGACTCAAATTTATTATTATCATTTTGATGTCCCGGGTTCACTGACAAATAAACCCGATGAGACGCATCAAGAGTTATATGTAACTCAGCTGATGACTGTTATTTCTGAATTGCAAAAATTTGGATTTATGTTAGGTGATCCGTTATCAGAGGAGGGCTTAAACAGAAAATTGGATTTACTATCGGCACGCCTACTCCGACGATTGATAAATCGTGATTACGATTTATCTTTTATTGAAGATGTTTTAGCGGAGTTAGAAAAAGCAGAATTATATCCATTGCGAAAGGCAAAATATAGTTGGAGATACAAAGCTTTGAGATATTTGACAAGAACTCCGGGAAATCTTTTAAAATGTAAGGAATATAAGAATCTGATTGTATTAAAGAGGATATTACAGCAATAGAAAAAACTATAATTTTAATCCGTCCAATAATTTAACATATAGCTCTATAGCCTCTCTTATTTCAGAAGTTAAGATATACTCATCTGCTGTGTGTGAACGCGAAGAATCGCCAGGACCTATTTTTACCGAAGCATATGGCATAAGTGCTTGGTCTGAGAGGGTGGGTGAGCCAAATGCTTTTAATCCCATAATCTCACAACGTTTTACAAATGGGTGTCTTTCATCTATATATGATGAGTTTAATCTGGTTGATCTTGCCTTAATATCACACCCGTTCATCTCCTCTTTCAGTATATTTAATATCTCTATATTTGAATACATGCCGTTTGGTCTTATATCAACCATAAAAGTACATTTATCGGGTATTACATTGTGTTGGGTTCCTGCATTTATTCCGGTAACACTCATTTTTACTTTGCCCAATAGAGGAGATACCTTCTTGAATTCGTAATTTTTGAACTTTTCAATGTACTCAACAGATTTGTAAATGGCATTTACGCCTTCGTTGCGAGCGGCGTGTCCCGATACACCATTGACGCAACAATCCAATACCATTAACCCCTTTTCGGCAGTTGCCGGTTGCATTTTTGTAGGTTCTCCCACAATTGCAAAATTGATAGGAGGTAAAATGGTAACCAACAATTCCATTCCATTTTTACCCGATACCTCTTCTTCGGCAGAGGCGGCAAATACAAGATTATAATTTTGTTCTTTCTCTTTTAATATCCTAAATGCGGATAATAAAGACACCACTGAAGCTCCTGCATCGTTGCTGCCGAGTCCGTATATTTTATCCTCCTCTTCTGTTGCAAAGAAAGGGTCGTGTTTCCACCCCTCTACAGGCTTTACTGTATCAATGTGGGAGTTAAGCAGTATTGATGGTTTTTCGGCGTTATAACTGCTGTTTTTTATAATTATATTATTGTTAACTCTATGAATATCACATTCAGATAGGTGCTTTTTTGCGAAATTATAAATAATTTCGGCAACATTATTTTCCTCTCTGCTGACAGACGGGATCGATATCATCTCTTTTAAAAGATTGATGGCATCGTAGAATATTTCGTCGTTAATATAATTGCTCATTGTCAATAACTTTATTATGCGAAAGTAGTAAATAAATTTTGTATAAACTTCACTTTTAATTAACTTCGCACTATAAAAAAGTTTAAAAATGGAAATTAAAGGAAAGATAATTGCAGTATTACCACTTCAAAGTGGAGTTAGTCAAGCAGGGAAACAGTGGAAGAAACAAGAATTTGTCGTTGAAACTCCCGATCAATTTCCGAGAAAAGTGTGTATGACACTTTTTGGTGATAGGGTCGATCAATATCCTATAGCAATTGGTGATGATGTGGTTGTAAGTATTGATATTGAAAGTAGAGAATACAATGGTCGTTGGTACACAAATGTCAATGCATGGAAAATTGAAAAAGCATCACTGCAGGCAGAAGTTCCTGCTCCTGCACCGGTTCCTACATTTGAGCCACAATCAGAAACTGATGATTTGCCCTTTTAATGATAATTAAGACCTATGAACAGATTGAATATATTTCTCTTAGTAGTAGTTGCATTTGTTGCATTGTCGTGTAGTAAAACTATAAAAGGTGATGAAAAGATAGTAGAGGAGGGAAAGGATATATTGCCTGATTTGATAAATCCGATGACGAAAGAGTGTTTTTTAACACGTATTTCAGATTATGAGAATGATCAAAATTGGAATTATCTCAGCGATAAACCTTCTGTAATATATTTTTATTCAGATTGGTGTAGGCCTTGTAAATCAATGAATCCAATAATCTCAGATATTTCGTTGGAATATGCCTCTTTAATTAATTTTTATAAGGTAAATGTTGACGAAGACAAAGAGTTGGTAAAACTCTTCTCTGTACAGGGAATTCCTTCGTTTGTGTTTATGGCAAAAACAGTACTTCCCAAAATAGTTGTCGGAGTGCAGACAAAAGATGATTTGAAGGTAAATATATCCAGAATTATTTCAGAATAATTTTAGAAGTATAAATACAAAAAAAAGGACTTTAAGGTCCTTTTTTTTGTATTTATGAATGCTATTCTATTATTTTATTCCATTAACTTCAACACCGTTGCTTATTTTTGAAATTAAACCTTGAAGAACAGAACCGGGACCTACTTCGGTAAAAGAGTCTGCTCCGTCGTTGACCATATTCATTACAGATTGAGTCCATCTTACGGGAGCCGTGAGTTGAGCAACAAGGTTGGTTTTTATTATTTCAGGATTTGTCTCTGCTTGAGCAGTTACATTTTGATAAATAGGACATTTAGGCGTTTTAAACTCCGCGGCTTCAATTGCAGCGGCAAGTTCAGCTCTTGCAGGTTCCATTAAAGGAGAGTGGAAAGCGCCGCCAACTTTAAGTTTTAAGGCTCTTTTAGCTCCTGCTTCTAACATCTTTTGGCAAGCGGCATCAATAGCGCACTCTTCTCCTGAAATTACTACTTGACCGGGACAGTTATAATTTGCTGCAACAACAATGCCTTCGCTAATTGAAGCACAAATTTCTTCAACTGTTTCGTCTGAAAGTTTTAGAACAGCAGCCATTGTCGATGGTGCCATCTCACATGCCTTTTGCATTGCATTTGCTCTTATAGAAACAAGTTTCAGCCCCTCCTCAAACGATAATACTCCGGCGGCAACCAAAGCAGAGAATTCTCCTAATGAGTGACCTGCAGTCATATCAGGTTTAAAATCTTCTCCTAAACTTTTTGCAAGTGCAACGGAGTATAAAAATACAGCTGGTTGAGTAACTTTTGTCTGTTTAAGGTCTTCGTCTGTACCGTTAAACATTATCTCTGTAATATTGAAACCTAATATTTCATTAGCTTTGTCAAACATGGTTTTAGCCTCGCTATTACTTTTGTAAAGGTCTTTCCCCATTCCGGGAAATTGAGAACCTTGCCCGGGAAATACGTATGCTTTCATCTTTTTTATGTTTATTGTAATGGAGAATTAATGTATAATCTTCCATATGATTAATGTTTTACAAAATTAGCCAAAATATGGAACTTTCGCAATAGCTAAATACTTTTATTAATGTTTGTCTAAGTAAAATGATATTAAATTTAAGACAAACAGAACATTTCTAATATTTTTCATATTTGTATATAAAAGATAATAGTTATATTTTTGTAGTGCTATTATAAAAAACATAATGATTGAAAAGACATGAATAAAATCTTTTACATATTGCCATTGATAATATCGTTTTTATCTATCTCTTCTAATATAAATTCTCAGCGTGTTGAAAAAATTCCCTTTGGAGATATGGAACAGTGGCAGACACGTATAATAAAGGAGTCGTTTTTATTAGGAGGTGATACAAAAAAGTTGTATGATTTAGCACCAACTGCAGAAAAGAGAGGAGCAATACCTTATCGCAGAAATAATATATCGCCTTGGGCATCATCAAATGTATTGGCATCTCCTGCCGGAATTGTTAAAACAAGTTGTTCTGTAACTCCCGAAAAGAGAGGCAATGGCTATTGTGCTCGATTAGAGGTTGTAGAAGAGCGTTGTAAAGCAATAGGAATAGTTAATATTGTTGTTGTTGCATCAGGTTCAATATATTTAGGAGGAATGGAAGAACCTGTAAAATCCGCTAAAGATCCTATGTCTAAGTTAGATCAAGGTATCCCTTTTACAAAACGTCCGGTGGCATTGCAGTTTGATTATAAGACAAAGAGAGAACATCAAGTTTTTAGGGCGACAGGAAGTCCAAAAATTTCAAAACTTGAAGGAACCGATAGTGCTGAAGCTATGCTGTTGCTGATTCATCGTTGGGAAGATGAAGATGGTAATGTTTATGCTAAACGTGTAGGTACGGCAATGGAGAAATTTGGAAAAGATGTTTTAGTGTGGCAGAATGATTATCAAGTGCCTATACATTATGGAAATATTACCAAAGAACCATTCTATAAAAGTTATATGGGTTTAATTAATTCATCATCGCCTAATCCATATTATACAACAAATAGTAAGGGAAAGATGGTTCCTGTCCAAGAAGTTGGTTGGGCTGAAGCAGGAGAAGAGCCAACACATATGATATTAAAAATATCATCAAGTGATTTGGGCCCATATGTAGGAACTGTTGGAAGTGTGTTTTGGATTGATAATATAGAGTTAGTATATTAAAATGCAAAATTAAGATATATAATTGTATGAATTTAGTAATGGCTATAAATTTGTAGCCATTATTTTTTTGACTTATAAGTTATAAGTGTAGATATAAATTATAATTTTAACACTATTAATACTTAAAATATGCCATAATTATTTCTTAAAAACTAAAGAATAGCAATAAAAAGTTATATAATTAACAATTATTAACTATATTGTGAATAAAAATATAAAACAACGATATATATTTGTATCGTTTTTCATAGTATTAGATTTAAGGTTAAACAATGAAAAGGCAGCCGCTGTGAAGCGACTGCCTTTTGTATTAATATGATGTTGATATATTTTAGCAGAAATTTTTGTAAAACTCAATAACTGCTTCAATACCTTTTCTAAAAATATCCAAACGGAAGTTTTCGTTAGGCGAGTGAATGGCATCACTCTCCAAGCCAAATCCCATAAGAACGGTTTTTATACCTAAGATTTTCTCAAAGTCGCTTATGATAGGAATACTACCTCCTCGGCGAACAGCAAGAGGTTTCTTTCCAAAAGCCTTCTCAAATCCTATCTCAGCAGCCTTGTATGCAGGAAGAGTTATGGGGCAAACGTAACCCTCACCGCCATGCGAAGGTGTAACCTTGACCTCAACACAGTCCGGAGCTATAGAAGTAAAATACTCTTCAAACATTTTTGAAATTTTATTATGCTCTTGGTGTGCGACTAATCTGCATGAGACTTTAGCATATGCTTTTGAGGGGAGTACGGTTTTACTTCCCTCTTGAGTATAACCTCCCCAAATACCGCACACGTCAAACGATGGACGACAGCTATTACGCTCAAGAGTAGCATAACCCTTCTCTCCACGAAGAGCCTTAACTCCAATAGCTTTTTTGTAACTCTCCTCATCAAAAGGAATAGATGCTATCATGTCGCGTTCCTCTTTTGATAATTCCTCCACATCGTCGTAAAAACCGGGAATAGTAATTCTTCCGTCCTCGTCGGTCATTTTAGCAATCATTTCGCACAAAACATTAATGGGATTTGCTACAGCTCCACCAAAGTGTCCTGAGTGCAAATCGCGGTTAGGTCCTGTAACTTCAACTTGCCAATAAGCTAAACCACGTAGTCCTGTTGTCAACGAGGGTAATTCTGCACTTAACATGCTGGTATCCGAAACCAATATTACATCGGCTTTCAAAAGGTCCTTATGCTCTTTTAAGAATGCGTTAAGGCTTGGGGAGCCAATCTCCTCTTCTCCCTCAAAAATAAATTTAATATTATTTTTTAGCAGATTATTCTTTACTACGTACTCAAAAGCCTTAACCTGAATCATTGCCTGACCCTTATCGTCGTCGGCACCTCTTGCCCAAATTCTGCCATCTTTTACGATGGGTTCAAAAGGATTACTATTCCAGAGTTCTAATGGCTCTGCGGGCATAACGTCGTAGTGTGAGTATATAAGGATAGTTTTAGCATTAGCATCAACGAACTTTTCGGCATAAACAAGTGGGTTACCAGCCGATGGCATAATTTCAGCTTTGTCTGCTCCGGCTTCAAGAAGTAAAGTTTTCCATCTTTCGGCACAAGTAATCAAATCCGCTTTATGTTCCGATTTGGCACTGATGCTTGGAATTCTAATTAACGAAAAGAGTTCTTCCAAGAATCTCTCCTCGTTCTCCTCAATATATTTTTTTACTTCCATAATAAATACAATATCAATTATGTTTTAAACATAACAAAGATAGTGAAATCAATTTAAAAACAAAAGCAAAGTAAATAAAGTTGTAAATAAAAAAGTATAATCCAAATATAAAAAACTGCACATTGTTCAACAAAAATCAACGCATTTTAAGGTATTAGCGAAGCAAATAGGAAGTCGGATCGTAGCCATGTCGTTCTGTGAGCCAAGGAGGTGAATACAAATTTTGTCTTCCTAAGACCGCTTGGCCTCCGACTTTTGTAAATAAAAAAGTATAATCCAAATATAAAAAACTGCACATTGTTCAACAAAAATCAACGCATTTTAAGGTATTAGCGAAGCAAATAGG
>JAZNCN010000013.1:0-32894 GCA_045587545.1 Candidatus Caccoplasma sp.
CTTACGGTGATTAGGGCAAAATCTTTACCCACCAATGCTCGGCATTGCTCGTTGTGTTCACGCATAGTACCGATGATGGTGCGTACTTGCTCCACCTTTTTGTCCACGCCGAAGAACTTTTCCTGCAATATTCGGGCAGTGATAAGTCCCCCATTCTCTTCGAGTTGCGTGTAAATTCGGTGGAGTTTGATTCGGCTCTCCTCGATGTAGTTGTTAAGCTCGGTTGATTTACGGCTTTTGCCCCTTGCACACTCCTTAGCCTGGTTCCACGATACAGGCTCAATACTTTTACGGATGTTTGTCTCAACTCTTGCGCCATTGACTGTGATGCGCATACATACTGAAGCCACACCGTTCTTCAGCAGCTTGGTTTTCTTGATAAAGAAAAGCACATTAAATGAATCTCGTCTCATTTTCTCCTACTTTTAAGTTAAACTTTTATTTGGCAAAAGTAAGAATCCGAGCCCGTTTTGACGCTATGCAAAATGTTGTGAATCAGCGAAAAACACTCTTTCGAGGTGGAGATGTTTGGAACACCCTTTTGCTCCACCTCTTGCTCCACCAAAGGCGGTCGTGAACCGCACTTTTTTGCGTTTTGGGGGAAAATAAAAAATCCCGATTTTCGTTGAAAATCAGGATTTTACGTTGTTTTACTTTTCTTTGCTGTGGTGCCACCAGGAATCGAACCGGGGACACAAGGATTTTCAGTCCTTTGCTCTACCAACTGAGCTATGGCACCTTGCTGTTTTGCGGTGCAAAGATATGCTATTTTTTTTATATGACCTAATTTTTGAACCGTTTTTTTGTTCTTATTTTAGTTTTATTATCATAAATGCATGAAATTCAATAATATATCTTATTTACTTCCTAAATATAAAAAGTACATTCCAAGGAGTACTAATGCTAAATCAAGGCTCTTTTTGCGTATGTTTTTCTCTTTGAAAAATAGTGCTCCGCCTATAAAGGCTACTACCACTCCGCTACGTCGGCTCATTGATACTACGGATATCATTGAGTCGGGATATGAGAGGGCATAGAAGTATATGAAGTCAGCAGCCACAAGAAAGAGCGATACGCAAAGTATGGCAGGTGTCCAACGGAAAGGGGTGGTGCTTTTACGCGTTGGGTACCATAGGAATATCACGACTATTGCCATTAGTGCCATTTGGTAATAGGTGTACCATACCTGTACTGTCATTCGGTCAAAGCCATGGCTCATCAGGTATTTGTCGTAAAGTCCGCTGGCGGCTCCGGCTATGGTGGCTAATACTATAAAGAGTATCCATTTGTTGTGCTTAAAGTTTATACCTTCGCTTTTACCGCTCCAAGAAAGCATTAAAAATGAGGTTATTGCAAGTATTACTCCTATCCATTGATAAGTGTTTAGTTGTTCGCCAAATATGAGCATTGCGCCTAACAGGGTTAGTACGGGTTGCGATGCTTTTATGGGCGATGCTATTGTTATGGGCAGGTGTTTTATGGCAAAGTAGGCGAGTATCCACGAGGTGAGTACTATAACGGCTTTGAGCATTACGTATAGGTGTTGTTCAAAGGGTGCTTGCGGTACGTAGAATATGGTATGTTGCAGTGTTTCGGGAGCTACGCGCGATGCTATTATCAGTGGCACGAACAACACACTGCAAAACATTGTGTTTAGGAACAATACAGGAATGACGGCATTGTTTTTTAGTGCCGTTTTTTTGAATATGTCGTATATGCCTAATAGCGATGCGGATATGAATGCGAGTATAAGCCACATATGTTTCCTCTCTGTTATGTGGTGCGAAATTAAGGTTTTTTATTTTATTTGCTTATATATTTTTTGTTTTTATTGGAGGCTTTGTTGTTGTGGGGGTATTTTTATTTGTGTATCTTCGCATCGGTTTTTAACTACTTTTTATTTGTCTGATATTATGTACTTTATAAGGCGTATTTTTTTTATTGCATTATTTACCTGCTTTGCCTCTTCGATTTTTGCCGAGAGGGTTGAGGGTATTCGCGATTTTTTTGTTAAGATGCCCGATGAGGTTATTCCTTATTTGAATTATTCGCTTAAGTCTGAAATGCTTGACTGTTACACTGATGGCAAAGGGCGTAAAACAGAAAATATTTTAAAGGGTAAGTCGTGGGTTTCGTATTGCGACTCGGCGCGTATTGATGTGGTGTTGAGCGATGGGAAGAGCATTCTTTCTGTTTTTGAGTACAAAAAAAAGAAAGGCACTCCTATCTATGCTGTTATTAAGACAATTTATACACCAATTGCAGATAGTCGTATTACGTTTTATAATTCCGATATGGAGCTGTTAAGTTGCGAGGCTATTATTGAGTTACCTTGTAAGGGCGATTTTCTTATTAGCATGCCAAAGGATTTAAAGATATATTTTAAAACAAACGAGGTTCCGGTGTTTTTGAAAGTTTCAGTATCTAATGATGGAACCTTGTTGTTTGAAGCAGATTCTGTATGGTATGCCGCATTTGATTTTGACATTCGTAAATTAATTGAGCAAAATTTATTGACAAAACCTTTAGAGTATATGTGGAACGGCAAGAGATTTAAAAAAGTTTAAAAATCTGTAGTAAAAGTGGTTGAAGTATGTAAAAATGCGTCGTGTTTTGATTATAAATGGTTTATTTTCACGATTTTTTTTTGCCGAATAAATAAAATTGTCTACATTTGCAACCCAAAATAGGGGGCGTTGCCCCAGATTGAAGAAATAAGTAATAACAAAATAAAAATTAAAGAAGATGACTAAGGCAGAGATTGTATCGGAGATTTCAAAATCAACCGGTATTGAGAAAGCGATTGTGTTGACCACTGTTGAGAAATTTATGGCATCGGTTAAAGATTCGTTGGAGAATGGGGAGAATGTTTATTTAAGAGGTTTTGGTAGCTTTATCGTTAAGAAAAGAGCTAAAAAAACAGCACGTAACATCTCAAAGAATACAACAATCATTATTCCTGAGCATAACATTCCAGCGTTTAAGCCTGCACAATCTTTCGTAAATAAAGTAAAATAAAAACACTTTAAATTTATAACAAAATGCCAAGCGGTAAAAAAAGAAAAGGCCATAAAATGGCTACACACAAACGTAAAAAAAGATTACGTAAGAACAGACACAAGAAGAAATAATAATCACTGATTTTTGAAAAGCTTTTGCTCTTTAACAATCAGGCAGATTAGAATGCTGTAACAGCAATTTCTGAAAGTGAAGAAAAAATCAAAGGACTTAATCTGCAAACGATATTGTTCTTTGATTTTTTTGCTATAGACATATGGCGTTAAATAATGGTATCGGTGGATACCGTTAGCCGTATGCAAATTGAGATTATAAACCTATAAACGAAAAATTTTAAGACGTGGCAACAACAGAATTAGTAGTTGATGTGCAGCAAAAAGAGATTTCCATTGCGCTCATGGAAGACAAACGTTTAGTTGAGTTGCAGAAGGAGCCTCGAGGAGTATCGTTTTCGGTAGGCGATATATATCTTGCTCGCGTCAAAAAGACAATGCCGGGTTTAAATGCAGCGTTTATAGATGTAGGATACAGTAAGGAAGCATTTCTTCATTATCTTGATTTAGGGACTCAGTATGCAAGTTTCAAAAAATATTTGAAACAGATAACTTCTGACCGTAAGAAACAACCTGAACCACTATCAAAATTCAAGATGCAGCCCGACATTCCCAAAGAGGGTTCTATTGAGAATGAGTTGCAGATTGGCGATGAGATACTTGTTCAGATTACTAAAGAACCTATATCAACAAAAGGTCCTCGTTTAACAGCCGAAGTTACCATTGCAGGGCGTTATTTAGTATTGGTTCCGTTCAGCGATAAAATATCGTTGTCGCAAAAAATCAAGTCCAACACAGAGCGAACACGCCTTAAGCAGCTTGTACAGAGTATTAAGCCCCAAAATTTTGGAGTTATAATACGGACGGTAGCTGAAGGTAAAAAGGTGGCTGAGTTGGATAACGAGTTGAAAACACTTGTTAAGTGCTGGGACGAGGCAATGTTACGTGTACAAAAAGCTAAGATACCATCGTTGGTAAATGCCGAAACGTCTCGTACCGTAGCTGTTTTGCGCGACTTGTTTAATCCGTCGTTTGAAAACATTTATGTTAACGATAAAGAGACCTTTGCTGAAATTGATAACTATGTTCGTTTAATTGCACCCGAAAAGAGAGATATAATTAAGCTTTACACCGGAGAGTTACCCATATTTGACAACTTTGCCATAACAAAGCAGATTAAATCTTCATTTGGGCGTACCATAGCTATAAAAAACGGAGCATACCTTATAATTGACCACACTGAGGCTTTACACGTTATAGATGTTAACAGTGGTAATAGGTCAAAAGGAATAACCGATCAAGAGGGGAATGCAGTAGAGACAAACCTTGCAGCAGCCGAAGAGATAGCTCATCAGTTAAGGTTACGCGATATGGGAGGTATAATAGTGGTTGACTTTATTGATATGGATAATGCCGATAATCGTCAAATGCTATATGAAAAGATGCGTCAGTTAATGGCCGACGACAGAGCCAAGCATAATATTCTCCCATTGTCAAAGTTTGGGTTAATGCAAATAACCCGTCACCGAGTGCGTCCCGTACTTGATATTGCCGTAACAGAAAAATGTCCCACCTGTAACGGGAAGGGAAAGATAAGTTCTTCAATTCTCTTTGTTGATGCAATGGAAGAGAAAATTGCCTACTTGGTTAAGAAAATGAAACTGAGAAGGATCTCTGTTCATCTGCATCCTTACGTAGCCGCATATATAAACAGCGGCATATTCTCGCAAAAGCTGAAGTGGAGACTAAAGTACTCACTTTTGCTTAAAATTATACCGAATCAATCGCTCGCGCTGCTCGATTACAAAATTTTTGACGGCAAACGTAACGAAATTGACCTCAAAGAGGAGATTGAGGTAAAATAGTCTCCGTACGAGTAACGAGTAAAAAGAGTAAACAGGTTGATCCTTTTAAGGATTGACCTGTTTTTTTATTATCTTAATATTCGTGTTAGGTTCTTCCCATAGATAACAAGCAATAGAATCAATTCTAAAAGTTAAAATTTAGAAATTTTATCAGAAATATATAAAAGGTATTGAAAATTTTATATACTTTTGCATTACCTAGCCAGCCCAAGGGTGGGCTTAGCCGGGTATTTTGTTAACAGACGTTACTTGACGTTTATCTTCATCGTTCAAACTTCGCAACTTTGAAAACCAACTGAAGATACGGCAATGTTGACGTCCATGTATGTGGTTATATACATACGTTTTATCTGAACAATAACGTTTAACGTGAGGTTGTATAATCATTCGGCGTGGGCTGGCTACATTGCTTATCCTGTTGGGAGGCAATGCGAAGGCCTGAACGAGGGATGAGCAGAAGTACAACTCCCACGTCTTTTTTTTGCGAAATTATAAATATACCGTATAGGTGAGTTGAACGGTAACGATAAAGAATATTAATGTTTAACTCAAAATAGGATATTTATAATGAAAACTATTGTCAAAAAAGGTTCTATTTCAAGAGCCTTGTTACTATTCCTTATTGCTTTTGCATCATTTACAGTATTTGGAGATTTAAAAGCACAATCTTCTCAAAGTAATTTAGTATCTAAATTAAAAGAAAAACCCTTAGGGATTGATAATTATGGTTTTGCCGCATATTATAATGCAGGATATCAAATCAATAATTTTAGAGGATATAAAATTATGAATGGTTCTTCAGCCATTCAATCTTTCAAATTAAATCCTAATGGTTCTTCATATGCCGTTTTAAGTTCAACAAAAAAAGGTAGCAATGTTACTATTTATGATTTATGGAAACCAAATGCCATATTATATAAATTTAAAATGTTGTTGCCTCCTGTAGCAATTACATACTCACCTGATTCAAAAACATTAGCTATCGCAGATAATGTAAATACAATACATTTTTATGATACAAGAACATATATTGAGACAGGAAAAATCACAGCTTCTATATTCCCTTCAAAAATAGCTATAAGTGCCAATAATTTTTATATGGGAGTTGCTTCGGGGAATAAATTGCAAATATGGAATCTTGAAAATAAAGAGTTAAGAAAGGAGATAGTTACTTCATCTCAAGTTAATTCTTTCGCTTTCTCAAAAGGAGATGCTTCTCTTATTGTAGCCACATCAAATGGTGAAGTAACAGTATATGATACAAAATCGTTTAATCAAACACATAATTTCACTTCATTAGGAACTGCAACATCTTGTGATGTTAACAATACAGGAAAATATATTGCTGTTGTAAGCGGAGATAATAAGATTACGCTTTTAAATAAATTTCAAAAAAATGACAAACAATATATAATTCCTGAGGGAAATGGCATTGGTAACGTCCAATTTGTTTTGAATAAGAAGGGAGAGACATTCTTGTTCTATAATACAAACAACACTTTGGAATTCTATTATTTGGCAGATATAAATCCATATTACAATCAATTGTTGACTGATGAATTGAATAGTAAAATGGATGTTTGGATGAAACAAATGGAAGGAGAAAGCTTGGAAGACTATCAATTACGTATGAGTGATGAAAACAGAATGGAACAAATAAAATTATTTGAGCAAGAGATTTCAACTCGTTTGGCAGATGATCTATTAGCAAATTCTGAAATAACATTAGGTAGCTTTAATACTCAAGAGAATACTCTTGCAATTGATTTCAATACAATGCCTTCAATATATCTTGATGTTCCTATGGATCAAATTGGAAGTTTCCAAGATGTTAATAATCTTGAGTTCCGAAATGCTCAATACGGAATTACTGCTGATGATAATTTTGAGTTGGTATATGTTGATGTATATAATAAAGCTACAGGAGAGACATATACTTTTGATAATAGAGAGAGACGAAATCTTGACTTTTTACAACTTGAGGATTCTTTTGTGCCTTTAGAGGTTGCACAACTCTCAAATATGGACGAAGTAAAATTAAAGGACTTGCGTGATGAAGTTGTTGATAATGCTATAAAACAAAATACCATTACAAATCATACAAATGTTGATGTAAAAACCTCTATTAACCCCTCTGTTAATGCAAATGGAGATAAAATTATTAATTATAATGTAGGTGTTTCTTACACAGTAGAGAAAGAATACTCAGCAAAAGAGGACTTTACTCCCGGTAAATTTAAGGTTGAGAATTCCGGAGCAGCGACAGCTATGTTATCAATTATTGACAAAGCTTTTGAAAATGAGTTTAAACAATATTTGGTCCCCGGGAAAAAACTTATTATAACAATTACAGGTATGGCCGATAAATTACCCATCAATGGTAAAATTCTATATGATGGTTGCTACGGTGACTTTAAAAATGAACCTGTTTGGGGAGAGGAGTTATTTGCAATAAATTTAACAAAGGCTGAAGGTATCACAACAAATGAACAATTAGCTTTTGCAAGAGCAGTAAGCATTAAAGATTCTATTGAGAAAAATATTGAAGGAATTTCGGATATGCAAACATCTTTTGAATATAAGATAGAGGTATCAGACAAAGTTGGAGGAGAATATCGAAGAATTTCGGTGAATTTTGAGTTTGTAGATGCATTCTAAATATTATTAGTATGAGGCATTTAAAGATTTTAAGTATTATAATAGTTTTCTTAGGTATTTTGGGTAATGTTTATGCCCAAAATACCCCTTTAGAAGAAGCGTCTGCGTATTACAGAGCATTCTTAATGCAAACTAAAAGCGGTACTAATAGCGAGGATATGTACTATAATTTGCAAAATGCCTATAGCCGATATTGCTCTGTAATTAATGCCGGTGCAAATTACAATATTGATGAAATAAGAAGTGCATTTAAAACAATGTGGCCTTTTATGAAAAGTGGAGCTGTCTATTATTCAAAAAAGAGACAACAAAATAGAGCTCTGTTTTTTGCCAAGGCTTATATTGATATTCCTTCAATGGATATATCTAAATCAGATGGATATATAACTGACTCTTATTATCCGACGTTAGTCTATTTTGCGGCTTCGGGTTGTTATAATTCAAATGATTATAGAAGTGCCATCAGATATTTTAAGGAGTATATTAATACCGGGGATACTGAGAATAAAAGGAGAGTATATGCCTTTATGATAAAAGCTCATACTTTACTAAAAGAGTTTGATGCTGCACAAAAAGTTTCAAATGAGGCATTGACTCAATATCCTAATGATTTTAATATCCTTTCAATGGCTATAAATGCATGTATCGACTCGGGTGATGATACATATTTACAAGGTTATGTAACAAAAGCACTCGCTATTGAACCCAATAATCAAGTACTGCTTAATATACAAGGTAAGATATACGAAAAAAGCAGTAATTATAATGAAGCTATTAGGGTATACGAAAAATTAAGAAGTATGATGCCAAATAGTTTGAATGTAGCAAAACATTTGTCATTAAACTATTTTAATATAGGAATATTGTATTATAACCAAAGTCAGAATGCTGCAAGCAAAGATTTGGCATATAATTACAAAATGCATTCTGAAACTTATTTAACAAAGGCAAAACCATTGATTAACAATATAATTGTTGCCGAGCCAACTTCTGTACAATTTTTGCAGGCATTAGCCTCAATATATAAATGTGAGGGAGATGATGCTCGTTTTAATCAAACTAATAGTATGATAGCTTCTTTAGGAGGAGAAATTCAATCAAAAAGTGATTTGCCTCCTATAATGAGTTTAGACCAACCTTCTAAATCCAAATCTCAATCTCAATTTGAAAATAGTACTCCTTCGTATGCTTCAAACACTTCATCAGTGAATGAAGAACTATTTTCTGATTATGCAAAAAAATATATAGAGTCTCGAATAATATCATGGCAGGAAAAAGATCCCTATGAAACAATTGACGAGTATAAGAAAAGGGTAACAAATGAAACCCGTAATTCAAAAGTAAAAGAATTAATGGCTGAAGCTGAAAAATCGTTTCTTGATAACAGACGAACTCGTGTTGATATAGATGATTTTGAATTAAAGCCATATGATGCAGAGAATGAGGTTTTTCTTGCTGTTTGTGAATATGGAGAAGTTATTATTCCGGTTCCCAGAGCAAACGGTGAAGCAAAAATGTTTGGTAGTAGCTGGGAGGGTGTTCAAATAAGAAATCCTAAATTTCACATTGATAATGATAATATAAGAATTTCTGAATTAACTTTTGTCTCTCCAATGGGCAAAGAGTATAAATATGAAAGCAACAAGAGTTTCAATTATACCGAAACAAATATCAATATGGCATTTGAGGATATTAATTATGATAAATTGGCAAATTCAAATCATAATGTTGCACACCATTCATCTATATCAAAAACAAAAGTAAATTATGGAGCTTCTGATGTCGACGTTGATATTCCCAAAACAAAAGGGGTTGATAATAAAACTTTTGCTGTGATAATAGCAAATGAGAATTATGGAATGGTTGCTAAAGTGCCCAATGCTCTAAATGACGGAAAAGTATTTGCAAAATATTGTAATCTTACTTTAGGTTTGCCTGAGACAAATATTCGATTATATACCGATGCCTCATATGGTTCTATGTTAAGTGCTGTCAATGACATCAAAAGCATTTCAGATGCATATACAGGTGATATAAATGTAATATTCTATTACGCAGGTCATGGAATACCCAATGAAGCAACAAAAGATGCATATCTAATGCCTATAGATGGTGACGGAAAACATACCGAAGCATGTTACTCATTAAATAAATTATATAATGAATTAGGAGGATTAAATGCGAAGTCGGTATTGGTATTTCTTGATGCATGTTTTAGTGGAGCGCAAAGAGGAGGAGAGATGTTAGCATCGGCTCGTGGTGTTGCTTTAAAGGCAAAGAAAGAGGAGGCTAAAGGAAATATGGTGATATTTTCAGCAGCATCAAATGATGAAACGGCATTTCCCTATGAAGAGAAGCAACATGGATTATTCACTTACTATATTCTGAAGAAATTACAGTCAACTAAAGGAAATGTATCACTTAAAGAACTAAGTGATTATGTTATACAGAATGTAAAACAGCAATCGGTTGTGATTAACAGAAAATCACAAACTCCAACAATTACCCCATCGCTATCAATGCATGATATATGGGAAAAAATTGAGATAAAAAGATAGTATTAACACTAAATATATTTTTATATGAAACATTTATTGACGGCAATGATATTTGCCATAAGTTGTATTTTTACGATTCAAGCACAAAACTACGTGCAAGGTAAGGTCGTAGACAAGGACGGTAATCCAGTCCTTGGAGCAAAAGTGTACTCTGACGAAGGAGAAACTGCAGTAAGTGATTTTGATGGATCTTTTAGGTTGGAAACAAAAAATCCGGCAAAGAACGTCTATGTAGAGTACGTGGGAATGGGTAAAAAGAAGGCCCGAGTAAAATCATCAGAAGATATCATTCTGCAATTTGGAGATGGAGGAAGTAACTCTGCGTATTATCAAGGAGAATTAAACTTCGGATATTCATACGGACCATTATTTAAAGACCACAAGATAAGTTTTGAAACTGTTCAGGGAGCAAGAATAAATAAATACTTCTTTGCCGGTTTGGGCTTTGGAGTTCATTCTTTTGTCGGAGAAAATAATCCGCAAAGAACTGACCGCAACGGCGATTACAATTATGATTATTTCTATCACAGAGGTTATTCTGATTATGATTTCTTAGACAAAATGGCTCTATCTTTTTCTGCAGATTTAAGAGCTTATTGGCCGGTATCTGATAAATTCCAACCATACGTAGGTATTGATTTAGGCTACTATTTATCACTTGATGAGGATTTTTACAGAGGATTATATTTCACAGCTGGTGCTGGATTTAACTGGAGAAGATTAACGTTTGAAGCAGGATATGAGAGAAGTGGTGGAATAGGAGATTATGTAAAATACGAGAATGGGGAAGAAGACCTAAGTAGTGCTTATCCCAGAAGTAGTTTTTATACAAAGTTAGGTCTTAATTTCAACTCTTCTAAACTAAAAGAAAGAAGAGGAGAGAAGAAACCTTTATACCGCGATGATTGTGGCAGATGGATATGTGCTAACTATCAGGGAGAATTTAATACAGGTTATTCATACTCTCCAACAGCTGAAATTCATAGATATAAATTTGAAACAACTCATGGCGTCAGATTAAACAAATATTTGTATTCCGGAGTTGGTGTTGGCTTTGAATTTAATTTAGAAGAATGCGAAGAATTTGCTCTTCCTATATTTGTTGACTTGAGAGCATATTGGCCCGTAAATGAGAAATTTAATCCATATATTGGAGTAGATGCCGGTTACTATATGTCAGTTGATTCAGATGATTATCGTGGTGCATATTTCAATACCGGTCTTGGTTTTAATGCAAACAGATTTAATTTTGAGATTGGCTATGAATTAACCGGACATAACAAACATGTCTCTACATCTTATTGGGTAATAGACGGATATAATTATCGTTGGGACTACGAATATGGACACTATGAACACTCTAATTATAAAGTATCTGAACTATGCCATAGCGTTTACGTTAAGTTAGGAATAAATTTCAACAATATTAAAAGATAATAAAAACAAGGTTAGATAGTGTAGTACTATAATAGTGCGAGGCTTTACACTTCAATTAATTATTATATAGTTATTACACTTAAAGCCGAGGAATTAATAGCAAAATTTTTAATTAAAATCAGATAGATATGAAAAAGATTATTTTATTGGCTGTAGCATTTTTTACATTCAGCACAGGAACAATTATTGCACAAACACAAAAAGAGTTAATGCAAGAGCGTAAAGAGATTAATAAAATGTCAAGAGCACAATTGACTCAAAAAGCAACAAAAGAAGCTCGTAATCAAGCAAAGAAAGATGCTAAAGCCGGCTGGACAGTATCTCCCGGTCATCTTCCATTAGAGAAGCAATACGATAAACTTTATATGATGCAGTATGAGATTGATGAATATGGATATCCTAAATTCATGGTAGGAGATGCTACATCGGTTGGAGAGAATTATGATGCTGCAAAAATGCAGGCATTAGAGTTGGCAAAACAAAATCTTGCCGGTCAAATAGAGACTAATGTGAATACATTAGTTGAAACATCAATGGCAAATAGTCAATTGCCAAACGAGCAGGCAGCTTCAATAACTGAAACAGTCTCAAAAAGCAAAAATTTAATTTCTCAGAAATTAGGCAGAGTAATACCTGTAGTTGAATGTTATAGAGTCCTTAGAGGCAAAGTAAAAGAGGTTAGAGTTGTAATTGCCTATAATTCAACAATGGCAATGGAAGCTGCCAAAAGTGCCATAAGAGATGAGATGGAGAAAAAAGGAGAAAAGTTGGGAGAGCAACTTGATAAAATATTAGGATTCTAATAAAATTAATGTATGTATAGATATATATTGTCTGTATATCTTATTGTGTGTTCTCCACTAATTGTGTTAGCGAAAGGAGATAAAACAGTGAGCGGAGAATACACATATTATGCTCCATCAAATCTTACTTTAGATGAGGCTAAAGATATGGCATTGTCTCGAGCAAAAATTAAAACTATAGAGGAGACTTTTGGAACGACTATCTCTCAACATAATGCCACTTTGGTTGAAAATAAAAATGGTTCTTCTGATGTTCATTTCTCATCGGCAAGTGAAAGTGATGTAAAGGGAGAATGGGTTGAAGATATTGAACCTCCTGTTTTTAAGATAGATTATATTGATGGATCGCTTATTATTTATGTTAAGGTTTTTGGTAAAGTAAGAGAGGTTGAAGAGGCTTATTACAATATAGATATTAAAATATTAAGAAACGGAACTGATAAACATTTTGAAAGCAGTGAGTTTCATAGTGGAGATGATTTGTATCTTTATGTTAAATCACCCACAAAAGGATATTTAACTGTTTATATGGTAGTGGAGAATGAAGAGGCGTTTTGCTTGTTGCCATATATGCGTGATAAAAATGGTTTCTTTAGTATAGATAATAATAAAGAGTACGTTTTATTTTCGGAGAAGAAGGCTGAATCTTCACTAAAAGATATAGTTGACGAATATACTTTGACATCAAATGGAAGCAGAGAACATGACGATATATATGTTATATTTTCTCCAAATAAATTTTATAAAGCAACTGATGAGCAGTTAGATGAGAACTTACCTCGAGAACTTACATTTAATGAGTTTAATAAATGGATTACCAAAAACAGAATCCATGATAAGGAGATGTTTGTAAAAAAATGTCCTATAACAATATATTAATTGTAGATTAACTGCTCAAATTAAGAGAAATTAAATTATTAATTAAGTATTATGAAGAAGATTAAAATTATTGCGTTATTGCTCATGGTAACTGCCGCAATGTATGCGCAAAATGATTATAGAGAACTCTCTTGGAGAGTTCATTTGGGAATGAATATCTCAAATGTAACTAATATCGCTGATTTTGAGTATGGCGATGATTGGAATACAAAGCCTGGAATGGGAGTTAACTTCGGATTTAGAGTTGACTATCAATTTAACAGATTTATAGCCATTCAAACAGGTTTGGATTACTCTTTAAAGGGCTGGAAAGCTACTGAAGAAGGAGAGGAAAGTAAATATGAATGGATGCCTTATTACGATGATTACTACGATGAATACTACGGTGAATACCGCTATGTAGGTGAAGCTGAGTATAAGTATAGAGATAGAATAAAAATGAGTTATTTATCTATTCCTATATTGGCAGGTTTCCGTTACGATTTTAAAAACAACAGAGATATACGTTTAGTCGTAAATACAGGACCATACTTGGCAATAGGAATAGCAGGTAAAGGACATACTTCATATTCCGATAATTTAGATGAAGAATTTGCATATGCGGTTCCTGTTTTTGGAAAAGAAAAAGATGTAGAAGATAAAGGTTCATATGGTTTTAAAAGATTTGATATGGGTTGGAGAATAGATGCGGGAATAGACATAAAGAAGTTTTATGTTGGAGCAGCTATTGAGATGGGATTCATCAATATGAATAACGAAGAATATTTTGATTATTTTGATAAACCATTAAAGAATAGAAATTATTCGATAAATATTGGATATAACTTCTAATTTAGAATACGAGGGGTGTTGCTTTAAAAAGCCACCCCTTAATATTAAAATCTAAAATTTATAGGTATAGCATAGGTTATCTAATCTAATACAATTCAAAGTAGTTCCCTAATAATAAGAATATTAATATGAGCAAGGTTAAGCCTGTATTATTATGTTTAGTATTCTCTTGTTCTGTACTCTCTTCTCAAAATAGAGATGTTGATTTGAGTCAGGATCCTATCGAAGAGTTCCGTAAAAAAGCTCAATCAGAGATTAATGCTTTTAAGAATGCGACTGAACAAGAGTTTAATAACTTTCGCGATAGTATTAATGCTGAGTTCGCAAAGTTTATGGAGTGTGCTTGGACTAATTTTACTACCCTACCCGCAATGAAGGCTCCAGAGACCCCATTACCTCCGGTAATTGCCACACCTGAGGAGGAGAAGAGACCTATTGCTGAACCTAAGCCTATAAAAGAGGAGACTAAACCCGTTGTTGAGACTAAACCTCAAAAAGAGATTCCAAAGCCCATTACAAAACCTGAGGATAAAAAGAGTGATACACCGTTAGCTACATTAGCTCCTCAATCTCAGACGCCAGATACAAAACCTGCTGTAACCCCTAAACCTACACAAGAGTTGACTCCTGTTGTGAAAGGTTTTGACTTTGAGTATTATGGGACTCCTTGTAAAGTGGGATTGGTGGCAAGTCATAAATTTTCACTTTCAGGAATTGACGAAAAGAGTGTTGCAGATGCTTGGCGAAGATTATCGAGTAACGACTATGTTGCGGTTGTTGACGATTGTTTGAGGTATAAAGAGAGACTTAATCTTTGCGATTGGGCATATTTGCGTTTCGTGGAGATAATGAGTAGCGAGTTTTTTGGCAGTGCCAATTCAGATGAGGCATGTGTTATGCAGATGTTTATTCTTACTCAGTCGGGTTACAAGGTGCGTATTGCTCGTGGCGGTGGCAAATTGGTGCTTTTGTTGCCAAGCAGCGACGAGATTTACGGATACTCTTATTTGACTATCGACGGTGCTAATTATTATGTACTTGATAAATCGGTTACAGCTTCGTCGTTTGCTATTTTTGACCATGAATTTCCTAAGGAGCAATGGTTTGCCGTGGGAGTTACAAAAGAGCCTCTATTGGCAAAGAAACAGGGAGTAATGCGTTATTATAAATCAAAAGATGATAAGTATACTGCAGCTCTTAAACTTAATAAAAATATTATTGATTTTTATGCAGATTATCCTCGTAACGGTAAGTGGAATGTATATTCTAAGGCTTCGCTATCGGCTGATGTTAAGAGTGCTTTATATCCTCAGCTTAAAAAGCATATTGCAGGAAAGAGCAAGGCTGATGCAGCTAATATATTGTTGAACTTTGTTCAAACTGCATTCAAGTATAAGACAGATCCCGAACAGTTTGGCGAGGAGCGTCCGTTGTTTGCCGACGAAACCTTCTATTATCCTTACTGCGATTGCGAAGACAGATCAATTCTTTACTCTATTCTTGTTCATGAGTTGTTAGGCTTAGATGTTGTATTGCTTAATTATCCTAATCATATTGCAACTGCCGTTTGCTTTGGTAGTGATGATGTAAAGGGCGATTACTTCAACATTAGAGGAAAAAGATATGTTGTTTGTGATCCTACTTATATAGGGGCATCTATAGGTCGTTCAATGCCTAATTTCAGAGGTGTATCGCCAAAGTTGGTTACTATTTGGTAAATTTAAAACAAAAGGTTCTTGCATTTCACACAAGAACCTTTTGTTTTATATATCTCAAAAAAGATAATTATATTCTCTCCAACACCTTCTCAATCAGAGCAGGCATAGAGTTTTTATAGTTGGTATTTGCCGAATGGGTGGCACGACCGGCTATTATGTTGCATACGGTAGTGGCTTTATGTCCCATAAGACGAGCTAATCCTGCAAGGGCTGCGCCTTCCATTTCGTAATTGGTTATTCGTTCGTTGCCGTAGCGGAAATTTTGTATTTTAAAGTTTAAATCGGAGTCGGCAAGTGGCATTCTGAGGTAACGACCTTGAGGCCCGTAAAATCCGTTTGCCGATATGGTTACTCCCTCTTGCATATCGCTTTGGTTAAGGCGTGCAACCAATTCTCTGTCGGCACTTACAACGTAAGGGGCTGCATGCTGAGGATTCCAATTAACCGCTTTACAGAATGAGTTTTCAAAGTCAAGGTCGCATACTTGGTTACGGTTGGCATAAAAGTTCAAAACTCCGTCAAACCCCATTGAGCGTACTGATATAAGATGTGTGCCTAATTCAATATCGGGTTGCAGCCCCCCTGATGTGCCAATGCGTACTATTGTGAGGCTTGTTTTATCCTCTTTTTCAGTGCGTGTGGCAAAATCGACATTAACTAAAGCATCTAATTCGCTCATTACAATATCAATGTTGTCGCCCCCTATACCGTGCGACATAGCGGTTATGCGCTTTCCTTTGTAACTGCCTGTTATGGTGTGAAACTCCCGACTGCTTACGTTGCACTCTATTGAGTCAAAAAACTCGGCTACCATATCAACACGGGCAGGGTCGCCCATCATTACAACTTTATCAGATAGTTGTTCTGGCAACAGATGAAGGTGAAATACTGTACCGTCGGCATTAATTATAAATTCCGATTCGGGAATGCGTCTTTTGTTCATATTGCGTATGTTTTAGCTTCAATATTTTTATAGCGGACAAAAATATCTTCGCCGTTATTCGCAAATGTAGTAAATAAAAAATATAGTAGGGCTTATAAACCGAGATTTATTAAATATAACAGTAGATTTTTCTACTTATATCCTCTAACAGAATAAGTTGTAAGAATAATCTATAAAAAAAATCTCTAAAAAAATTTTTGAAAATAACAAAAAGAGAATAAATTTGTGGTTGTATTATAAAAATACTAAATAATAATATTAAATAATTATTAACACTGAAACTTAGTTTCAAAAACTTAATTATCTATGAAAAAAGTCTTACTATTTGCTGTTTTAGGTTTATTTGCCTTGACAGTTGCAGCTCAAGAGAATTTTAATGAGAAGAAGAGTTATGTAGTGGAGCGAGCTAAAAACAATTGGTTTTTAGACTTAGGAGTATCTGCCAATGTGTATGTAGGGCAACAAGACAATATCGCTAAATTCGGAAAACGTTTTGCTCCCGGCGGATATATTACAGCTGGTAAATGGGTTACTCCTTGGGTAGGTTTCAAATTTGGGTTAGACTTCACTCAATATAAGGGTGCCGCATATTACGACGATGCAAATTTTGTTAGAGGTTTGGTATGGGAACCTGATCAAACACGCGATGGCTTAGAGGGTGTGATGAAACAAAAATGGTTTGCATTTAATCCGCATGTTGATATATTCTTCAGTATGACTAACATGATGGGGCAAATTAAAGAAGACAGACTATATGACTTAATTTTCCAAGTTGGAGCCGGTTTTATGGCTAATAGCGGAAATAAAGTTAAACCCGATTATTGGAATGGTACTCAAGGATATGGGAAACATGTCTATTATGCTCCAACAATTAATATCGGTTTGATTAACAAATTCAATGTGTCAGATGCTTGCGATATTAATATTGACATAAAAGGAGGTTGGGTAGGAAATGACTTTGACGGTCAGGTATGTTCAATGGACGGAACACAATATAAAGCAGGAGATTTCTTTGCTTCAATAGGCTTAGGAGTAACTTGTAAATTTAAATCGACAAAACACACCGAGTATAAACCTTGGATAATTAAAGATACTGAAGAGAGCGAAGCTTGTTATGCCGCATACAAGAAACTTGAGGCAGACAAAGCTGCTGTTGATGCAGATAACAAAGCTCTTCGCGAAGAGTTGGAGAATTTGAAAAAGAATCCTGTTATTATTCGCGATACTGTTGTTTTAACAAAAACAGAGATTGAATACAAAGAGAAACCTCGTACAATGTTAGGATATGTTGAGTTCGCTAATGGTTCAGCTAAGATATCAGCTTCTGACAAAGCTAAATTGGCTGACATTGCAGAGCAAATAAAAGCTAAACCCAATTGTCAATATGAGATTTGCGGTTATGCCGACAATACAACAGGTTCAAAAGCTATCAACGACCGTTTGCGTAACCAACGTGCCGATGCAGCTATTAAAGTGCTTCAAGATTGTGGAGTAAGTCCTAATATTTTGAAGAAAGCTACTAACGACGGAAAACCTGCAAAAGGAATATCTCCAAGAGCAATTGTTATTAACAGCTACGATTGTAAATAATATTTGATAAATAGATATTGATGGCGGTGTGTCAATTATTGGCGCACCGCCTTTTTATCTTTCAAAGAGATTATGTAAGTTAATCAAGAGATGGAATTCATTCAGCTCTTATGGTAAAATTATAATATTTTTATTACGACTATTTGCTAATTTGCAAAAAAGTATTACCTTTGCATCGGTTTACCAAATGCCCAGATGGCGGAATCGGTAGACGCGCTGGTCTCAAACACCAGTGGATTCACTTCCATGCCGGTTCGACCCCGGCTCTGGGTACTACGGAGAGAGTTGAAAAACTTTCTCCGTTTTTTTGTTTAATACTGTAGAGGAAACGAAGCGATTTAAGATAAGTAAGTTTATATCATAAAAAAAGAGCAACTTTTCAGTTGCTCTTTTGTGCGGATGACGGGACTCGAACCCACACGTCTCTCGACACTAGATCCTAAGTCTAGCGCGGCTACCAGTTACGCCACATCCGCATTGTTGGTGGTCAGTAATTCTGATTTCCGACTGCAAAGATAGTAAAAAATATTCAATTGCAAATATATTCGTCAAAAAAATGATAATGTTTTATTAATTATTTATCCATTCTATGGCTTTGTCAATAATGGCATCTGTAGTTGTTGTAGCAGTAATTGGTTCAAGATCAACCTTTATATCGGGGTCAATGCCAAACTCAATATTCTCTTTGTTTGCGTTTGATACGGGTGATGATGAGAAACGTACCGTCCAACCGTTTGGCAGTTTTGATGAGAAAGGCAATCCGCTTCCTCCTCCTGTTTTGTCACCTATGATTTTTACGTTAGGCAGTAATTTCATTGTTGAAACAAAGTCGTTTGCTGCACTATAGCATTTGCGATTTGTAAGAACGGCTATTTTACCAAAATATTTAAAGTTATTATCTACTGCCTTTATTGTTACGGGGTATGGGTCGGAGAAATGGTTATGTGCAGGAGATAACTTATGTTGAATATACCCCGATACTATATCGTTACTTATAAAGTGCGAAACTATACGTTCAACATTATCAAGGGCTCCTCCTCCATTGTTGCGAATATCTAATATAATTCCTTTACAATCTCTTAAGTAATATAGAATCTGGTCAATATTTGCATTGCTGATTGTTGATGAGAAACTTCCGTAATAGATATATCCTATATTTTCATTTTCAAGTATGCGATATTTCATACCGCCTGCAATTTTATAATGAGGTTCTTTAAGGTAATATCTGTCAACTATATCGGCATTAAAGTTATCGGGGTAATCTTCGTACCATTTCCAATATCGGGCTTGATCAAAGTTTGAGGTCAAATTTACATGTCCGTCTTTCAACTCGCTTAACATATCTGCCATTACTTTAAAGAGGTTGTAGTCGTTCATGTTATCGTTTACGAGTGGACGATATATTGAATACACATTATTCCAATCAATGTTTTTGTATTCAAAGAAGCAGTAGCGTTCATCTATTATGCTCCATAATGCATCAAAATTTCCTGTTGCCGAATCGTCAAATCCGTCGTTGCTTATACACCCCTGCAAACATATTAGGAGTGATATGCATATATATGTGATATTTTTTTTGAGATGATGCATAATTAATATAGCGATATTATTTCTTGTTTAAGTTGCTTCTCTTTTGCTCCTACTATAACTTTATTTATTGCAACTCCGAATATAAATTCGTGCGCGAAGTTTTTATATACGAGGTGATTTTGATGCATTGACCGGAACTTACATTCATATCCTATCCTTATTGAACGTCGCTTAACCGGCAAATCAAGAGTTAGCATATTTGATATATATAGGTTGTTTCCGGGATATCCAAAATGTATAAGCCCCTCTCTGTTGCCGAGATAAAACATTTCGTAATATGATGCTCCGAATTGGGGACACATGAATGCGCCTATTAGCGGAAATGATAGGTTATCTTTTATAGTTATGGGGTAGTTTTTTATTTGTAAACGATACATTGCCATTGCTGCTATACCAAGGTCTATGGTTGCTTTTGCTGCAGCGGGGTTATTGCCTAATCCTGTATATGTTGTGCCTGCGTCAGCAACAAGGTTCCCTCCTACAAACAATCGTAATCCACAAGGAAGAGTATAGCGACGCATGTAATCAAACTCGTAATTGAACATATACGATAGCATTTGACTGTTTTTGCGAGAGTTTAAAGCGCGTAAAAACTCTGTTTCTAACAGATGGCGTGTTGCCCATTTATGCTCTCTAAAACGCGATGTTCTTATATTCTCAAATCCTGCACCTATTTCAAATCCTTTATAAGGGATTATTGAGAGGTATGTGTCTATTATTTGACCACCTCCTGTTTTGAGATAGTATGAGGCCATTACAGGCCTTACGCCCTTACTCTCCTCTGCTTTGAGAGATGAGGGGAGTAAGAGCGTAAGGGTTAATATGATAAATTTTCGGAGTGTCATACAGACAATCTGTTAAAATAATCTCATCTGTCCGTTTTCGTCGGGTTGAGGCTCTTCGCGTGAAGAATCATCTTCTTCGTTATCATCTATTTCAACAAATGGAACTTTTGTTTGTTCTTCTTCGGGTTGTTGTATCTCCTCTTCTTTTTCAGGTTCAGGTTTTCTTATGGGGTCAAGTTCTTTGATGTCTTCAACCTCAAATGTTGTAATACGTTTACCTTTGGCTTTAAACGATTTTACTCCTATAAACTCTTCGGCTTCAATCTCCATAGGCTCTCTAAATGCATCGCCACCACCAAATGTTACTCCTACCCTTGCATAAGGTTCATCGCTTAGAAGAATTAGTGATGAATCGGGATTTTCCCCTAAGAAGTTTTGCTTTTTGCGAGAGTTCTCCATTTGAAAACGTTTTATATAGGGATACCCTTGTTGTGAGGCATCGTTAAGGACAGCAGTCCAAACCTTACCCTCTTCGTATTTCTCAAATACAAGTATGTCGTTTTCGTAGTGGTTTGTAACGTCAAAATTTGTTGTATAGAAATCGCCGTTTTTAAGCACTACAAGAATTGAATCGTGTCCGAAGAATTCGCCTATATATTCACCACGTCCATCATAATTTAAGCGCAATACATCACGGTCAAACCATACTTTAAGCCCTCCAAGAGTAGATTCTCCTTTCTCCTTGAGACTTATTCGGTGAATCTCGTTTTTGGTAACTATGTTACCCATTGATTGACGACCTTTAATGGCTATTTCGCCAAAACTCTTTTCCATTGAAAGGGCTTTCATGCGTGGTTTGGGTTTGAATGTTATTTTCAATACCTCCGCCTCTCCGTTTGAGTTTGCCGAGAACCACATTATACGAGAACCCGGTTTGCCTTGTGTCAGATCATACTCTTTATCGCGCGATACGCCTGTTACGGCAAAACGTTTTATATATTGCAATCCGTCGCGTCCGTCACGATATATTACGTTATAAATTGTTCTTGTATCGTTCTTTTTGAATACGTTAAGGTATAGTATGTTCTTGCCAACAAACATTTTGTCAGCAACCTTTACAATTTTGTATTTACCGTCTTTATAAAAGATGATAATATCGTCAATATCAGAGCAGTTACATACATATTCGTCTTTTTTGAGCGATGTTCCAATAAAGCCCTCTTCTCTGTTTATATATAGTTTTTCATTTGCCTCAACAACTTTTGTGGCAACAATTGTGTCAAAGCCTCTTACCTCTGTGCGACGAGGATAATCGGCTCCGTATTTCTCTTTTAAATGGATAAACCAATCAATGGTATATTCTATTATATGAGCCAAATTGTAATCAATCTTTGCGATAGCCTCTTTGTATGATGCTATCTGCTCGTCAGCCTTGTCGGAGTTAAATTTCAAGATGCGTCCCATTTTAATCTCCATAAGCTTTAATATGTCATCGCGAGTTATTTCGCGTATGAATTCTTTTTTGAAAGGTTCCAAGCGTCCGTCAATATGTTTGACGGCTGCGTCCATATTTGCACTTTGCTCAAAGCCTTTGTCTTTATATATGCGCTCTTCTATGAATATTCTTTCAAGTGAAGCAAAATGTAGGCGTTCCGATATCTCTCCTCGCTTAATGGTAAGTTCCTTTTTGAATAATTCAACTGTACCGTCCGTACTACGGCGCAATAGCTCGCTCACGGTTAAGAATTGCGGTTTGCGGTCGCATATAACGCAACAGTTAGGCGATATGCTTACTTCACAATCGGTAAAGGCATATAGGGCATCTATTGTTTTGTCCGATGATGTTCCGGGTTGAAGGTGAACCAATATTTCAGCGCGTTGAGCTGTATTGTCATCAACTTTACGTATTTTGATTTTGCCTTTTTCTTGTGCTTTAAGTATTGACTCTATAAGGGTTGATGTTGTTTTGCCAAATGGTATCTCAGTAATGGCAAGAGTTTTGTTATCAATTTTCTCTATTTTTGCACGTACCCTTATTGCTCCACCTCGCTCTCCGTCGTTGTAGCGCGATACATCAACAAAACCACCGGTTTGGAAGTCAGGATAAAGTTCAAACTCTTCGCCTTTGAGATAAGATACCGATGCATCTAACAACTCGTTAAAGTTGTGAGGCAGAATTTTTGATGATAAACCTACCGCAATACCTTCAACTCCTTGAGCCAAGAGGAGAGGGAATTTTACAGGGAGTGTAACAGGTTCGTTGTTACGTCCGTCATATGAGGGTTTCCACTCGGTTATTTTGGGATTGAACAGTATCTCTAAGGCAAAATGCGATAGGCGGGCCTCGATATAACGAGGTGCAGCTGCTCCGTCGCCTGTAAGTATATTTCCCCAGTTTCCTTGACAGTCAATAAGCAACTCTTTTTGTCCCAATTGAACGAGAGCGTCGCCAATTGAAGCATCTCCGTGAGGGTGATACTTCATTGTGTTACCTACAACGTTTGCAACTTTATTGTAACGCCCGTCCTCAAGCTCGTTCATTGAGTGCAAAATGCGTCGCTGAACAGGTTTTAAACCATCTTCAATATGAGGTACAGCACGCTCTAAGATTACGTACGAAGCGTAATCAAGAAACCAACTCTGATACATTCCTGTCAGATGGTATTTTTTATCGCCACTGCTGTTTAATGATTTTTTAGCTTCAATTTTGTCGCTTGCGTTTAAACTATTGTTTGTCTCTTCTGTTTTTAGAAGTTCCTCTTCTGTCATAATATAGGTAACGTATTTCGGTTATAAAAAAGGCGCTTTTATGGGAAACTACCCCTTAAATTATCTTAATAACTCGTATTTGGGTAATTTTACAAGCAAAGATACAAATTAAATCGAAAAAAATCGTTTACTTTGCAGATTATTACGCATATATTAAGATTTTAGATAATAAAGACGAAATGACACAGGAAGAGGTTTTCAAAAAATTGATTTCGCATTGTAAAGAGTATGGTTTTGTATTCCCCTCAAGTGAGATATACGACGGACTCTCTGCAGTGTACGATTATGGTCAAATGGGTGTTGAACTTAAACAAAACATCAAAAAATATTGGTGGGATAGTATGATTCTACTTAACGAGAATATTGTTGGTATCGATTCTGCTATTTTTATGCACCCCACTATATGGAAGGCTTCGGGCCACGTTGATGCATTTAATGACCCACTAATTGATAACAAAGATTCTAAAAAACGTTATCGTGCCGATGTTCTTATTGAAGAGCAAATGGCTAAGTATGACGAAAAGATAAACAAAGAGGTTGAGAAGGCTGCTAAACGTTTTGGCGACTCTTTTGACGAGGAAATGTTCCGTCAAACAAATCCAAGAGTTTTGGAGAATGTTGCAAAACGCAATGAGCTTCACGAACGCTTTGCAAAAGCCATGAACGATAATGACCTTGCAGAGTTGCGTCAGATTATTGTTGATTACGAGATAACTTGCCCTATAAGCGGTACAAGAAATTGGACCGATGTCAGACAATTTAACCTTATGTTCTCAACAGAGATGGGGTCAACTGCCGAAGGAGCAATGAAAGTATATCTTCGTCCAGAGACAGCACAAGGCATATTTGTAAACTATTTGAATGTTCAAAAAACAGGAAGAATGCGTATCCCATTTGGTATAGCACAAATAGGTAAAGCATTCCGTAATGAGATAGTAGCTCGTCAATTTATATTCCGTATGCGCGAGTTTGAGCAGATGGAGATGCAATTCTTTGTACGTCCGGGCGAGGAATTGAAATGGTTTGAGCAATGGAAAGAGACTCGTATGAAGTGGCATAAAGCCCTTGGCTTGGGCGATCACAAATATCGTTTCCACGACCACGACAAGTTGGCTCACTATGCTAATGCCGCAACAGATATTGAGTTTGAGATGCCTTTCGGATTTAAAGAGGTTGAGGGTATTCACTCTCGTACAAACTTTGACCTTGGCAGCCATGAGAAGTATTCAGGTAAAAAACTTCAATATTTTGATCCCGAATTGGGCGAATCTTATGTTCCTTACGTTATTGAGACATCAATTGGTGTTGACCGTATGTTCCTAAGTATCATGTCAGCAGCTTATTGCGAGGAGAAGTTGGAGAATGGAGAGAGTCGTGTGGTCCTTAAATTACCCGCAGCATTGGCCCCTGTAAAACTTGCAGTCTTCCCACTTGTTAAGAAAGACGGACTACCTGACAAGGCTCGTGAGATAATGAATGAACTTAAATTTGACTTTAAGTGTATGTATGATGAAAAAGACTCTATCGGAAAGAGATACCGCCGTCAAGACGCAATAGGTACACCTTTCTGTATAACAGTTGACCACGATACACTTGTCGATAATAAAGTAACTGTTCGTTACCGCGATACAATGCTTCAAGAGCGCATAAATATCAGCGATATAAAGAATCTTATAAACGAACAAGTATCGTTTAAATCTCTTCTTAAGAAGATAGCTAAAGGTTAATAGCGATGAGATTAATACCGCACATATTTATTTTTGTAATAGGAACTATCATAACCCTCTCTTCGTGTAAAGAGAAAAGTGTTTGGGAGGAGTTTGAGGGTTGGCGTAATGCCAATAATGATTACTTCGAGGCCAAATCGGCAGAACTTAATTCCAATGGTACTTATGCATATGAACGTATTGTACCTGATTGGGATAAAGGTAGTTGTATCTTAATGAAGAGGCTTAAAAAAGGAAGTGGTACAATTAATCCTTTATATACAAGTTATGTTGATGTTATGTATAAAGGAAGATTGTATGACGGAACACCATTCGATTCAACATATTCATATGTTGATAGCATAACAACATTAAAAATTTCATCAACAGTACATGGTTTTACCATGGCCCTAACAAATATGGTTGAGGGTGATAGTTGTGAAATTATAATTCCTTCTTATTTAGGATATCAAGATAAAGAGAAGGGTATTATAAAACCATACTCAACTCTGGTTTTTGGGCTAAAGCTTGTTAAGATTGCGGCTTATGAAAAGCCATATCAGAAGGAATAAAGTTTAATCTGGTACTAAAAAATAGGAAGAGGCTGAGTCAAAATTCCCTTTTGACTCAGCCTCTTTAGTTTTGAGATTTTTGAAGCTGTTTACGTTCAGCATAGTTTGTATAAATACTACTCTTATTTTTATATTATTAAAATCACTGATAAATCACTTTTACAGACAACTCAAAGTTGAGAAAAGGCACAAAAAAAAAGCGATACTTAGTATCGCTTTCTTTTTCTCTTTTCCAGCTTTAATTAGTCAGCAATAACTACTGTGTCAATAGCTGTCTCCTCTGCGTTAGGAAGAAGAAGAGTGTCACCCTCGAATGCATAGTTAGCATCGATAGTAGTCTCAGTTGACTCAACTGCAGGAGTCTCAGTTGCCTCAGCTGCAGGTTTAGTACAAGCTGCGAAAGATGCTGCGAAAGCAACAGCTGCGAATAAAACTAATTTTTTCATTTCTCTCAATTTTAAATATTTAAAATAATAATTGTTTGTGCTTTATTTCTCAAAAGCGACACAAAGGTAATACATATTTTTGTATTTAGTATCAAATTTGACCATTTTTTTAGAAAAAGCATGCTTATTTTTTGTTTTTTCTATTTTATTGGTGTAAAATTTGCATATAGATAACGTTTTATACTACGTTTTGGAGTTTTTTCAAACTCGGTTGGGTATATGTATATTTTAGCTATGGTTTCGTATGGGGCTACCTCTTTATTAAGGGCTTTGCGAACCTCTTCCATGATAGGATCAAGATCTTGGAGAGATATACCACATGTCTCAATGGCTTCGTAATCGGGATAAACTAATGCTACAAGTTTACCATCTTTTTCAATTACAAGACTCTCAGAAACAAACTCTTTTATGTTTAGTTTTGCTTCAATCTCTTCAGGATATATATTTTGTCCGCTTGCGCCAAGAATCATATTTTTGTAGCGACCTTTGATAAAGATATTCTTATCTTTATCTATTATACCCATATCTCCGGTGTGAAGCCAACCCTCTTCATCTATAACTTCGGCAGTGGCTGCTTCGTTTTTGTAGTATCCCTTCATAACATTTTCTCCTTTGACGCATATCTCTCCGGGGATTAGATAAGGATCTTCCGATAAAATCTTAACGTCCATTATATCTTTAAGAATGGCTCCTGACGATGAGGGGATAAACTCACTATAATGGCGGTAGCTTATTAAGGGAGCACACTCTGTCATTCCATATCCTACGGTGAATGGAAATTTTATCTTATGGAAGAATTTTTCAACCTCGGGATTAAGTGGAGCTCCTCCAATAATAACCTGTTCAAAGCGTCCTCCCAAGGCGTCAACTAAGCTCTTGCGTATTTTCGCATATATTTGTGTGTTTAGTACAGGTAGATTTACTGCCCATTTGAGGGGTGTACTATCTAATTTTGGTAACACTTGCTTGCGGTATATCTTTTCAAAAATAAGAGGTACTGTAATTATCAGGTTAGGCTTAACTTCGGCAAATGCTTTAAGTAGCACTTTAGGCGAAGGAAGTTTTCCTAATAGCGTTACATGCGAACCTGTTGCAAGGGGAGTAAGAAGGTCAAATGCACAACCATAGGCATGAGCCAAAGGCAAAAACGACAAAGCCTTGCTGCCTCTATAATGTAGTCGCGTTTCAATACCATAACATACGTTACCTGCAAGGTTGTTTCCGGTAAGCATAACACCTTTGCTATAACCTGTTGTTCCTGAGGTATAATTTATCTCAACTACTTTATCGTTTTCTAATTCTGCATATTTAATGTCTTCTTTGACAAAGCCTTCGGGATACTCCTCTTTAAAGATGTTATCCATATTGGCAAGTATAGCGTTGATTGTCTCTCCGTCTCGTTGGTCAATACAACTGAAATCGCTAAGAGATATAACTGCTCTCAGATTGGGGAGATGATCTACTTCAATATTTTCCCAAATATGCTCACTTAAAAATAATAGTGACGATTCAGAGTGATTAACAATATATGAAATATCATTTCCGTTGAAATCTTGAAGAATAGGCACTGCAATGGCTCCGTACATCATTGCTCCCATATATGTTATTACCCAATTTACATTATTGCGACCAACAATTGCAATTTTGTCACCTCTTCTAATTTTACACTTACGAAATAGAATGTGCAAACGTTCTATCTTTTCTGCAACTTCGCCATAAGTAAGATTATTTGACGTGTTGTAGTCGGAGAGAGCGGATAAATTCCAATTCTCACGGAAACTCTCTTCGTAAAGTTTGATAAAATTTTTTTCAATCATATATTGTTGTTTTTAATACAAATGAGAATAATCTGCATTTTAACTTTCAAAAATATAAACTTATGCAAAAATAGCGAAAAATATAGATTGCTCTACTTTTTAAGCAAAATAAATTATAATTTGCAGCAAGATATTTTAATTTTATTTTGTGATTATATAACATTCATTTCTTTTTGGTATCTTCGCGTAAAAATAGATTAGCATATGGATATAGTGCTTATAGTTTTTTCTATTATATTGGCGATAATTGGATTATTAGGTTCAGTTATTCCCGTATTGCCTGGCCCTCCATTAAGTTTTGCAGCTCTGATATTGTTGTACTTTTGTAAAGGAGCAGAAGTTTCGGTAGCAGCTTTAGCTATAATGGGGATATTAATGGCAGTAATAACCATTTTTGATTATATAGCCCCTGCATGGCTGACAAAATATAAAGGAGGTTCAAAAAGCGCATCAAATGGAGCCATTATCGGAACTATTGTTGGGCTTTTCCTTGGGCCTATCGGAGTAATCGTAGGTCCGTTCTTAGGAGCATTTATAGGAGAGATTATTGCTAATTCATCAAACAATAAGGCTTTAAAGGTAGCAACAATGTCGTTTTTAGCTTTTGTTTTAACATCAGGTGTAAAGTTAATATATGGCATAGCTGTAATGGTAATGCTTATTTTAGAGGCAGTAGATATTTTTGCCACCATGTTTTGAAAGTAGATAATTTTATGACAGAAGATTCAATCCTAAAAAATAAGAAAGTCGTTTATTACACATTGGGTTGTAAGCTCAACTTTGCCGAGACTTCAACTATTGGGGAAATGCTAACACAGCGAGGTGTTGTCAAGGCCAAGGTGGGAGAGCAGGCAGATATTTGTATTATAAACACGTGCTCTGTAACTGAACTTGCCGATAAAAAATGTCGTCAGACCATACGCAGTTTTGCTCGTCAGCACCCCAGTGCATATATTGTTGTTACAGGGTGTTATGCTCAATTAAAGAGTGAAGAGGTGGGAGCAATAGAGGGCGTTGATTTGGTTTTGGGTGCGGCAGAGAAGATGGATCTGCCCGATAAATTAGAGACTTTTTTACAATCAGAGAGAGAGTTAGAGATAGATACTACTCCGCTCGCAGAGATAAAAGAGTTTGCTCCTTCATGTTCAAGGGGAGACAGAACTCGTTATTTTTTAAAAGTTCAAGATGGTTGCGATTATTATTGTTCATATTGTACCATACCTTTTGCGCGAGGCAGAAGCAGAAATGGCTCAATATCCTCAATGGTTGAGCAGGCAAAACAGGTTGCCGACGAAGGAGGCAAGGAGATAGTAATAACAGGAGTAAACATTGGCGATTTTGGTAAAACAACAGGAGAGAGTTTCCTTGATCTGATAAAAGCTCTTGACGAGGTAGAAGGGATTGAACGTTATAGAATTTCATCTATTGAACCAGATTTGCTTACTGATGAAGCAATAGAGTTTATTGCAACATCAAAACGTATAGCTCCACATTTTCATATTCCGTTGCAATCGGGAAGCGATGAAGTTTTAAAGATAATGCGTCGCCATTATGATAAGGCGCTCTTCTGTTCAAAGATAAAAAAGATAAAACAGATTATGCCCGATGCATTTATAGGAGTTGACCTTATTGTTGGCATGAGAGGCGAAACAGATGCTTTGTTTAATGAGAGTTTCGCTACGGTTGAGGGATTGGATATTTCGCAACTTCATGTATTTACATACTCCGAACGTCCGGGTACAAGAGCATTAAAAATTGAGCATGTTGTTACTCCGCAAGAGAAACACGACAGATGTACTCAAATGCTCAACCTTTCGGAAAAGAAACGGTTGGCATTTTACAACTCACAAATAGGCAAGTGCCGTCCTGTATTATTTGAGCAACCGGGTAGTGGCGCTCCTATGCATGGTTTTTCCGATAACTATATACGAGTTGAAATGCCTTATGATAAATCGCTTGTAAACCGTAGCGGTGTAAAAGTTTTACTTGGCGATTTTAATGAAGACAAGAGTGCTTTGAAAGTTGAAAAATTATTTATATAAGTGTAATTTATGAATGAACGATTAGAGAATATACTATATTCGCCCATATACCTTTTTGTATGGCTACACTCCTTGTTGCCTTTTTGGGCATTGTATATATTGTCCGATATTCTTTATTTCCCATTGTACTACATTATACGCTATCGCCGTAAATTGGTATATGAGAGTATGCATAACTCTTTCCCTGACAAAAGCGAGAAGGAGATAACTCGTATGGTAAAGGCTTTTTATCATCACTTTTGCGATTATATTGTTGAGACAATAAAACTTCTGCATATATCAGATGCCGAAACAAAGAGACGTTTTGTAATAGAAAACATTGACGTATTACAACGAGCTTTAGATGAGCGTAGACAAGTAATATTAATGCTTGGGCACTATGGTAATTGGGAGTATATTCCTTCAATAGCCCTTTGGCTTAATGCCCCCGAGGGAGCAGTTATGGGGGAGGTATATCGACCTCTCAAAAACAGATGGTTTGATAAGTTCTTCTTAAAATTACGTTCGCGCTATAACACGGTTAATATCCCCAAAAACGATATATTTAGGGAGTATATAAAGTATCGTCGCGATAACCGCCCGGCGATAGTAGGATTTATGGCAGATCAAACTCCATCGCCTGCAAATATCTACTATTGGACAAATTTCCTTAATCAAGATACACCTATGCTTACAGGTATTGAACGTATTGCACAAAAACTTGATTGTTCTCTTGTATATGCCGATGTAATAAAACTAAAACGAGGACACTATAAAATTGTCTTTGAAGAGATAACCCAAACACCAAAAGATTATAAAGAGTTTGAGATAACCGAAATATATACTCGTTTGATGGAGAAAACCATATTGAGAGCCCCTGAATTTTGGTTGTGGACTCACAAGCGTTGGAAACATAAACGATGATTGTTTGATATGGTACAAGATACGGCAGTTGTAATATTAAATTGGAATGGCAAGAAACTCATGGAAGAATTCCTTCCATCGGTAGCAACATTATCGCAAGGAGCAGATGTTATTGTTGCCGATAATGGCTCTACCGATGGGTCGGTTGAGTGGTTACAAGCCAATTATCCCTCAGTGCAAGTTCTTGCTTTCGATAAAAATCATGGATTTGCAGGAGGCTATAATTTGGCAATAGAGCAATTATCAGTGTATAAATATATTGTACTGCTAAATTCCGATGTTGAGGTAACCAATAATTGGGTTACTCCATTAAGAGAGTTTATGATTGCCAACCCCGATGTTGCCGCATGTCAACCCAAACTAAAATCATATTCCGATAAAACTATGTTTGAGTATGCCGGAGCAGCAGGAGGCTTTATTGATAAGTATGGCTATCCCTTTTGCCGAGGCAGAATATTTGATACCACCGAAAAAGATTGCGGGCAATATGATGGCGCACCCAAAGATATATTTTGGGCAACAGGAGCAGCACTTATGGTAGAGCGTGAGAGTTATTTGGCAGTAGGGGGATTAGATGCTGATTTCTTTGCTCACATGGAGGAGATTGACCTCTGTTGGAGATTACAACTATTAGGCAAAAGAGTTGTTGCAGTAACCGATAGTGTAGTATATCATTTAGGCGGAGGAACATTGGCAGCAGGCAACCCTCGCAAAACATACCTAAATTTCCGCAACAACCTCTTTATGCTCTATAAGAACCTACCTCTGAGAGAAGGCAAGAGACTGATTTTTAAAAGAAAGCTACTTGATGGATTGGCAGCAATAATGTTCCTCGTAAAACTAAGTTTTGGAGAGGTAAAATCGGTATGGTTAGCACATCGCCACTTTGAACGCGACAAACACCGCTATAAAAATCAACCCTCAATAAATATGCTAAAGCATTTTACTGAGGGTAATAGGAGTGTAGTAGTTGATTACTATCTTAAAGGGAAGCGAACATTTTAAATGCATTTCCCCTTTTTGTATGCACTTAATTTACAATTCTATTGTTTTTATTGCTTAAATCTATCTTGTAGAACTTGCATTTTCTCTATAATCTGGTTGAAAGTCGGCTTATTAGTACCATAAATCATATTTACCAACATTTCTGCATAGTCCTTCTCCCATACTGCAATAATATCCTCACGAGGAATAAGTACTATTCTTTTGCGGACATCAGGCGTGTAGTCCATATCTTTTACCGATGTAAATATCTCTCTATGGTGCCTGATGTTTTCCCACAATTCATCATCCTTAACGGCAGCTATTGCAAAATCCTTATCCATCATCTGATAGAGGTCGTACAAATGGCGTGATTTTCTATTCGCATTAGCTCCATGTCCTGCAACAGAGAATAATTCGTGTAATAAGAATACCTTTTCTAAGAAAGTTTTTCCTGATACAGCAGTCGCAATATCCGAATCAACAACGCTAGTCTGAATAGCCAGGAAGTTCTCTTCTACAAGGCTCTTGACCTTATTCATTGCATATGGCTCTGACAGAGAGCGAGCCCCAATCTCCAACATAACAACAGGCTTCAAGTAGTCCAACTCACCCTGAATGGCACTCTTGTATGTTATCCATATTTTTCTTGGCTCAGGGTATGTGTTGTCGCCTTCACCATCTTGCTCGGCTTCAATCGTACATAATGCATCTAAACTATATTCCTTAATGGCCAAAAACAAAGCATTATAAAATTCTTCGCGAACAAATATTGATGATTCTTTGCGGAGTTTCTTAATCTGTTTCTTGGTCAGGTCTCCCTCCAATCCAAATAGAGAACGGTCAACCGCAAGATCTATATCTTCTGAAAATCTGCTGATATGTTTTCCAACCTTGCTCAATGAGGTTCCACCCTTGAATATCAGTTTA
>JAZNCN010000014.1:0-22514 GCA_045587545.1 Candidatus Caccoplasma sp.
CTGCTTGGTGTAATATTGAGTTTAGTAGTTACGAAGCTAATCCTTTATATTATGCCAATAAACTATATTTAAACAATGAATTAGTAACAGATTTGGTTATACCCGAAAGTATAACAGCTATAAAAAATTATGCTTTCTATAGGTGTTCTGGGTTAACATCAATTACAATCCCTAATCGTGTTACTTCTATTGGAAGTGGGGCTTTCTCAGGTTGTTCCGGGTTAACTTCAATAACTATCCCTAATAGTGTTACTTCTATTGGAGAATCGGCTTTCAATAGTTGTTCAGGGTTAACTTCAATTACTATACCTAATAGTGTTACTTCTATTGGAGGAAGTGCTTTCTATGGTTGTTCAGGGTTAACTTCGGTTACTATCCCTAATAGTGTTACTTCTATTGGAGATTATACTTTCTATGGTTGTTCAAAGTTAACTTCTATAACTATCCCTAATAGTGTTACATCTATTGGAGAATGGGCTTTCAGAGGTTGTTACAAGTTAACATCTATAACTATACCCAATAGTGTTACTTCTATTGGAGGAAGTGCTTTCTATGGTTGTTCAGGGTTAACCTCGGTTACTATTGGTAGCGGAGTTAGTGAAATAGGAGAATATGCTTTTTATAACTGTTATAAATTAAATAGTATCTATTCTTTAGCAGAATATCCGCCTTTTATATACTCTAACACATTTAACGAGGTAGATAAAACAATTCCTGTATATATTCCAAAAGGAACAAAAGAGGATTATTACTTTGACTGGATTTATTTTACCAATTTTATAGAGAGCGATTTTACAAGTATAGAGGATAGTAATATTTCTGCAACAGAGATAAAGGTTATTGCAGGTAATGGTATTGATATTTGCAATTACTATGGCAAGTTGCAAGTTATCAACCTTGCAGGGCAAGTTATTAAAGATACCTATGTTAATGGCTCGGTTCAAATTACATTACCTAAAGGTGTATATATTGTTGTAACCGATAACAGCTCTCAAAAGGTAGTTCTTTAGGATAAGTTGTTAGTTTTTAGTTGTACGGTGCTACCCACGCACCTTAGTTGTTAGTTTAAACGGAGTTGCTCTTTAAGTGTGCAACTCCGTTTCTCTTTTACGAGTAATTAGTCCAATTGGGCTAATAATACTAATTGCTGATAGCTTTTACTCTTGATACAAATCGGGGCGAAGTCTTTTTGTTCGTTCAACAGATTGTTCGTGTTGCCACTCCTCGATTTTTCGTTGATGTCCGGATAATAGAATCTCAGGCACTCTCCAACCCTTATATTCGGCAGGGCGAGTATAAACAGGAGGCGCTAATAAGTTATCTTGGAAAGAGTCGGAGAGGGCAGACTGTTCATCGCCGATTGCTCCGGGAATAAGGCGTACTACAGAATCACATATAACAGCTGCTGCAAGTTCTCCTCCTGTAAGTACATAATCACCTATTGAAATCTCTTTTGTAATAAGATGCTCTCTGATACGATAGTCAATACCTTTATAGTGACCACACAAAATAATCAGGTTCTCAGCCATTGACAAACTATTTGCCATAGGCTGATTAAACATCTCTCCATCAGGCGAGGTATATATTATTTCATCATATTTACGTTTCTCTTTTAATGCAGAGATAGCTCTGTCGATAGGTTCAATTTGCATAACCATTCCTGCTGCGCCACCATAAGGATAATCATCAACACGTCTGTGTCGTTGGTCAAGTGAATAGTCTCTTAAATCATGAACATCTATTTCAACCAATCCTTTATCCTTAGCTCGCTTAATGATAGAATGATTTAATGGGCTATCAAGTAATTCGGGTAATACTGTTATTATATCAATATGCATAACTGTAACTTATATTTTTCACAGCGAGTACACTATATCTTCGCATTCACTGCAAAGATAGTGCAAACCGAGAGCAGAGTCAAACTTGTTTGAACTATGCCGAAGTGCCGCCTATTTTCGCAGAAGTTTATCCAGGGCAAAGATACGAATAAGTGAGCGAAATAATATCAAGTTTACTTGAATATTTCACAGCGAGCGAAAGTATTTTCGGGGTTTACCCCAAAGATACGAATAAGTGAGCGAAATAATATCAAGTTTACTTGGATATTTCACAGCGAGCGAAAGTATTTTCGGGGTTTACCCCAAATACTAACTTTTTATTACATCGCACATAAATATTTATTATGTATAAATGATTTGAAATATTGACAAATTTAAATTTAATAACATTAAACCAAATTTAGAAGTTATGTGTTTTAGTTAATGTCAAACCAAATAGGTATAAAAATGAAACTAAAACATTTAACTTTAGCATTAATAGCTGTAGTGTGTGCTATCTCTGTACCATATAATAGTAACGCGCAAGCTGTTGAAGAGGAGATTGTTGTTATGGACTTTGTTCCTGCAGGTAAAACATATTATTACTCTCCTCAACCTCGTGATAATTGGTTTATGTCAATGGGTGCAGGGGTGCAAACACTTTTTGCCGAACACAAAGGTAATTCTCAATTTGCACTATCTCTAACTGTTGATTTTGGTAAATGGTTTAATCCTAACTGGGGATTAAGATTGTCTGCAACAGGGGGTGAATTAAAATTACAATATCCCGAAGTAGGAAATTTCCTATATTATAAAAATGTATCGTTAGCTGCTGATTTTATGTGGAATATGACTAATACTATTGGCGGATATGATCCTTACAGAATTGTCTCTGTTATTCCATATGTGGGATTTGCAAGTAATTATGCATTTCGCAATCCGTTAGGCAAAACTTTGAGTTTCGGCATCTCAACAGGTATGAGATTTAATATTCGCTTATGTCAATATGCCGACTTTTTTGTTGAGGGTAAAGTTAATATCCTATCGGACAATTACAATGGAACTATCAGAAGCAAAAGAGCCGAAGCATCAATGGCTATCTTAGGAGGTATTTCATTTAACTTTGGTGGCAAGAAATTTGGTTCATATAATCCTGTAAGCGAACTATTTGCCCGTGAAGCACTAAATGCTCGTATTAATGAAATGCGCCAAGAGGAGAACGATGCATTAAATGAAAACAAAGATTTACATAATGAGGTTGCCTCTTTAAAGAAACAGCTTGCAGAGAAACCTAAAGTTATTGTTGAAAAAGAGTCAACATGCAATACTCAATTAACTTCAGCTGTCCGTTTTACTATAAATAGTAGCAATGTAACAGACGAAGAGATGATAAACATATATAACATTGCTCAATGGCTGAATGAAAATCCTGATTGCTGTATAAATGTGATAGGATACGCCGACAAAAAAACAGGTTCAGAAAAATATAACAAAAAATTAAGCGAACAGCGAGCTAATAAAGTTATAAATATTCTTGTCAATAATTATAAAATAGATAAGTCTCGTTTGAAACTTATAGCAAACGGAAGCGATTCACAACCATACCCCGATAACAATAATTGGAACAGAGTAGTTGTTTTCAAAAGTTCAGAAACAAAATAATAGATTATCTAATTATACCATTAATCAAAAAAAAGAATCTCAAAGTTTCAGACTTTGAGGTTCTTTTTATTTTTAGTAATATTGCATAAATATTATTATTGAAATGAGTATAAAAGTTACAACATTAGTTGAGAATTGCGTTAAGGGCAGAGGAGTTAAAGGAGAGCATGGTTTATCATTGCTTTTTGAAACAGATGATAAAGTTTTGCTTTTTGACACTGGAGCGAGTGATTTATTTTTACATAATGCAAAGCTATTAGACAAGAGGATTGAAGATGTTGATTATTTGATACTTTCACATGGGCATAGCGACCATACAGGAGGGTTAAAAGCATTCTTAGAGTTAAATTCAAAAGCTAAAGTTATATGTAAAAAATCAATTCTGACACCTAAATTTAGAGGGAACAGAGAAAACGGTATTACCAATATTGATATTCTTGACATTTCTCGTTTCGTATTTATTGATGATTTTTATAAAATCACGAACGACATATATATTCTTCCGGACATTGAAATAAGGAATATAAATGATACTCATTTCTCAAACTTTGAATTACTTACAAAGGAGGGTAGGATAGCAGATATTTTTGACGACGAATTAGCAATTGTTATTGTTAATAATAATGGAATATCAATATTCAGTGCATGTTCGCATAGGGGTATTACAAATATAATATCATCTGTAAGAGAACACATTCCTACTCAAAAAATCAACTATTTAATTGGAGGGTTTCATCTTGCTGAATCAACTATTAATGATACTCTATTTATCTCTGATTATTTAAAAAAAGATATGCCCACCCATATTGGGGTTTGCCACTGTACCGGAATTGAAAATTATTCAATATTATCTAATGAACTTGGCAAGAATGTTTTTTATAACTATTGTGGAACAGAAATTATATTATAAATATGGTTTTTCAAACAGAATTTAAATTAAAAGTGCGTAACAGAGGTTGTCATCTGATAACTGATGAGGTGATGAATAATTTACCTACATTACCCAAATGTGGAATTTTACACCTATTCATTAAGCACACATCGGCTGCTATTACAATTAATGAGAATGCAGACCCTGATGTAAGACACGATTTGGCAGCAATTCTCGATAATATAATAAAAGAGCGTCAACCATATTACTACCATACTTTAGAAGGCGACGACGATATGCCAGCACATGCAAAAGCATCAATTATAGGATACTCTTTATCTATTCCTATTACCAATGGTAAATTGAATATGGGTATTTGGCAAGGAATATATCTGTGTGAATTTCGTAATAGAGCATCACAACGAACTCTTATGGCAACAATTATAAGAGAATAGAAGAGATATTAATTTTGCCTCTTAAAATAAGATTATTAATTTAGCATAAATTTTAAATAACAAATAAGATGAAAAAATTAACAAATCCTTGGTTGAATATTCCCGGATATTTCTGTTTTGGTTGCGCACCCGAAAATAAGGCAGGAGTAAGAATGAGTTTTTACTCTGATGGTGACGAAGTAATATCTATTTGGAAACCGGAACAACAATTTCAAGGTTGGTTAGATACTCTACACGGAGGTATTCAGGCTGTAATGCTTGACGAAATATGTGCCTGGGTAATTATGCGAAACAGCAAAACAACAGGTGTTACATCAAAAATGGAGACAAGATATTTAAAACCCATTTCAACAAAAGAGCCATACTTAATGATAAAAGCTCGCGAAGTTGAACGTAGGAGGAACCTTGTAACCATTGATGCCGAAATATACAATCCGGCAGGAGATGTTTGTTCAAAAGCCACCTGTTTGTATTTTACATTTCCTCCTAAAGATGCACTCGTTGAGTATGTTCCGGAAGAGGGAGAAGAGGTAACTCTTGAAGAGGTAATAAACTCAATAAAATAAAGATATATCAAATTGATGAAGAAGTATATAATATTCTCTATCACATCACTTATATTTTGCATATTTGCATATGCAGGAGAGATTTCTGTATATACAAAAAGTATAGTAAAATCAAGTGTACATAAGAACATTTTAAAAAACACAAACGAAAATAATAGTGAGAAGTTTATTCCATGCTATATAGATTTTTCATCACTTACGGCATTATCTCATATTGAAAATTTAGGAATTAATGTAAATAATATAAACGGTAGTATTGTAACAGCAAATATTCCTTTATCAATAATTGATACATTATCAAATATAGAAGGTATTGATTTTATTGAAGCTGGAACTCCAATATTCAAAAATTTAGATGTTGTTCGTACTGAAACAGGTGTTACTTCAGTACATGAGGGTATAGAGTTACCTTCAGGATACACAGGTAAAGATGTTATTGTTGGTATTATAGATCAAGGGATACAATTGGACCATATAAACTTCTACGATAAAGAAGGAAATTTAAGAATTAAACGATTATGGATACAAACCGATACTATTGGAAGAGCACCTGATGGCTTTGATTACGGCAGTGAATATACTACACAACAAGAGATTGAATCAATAAAATATGATGTAATTAATGGAACACACGGTATTCATGTTGCCGGTATAGCAGCAGGAGGATATAAAGGTTGTGACTATTATGGAGTTGCAACTGAATCTGATATAGTATTCGTTTCGTACGATGGTTACACAACAAGCATCTCAGATGCTATATCGTATATATACGATTATGCAAAGGACGAAGGAAAACCTGCTGTTATAAATATTAGTATTGGAGGATTTATGGGTCCTCGCGACGGAACATCAACATTTGATGTTCTGGCTGATGAATTACAAGATAACGGTTTGCTATTAGTTGGTGCAGCCGGTAATAATGGAACAGTTGAGAGTCATGTATCAAAAACTCTTACATCAGGTAGCGACAAACTCAAAACATTTATGCCGTGTTCATACACATTATCAAACATTGATTATGTTGAAATATATGGCAACTCTAATACAAATCTAAATGTAAATCTCACACTATATAATAAACAAAACAACACCTCTGTTAGTAAATCGTCAACACTATATACAATGTTTGGTAATAGTGTAGCATTTACAGTTAATGAGGGCATTGTGGGAACAATTGAGATGTACTGCGAAAAGATGCCATACACAAATAAGCCACACGTACTTATAGTAAAATCATTAACACAACAATCTGACAACTATGCAATTGGTATAGAAATATCAAGCACGAAAGATAATACAATTCATGCATGGACATATAAAGATGTATTTAAAAATTACGAAATTGAGGGTTATACAAATGGAGATACCTATTATGCTATAAGCGAAGTAGGAGGGACAGGTAACCGAATAATAACAGTAGGTTCATATGCATTAAAAAATATCTTGGGAGGTGAAGTAGGGGAGATAAGCACACTTTCAAGCAAAGGACCTACAGTAGATGGGAGGCAAAAACCCGATGTTGCAGCACCCGGAGATGGAGTAATATCGTCATACTCAAATTCTCCCAACATTGCTTATAGTAGTTTTTATAAACCTTACTTAGATTTAGGCACAACCGTAACTATTGACAACGAAACATATTATTATGGAGCTATGGCAGGTACATCAATGGCTGCTCCAATGGTAACAGGAACAATAGCCACATGGTTACAAGCACGCCCAACCTTATCGCCTGAAGAGGTAAAAGAGATTATAAAAAAGACAGCCCGCACCGATGAATTTACAGGAGATATAGTTCAATACGGCAACACATGGGGATATGGCAAAATTGATGCATGGGCAGGTCTTAAAGAGTGTTTTGAACTCAATTCAATTGACGGAGTAGAACCAATTTCAGAAAAAGCCGTATTATATAAATATTCAAATAATAACTCATCAATAAGTTTATTATTTACAAAAGAGTGCAATAATGCAACAATATCAATATATGATATTTCAGGAAAAATAATTACAATCAATTCTTACATGGGAATTGTGCAAGGAGAAGAGAAAAATATCAACCTAAACAGCTTTAGCTCTGGTATTTACATTATCAAGATAAAATCTGATAATATAAATGAAATATTTAAACTCATTAAACATTAATTTTTTCTGAAAAATTATTGATAAAAATATTGCCGATTTTTATCAAAATAACTAATTTTGCACACGAATACTTTAAAAGAGTATTCGTAGATTTTTTTCATAAATAGTTAGTTGTTGTTAAGCATGCAAATTAATGTACTTCTTCCATCTGTTGGCGTACTAACAAGAAAGTACGATAAAATAGGGAAAGAGTACGTTTGCTGCCTAACTTTGAAAATTAATAACACAACATATTAATTCAAAGGACACCCTCGGGACGTCCTTTTTTTGTTTACTGAAAATAACTTTTAAAATTAAATAGTTTTATGAAACAAGACATGATTGTTATTCTGGACTTGGGTAGCCACGAAAACACAGTTTTAGCAAGAGCTATCCGTGCATTAGGAGTATATAGCGAAATATATCCTCACGATATCACAGCAGCGGAACTTAAGGCTCTTCCCAATGTTAAAGGAATTATTATAAACGGAGGACCTAACAATGTAATTGACGGAGTAGAGATAGATGTATTACCTGAAATATATGAAGCAGGTTTCCCTGTAATGTCTGCAGGACACGATAAAGCTTTATGCTCTATAAAACTTGCTCAATTTACAGATGACGAAGAGGCTATAAAAGAGGCTGTAAAAGATTTTGTATTCGGTACTTGTAAAGCTGAAACAAATTGGAATATGACAAACTTTGTCAATGACCAAATAGAGTTAATACGCCGTCAAGTAGGGGATAAGAAAGTTCTTTTAGCTCTATCAGGAGGAGTTGACAGTTCAGTAGTTGCAGCACTATTACTAAAAGCAATTGGCAACAACTTAGTTTGCGTACACGTAAATCACGGATTAATGCGTAAAGGCGAATCAGAAGCAGTAGTTGAAATATTCCGCAACCAATTAAATGCAAACTTAATATATGTAGATGCAACAGAGCGTTTCTTGACAAAATTAGAGAATGTTGCAGATCCTGAAGAGAAACGTAAAATAATAGGAGGGGAGTTTATCAGAGTATTTGAAGAAGAAGCTCGTAAACTCGACGGAATTGATTACTTAGGACAAGGGACAATATATCCCGATATCGTTGAGAGTGGAACAAAAACAGCTAAAATGGTAAAATCTCACCACAATGTAGGAGGTCTACCTGAAGACTTGCAATTTGAATTAGTAGAACCATTACGTCAACTATTCAAAGATGAAGTACGTGCATGTGGATTAGAGCTTGGCTTGCCATACGACATGGTATATCGTCAACCATTCCCAGGACCAGGTCTTGGAGTACGTTGTTTAGGAGCAATAACACGCGACCGTTTAGAGGCTCTACGCGAGAGTGATGCAATACTACGCGAGGAGTTTAAAATTGCAGGACTTGACAAAACCGTATGGCAATACTTTACAATAGTACCAGATTTTAAATCGGTAGGAGTACGCAACAATGCGCGATCATACGATTGGCCTGTAATAATACGCGCCGTAAACACAATAGATGCAATGACGGCAACAATAGAATTAATAGATTGGCCAATACTACAAAAAATAGCAGACAGGATTTTGAAAGAGGTACCCAACATCAACCGAGTATGTTACGACCTCTCACCAAAACCAAGTGCCACTATTGAATGGGAGTAAAAAAAAGGAGCTAAAAAGCTCCTTTTTTTTACGACTATAGACAAAACGAGTAGCAAATGTCGCATGCAGTACAGACGAAGTTTGTACACATGCGGATTGCGAATAACGAGTTTTGTTCAATGGGAGAGTTTTTACGACTACAGAGCAACCTTTTGAGCAGTTAGTCGCGTGTAGCACTGACGAAGATAGTGCCACACGGGGTGCGATTGCCAAAGGCAACAAAAGGTTGGTCAATGGGAGTTGCCCACAGGGCAAACATTAAACAATCAACAACTTACAACCGCTTCAACATTTCATTATGTTTAGGCGGTTGCTTTATTTTCACACCCTTCAGACCATTCTACGACTACAGACAAAACGAGTAGCAAATGTTTTTACAAATATAGAGGTAATTACAAAGCCTTAACTCAAGCGCAGGATAGCTGTAAAGTTATGCGCTTGGGTGGGGCTATAGTAAAACCTATTTATTTAGGATAATAATAACATTAGAAATTCCTATTTAACATAATACTAATTATATAACAAATAAGGATAAAAATATGAAGGTAAAAAAACAGCCTCGATTGAGGCTGTTTAATATAGAAAAATATATAAAATAGTAAGTTATTTTATACTGTCTGTTACTTCTTCAACATTTACAACAATAGTTGAATCAGAATTCATTGTTGAAATTTCTTCTTCAAGAATTACTTCTGTAGCTACAGGTTGATTATATCTTGGTAATGGCGAATTAAATCCTAACGATGCAAAAATATTAAAAAGCCATAGTCCTGCTAATACAACAGCTACAACAACAATTGAGATTGTCCATTTTTTCCAAGTTGACATTCCAGCTTTTTTATATGGGTCCTTAAGTTTTAATTTAGGGAATTTAGCTGTGTCTGTAAGAGTTTCGCCAAATGGTATGCTAATTTTTGAAGAAGCATTTATAGCCCAACCATTAGCATTTAACAATGGTGCAATATTACGGCGACGTAACTTTAACCATGCCATAACCATTGCAGGACCTGATATTGCAAGCAAAATAGCAACAAATACAAGAAGTAGTTTCCACCATGATAATTCTGATAATCCCTCAAATACACTTACCAATGCAGTACCAATCATTCCTAATGCCATTCCTATTGCTGCAAATATACCGGCAAATTTAGCTATATCAAATGGCGGTGCTGCAGCAGGTTTAGATCCGTCAGCAGCCGGAGTTGCCGGAACTGTTGTTGGGGCTGCATTGATTTTAGCAGTAGCATCTGCCATCATTTTGGCATCTTTATCTGCGGCACTTTTACTTATTAGATTTTCAACGGCAGTTGCCATTCTGCGATATGGAGACCAAAATGCTTGAGCTATACTTATAGGATTATCAATTATTTTAGTAATTACAGCGTCCCATTCACCTCCTGCATTATCATAATAAATAGCATTTTTGCCTACAATAAGATTTCCTACCTCCCCTACTGTTATAGCTGCTACTATTGGTAATTTAGCCGGCTTATTTTTAGCTGTACAATCACAATACACAAGGTACATTCCACTTGTAGCAGCCGTAGTATTATGCTTAGCCATATCAGAGACTTTCATACAGAAACGACATTCACGTTGGTCAATAATAAGTCTTCCTGATTGGAATATTGCACTGACCTTTTTATCCTTATCATAAAAATCGTGAAGAGTTACAAAGTTTCTTACAAGTCTATAAAAATCTCTAAGGATATGCAAGAACTTATCAACCATTTCAATATTTTCAGCCTCTTCTTTTAGAGCAGCATCTTGTTCAACAAGCGACAAAAGTGCCTCTTTTTTATTTTGCTCAATAAATTTCTTTATAGTTTCAATACCGAGAGACTCTACCTCTACTCCACTCTTTGAATTTTTCCAATTAACATATTCAGCAAAACTTGCTCCAATTTCAGCCCAATCAGCTTCTGTCAAACTTTTTTTCTTTGCAAAAGCAATAGATTTTAAAGTTTTAAATTGAGCATTCCATGCAGGATTTATAGGTGCTGCTAAATCTATTTCAAGCGATCCTGTTACCCTTGCAATCGGATATGATGCTATTTCTTCTGTTTTTCCTATAAGGTTATCAGCGCTTATTGCTTCAATTCGAGAAGTTTGAACATCAAGAGTTGCAGTACTATCAGGAGAGAATGAAGCAAGTTTTGAACGCATAAAAAAGTCTTTAATTTTAGCATCTAAAGCATTATAAGCATCAATAGCTGCATCAGTCTTATCTCCATATGGAGCTTTAACTTCAGCCTCAAACCATGCAACATAATCATTTAGTGTTTTATAAAAAGTTTCAATCTTTTCAGCATTAATACCTTGATCTCCACTTCTATCCAAAACTCCACCTAATGTTGCAATTGCAGCAGCTATAACCGCTTTCTCATCAGCGTCATCAGTAGAATTATCTGTTATAATTCCATCACCATTAAAACGTGTTTTTGCAAATATTGCCGTAATATCAGTTGTATCTGCAATAGATATTAGATCTGCCTCTTTACCTAAATTATTAAGAATTTGTTTAGCAGAAGCATACAATTTCTTTCCTATTTCATTCTCAACATTTATTTGTTCAAGATTAATATTATCTTTTCCTTCAAGTATAATATCAACATCTTTTAAAGCATTAGTTACCCATTTAGAGGTTGAGACTACATCATTAATACGTATTTTGCCATCTCCATCACAATCCATATAAGAAAGACTCTTCTCATCTATCTCCAATCCTTGAACCGGACACGATAAAACTGTCCACATTTTTGGATCAAGCTCTGAAAGATGAGCTATATCTTTTCCTGATTTGATTTTAACACGTGAAGAGCCTCCAATATTTTCAAACTCCCACTTATACTTTTTGTTTTTACCTATTATCGCCATATACTTATAAATATTTGTTTATTTTATTTTTCAAAAATAATCATTTTTTCTGAAAAGGTTGATGTTTTAAATAATTAATAATTCTAAGTTATAAAAAATGGGAGAAATACCTCAGGTATCTCCCCCATTCTAAATATTATTATGAAACAATTATTCACCCATCATCTTCTCGATACGCTCTAAATTAGCACCATCTTCAGCATTATAGTATATGTTTTTAAGATTATACATATAATTTGTCTCATATGGTTTTAATTCAAGAGCTTTTTCAAAATAAGGAGCAGCTACCATAAATGCAGGTTTTACTTTCTCCTCACGAGCTTTTTTATATTCCTCATTATTTTGAATTTCGTTAGTTTCGTTACTTATTGTAATTGCCTTATTATAATATATACGACCTAACTCTCCGTATGCATCAGCATATTCCGGATTAACCTCGATTGATTTATTCAAAGCTTCGATAGCTTTAGTTTCATTTTTCTCATCATAATATAGAGAACCTAACACTTTCCAGAACTCATAATCATTAGGATTTTCTACCAAAGCCTCTTCTATTAGAGAAATAGCTTCTGCTGTATTATTTTGACTAATATATAAGTTTATCAAGCGAGGCATAAAAGCATAATCTTCGCCATTAGCTGCTGCACCGTATTTTTGAAGTCCCTCTTTGAAAGTCTTAGCTTGATTGACAGTATCCTTTAATTGACCATAAGCATATGCAATATAGTTGTATATATCTAACCCATTATAGTCATCAGCTTTTGATTTCTCAAGAGCTGCAAGAGCTTGTTGATAATTTCCTATTTGCAAAGCAACTACAGCTGCATAATAGCGACATTGCATATGCATTGAATCTTGACAATTAATTGCTGCCTCAGCCATAAAATCTTGACGGCACAACTCGTCCATAAGATTGAACATTGTATAAGCAGCCTCTTTGTTATCTTTATTTAGATAATAACCACCTCCATAATAGAAGTAATCCATATTATCCTTCAATGTTTGACGGATTTGCTTAGTGTATTTGGTACTAACCTTTCCTTTTTCATTAGGAATTTTTTCCAACTCAACCGCTTTTAAGAAATATTTATAAGCATCACCTAAAGCTGCATACATTCCTTCCTCATCAGCAGTTTGTCCATAAGCTTGCTTATCAGCTTCTGTTCTAAAAAATCTCATCTCAACCAAACCGGCAACAGCCCATGTTTTAGCTTGATTTGAAGTAGTAGGTTCAACCATTGCTGCTTGAATAGCTTGACGAGCCTCAGTGAAATTAGGTACCTCTTCCCAAGTAGCTTTATCAGCAATTGATACATTCTTCTTTTGTGCATATGCAGCAGTAACAACTATTGCCAATGCTGCGATTAAAAAGATTTTTTTCATCACTTTCATATTTAAAAAATAATACTATTCTTTATCTTCAGATTTAATTTCTGTTTCATTACCTTGTTCTGTTATCTCTTGCGATAGAGTTTCTGTATTTTCAGCCTCAACAACAGGTTGCTCCTCCTCTTTATCTACCACACATACAGATGCTATCTCATCATTCCTTTTCTCCAAGTTTATCAAACGAACACCTTGTGTTGCTCTACCCATAACTCTAACAGTTTCTAAACTCATACGAAGAGTTATTCCTGATTTATTTATAATTACAAGGTCATTTTCATCTGTAACGCTCTTCAATGCTATCAAATCGCCGGTTTTATCGGTAATATTCATAGTTTTAACACCTTTACCTCCTCGATTTGTTATACGATAATCCTCAACAAACGAGCGTTTTCCATAACCTTGTTCTGAAACTACCATTACGGTTTCTTTCTCTCGGTCATTAATACAAACCATTCCTACAACTTCGTCCTTACCATCATCATCAAGAGTTATAGCTTTAACTCCTGTTGACATACGACCCATTTCACGAACTTTACTCTCATGGAAACGAATTGCACGACCATATCTGTTAGCTATAATTATCTCTGAATCGCCATTGGTTAGACCTACTTGTATTACTTGGTCATCTTCTCTAATAATGATTGCATTAACACCTTTTTGTCGTGGGCGTGAATATGCCTCAAGTTTTGTTTTCTTAATTATACCTTGCTTAGTACAGAATACAAGATTATGTGTTGTATTAAACTCTGGGTCTTGAAGGTTCTTAACTCTGATAAATGCATTAACCTTATCGTCGGAATCAATATTCAACAGGTTTTGGATAGCTCTTCCTTTTGAGTTCTTAGAACCTTCAGGAATATCATAAACCTTCATCCAGTAACATTTACCGCGTTGGGTAAAGAACAACATATAACTATGCATTGAAGCAGGGTAGATATACTCAATAAAGTCTTCGTCGCGAGTATCACTTCCTTTAGCTCCTACTCCACCCCTGTTCTGACTACGGAAATCTGCCAACGGAGTACGTTTAATATAACCCATATGCGAAATGGTTATTATCATTTCATCATCAGCATAGAAGTCTTCAGGATTAAACTCCTCAGAAGCATAAACAATTTCGCTTCTACGCTCATCAGCATATTTCTCTTTAACTTCCAACAATTCGTCAGTAACAACTTGCATACAAACAGCATTATCAGCCAAAATAGTCTTTAGATATGCAATTTGTTCCATTGTTGAGTTATATTTCTCTCTTAAGTCAGCTTGCTCCATTCCGGTAAGTTGACCTAATCGCATATCAACAATAGCCTTAGCTTGAGCATCTGACAAGCCAAAACGCTCCTTTAATCCTTCACGAGCCATATCGCGAGTTTTAGAAGCACGGATAATGGCAATAACCTCATCTAAGTGGTCACATGCCAATATCAAACCTTCCAATATATGAGCACGTTCTTCAGCTTTATTTAATTCAAATTTGGTACGACGTATAACAACCTCATGACGATGTTTAACAAAAGACTCAATAAGATCTTTTAAATTCAACAATTTAGGACGTCCCTCAACCAATGCTATATTGTTTACACTAAAAGATGATTGTAATGCCGTCATCTTATAAAGTTTATTCAATATTACATTTGAATTTGCATCTTTCTTAATATCAATAACAATACGCATTCCTGAACGATTGTCAGACTCATCGTTTATATTTGATATTCCTTCAATGCGTTTGTCTTCAACAAGATCTGCTATACTTTTAATAAGTTCAGCTTTATTAACGCCATAAGGTATTTCGGTAACAACAATCTTTTCGCGTGTGCCTTCCATCTCAATTTCAGCTTTTGCACGCATTATTACCCTACCCTTACCTGTTTCATATGCCTCCTTTACTCCGGCATATCCATATATATATCCGCCTGTTGGGAAATCAGGAGCCTTAATATAATGCATCAATCCCTCAACAGTTATTTCGGGGTCATTAATATAAGCAACAACACCATCGATAACCTCACCAAGGTTATGGGTTGGCATATTTGTTGCCATACCTACAGCAATACCTGAAACTCCATTTACCAAAAGGTTGGGAATTCTTGTAGGAAGCACTACCGGCTCTTGTAATGTATCATCAAAGTTATTTTGGAAATCGACAGTATCTTTGTCAATATCTTGCAACATCTCCTCAGCTATTTTTGACAAGCGAGCTTCAGTATAACGCATAGCAGCAGGGCTATCACCATCAACCGAACCAAAGTTTCCATGACCGTCAACAAGCATATAACGCATTGAGAACGGTTGTGCCATACGCACCATTGTCAAATACACTGAAGAGTCGCCATGAGGGTGATATTTACCTAATACATCACCAACAATTCTTGCAGATTTTTTATGAGGTTTATTTGAGTTATTACCTAACTCATTCATACCATACAATACCCTACGATGAACCGGTTTAAAACCATCTCTAACATCGGGCAAAGCACGAGCAACAATAACCGACATCGAATAATCGATGTACGATTTTTTCATCTCCTCTTCAATGTTAATTTTAATTATACGATCCATTATTTAATATAGATTTTATTCAAGTTTATAACCTTTTACAAAAACTGCACTAAGATAATACATTTTGCCCGATTAGTAAAATTTTTATTAACTAAAATACTCTACAAAAAAAGATAATATCACAATTTCGACTTATAAAAAAAGCCACATATTTATTTAATTTTTTGACAAATAAATATAAATATGGTTTAAATATTAATTATTTGGAGTATAAAATAAAATTTGGCACACTATTTGTCGTTATTAATATATGAAAGATGTAATTTTGAATCTAAATTAAAATTTAAACATATAAAAGTCATATAAATTACATCTTTGACTTAAGCAATCTATTATGGAGCAAAATTTTTCAAAAAGATTAAAAGATATATTAGGTTTTAGCAGAGAAGAAGCACAGCGAACAGGCTATACTCAAATTACTCCGGAACACCTTTTATTAGGTATTCTTAGAGAAGGGACAGGAAAGGCCATTGACGCTATAACAACGTTTGGAGTAGACCCTCAAAACATCAAGCATTCTGTTGAAAATGAGATTAGACTAATAGAGAATGAAACAACCAACACTCAAGATATTGCAATAGCAAAAATCTCCGACAGAATATTGAGAATAAGCGTACTTGAGGCTCGTTTATTAAGTAGCAAAGAGGTTGACAGCGAGCACCTATTATTAGCCATTCTTAAAGAGCAAAATTGTGCAGCATCGCAACTTTTAGAAAAAGAGCATATATCATACGCCAAAGTATATTCCTATATGGTTCAAGAAAATAAAAAAGAGAGTAACACGCATAATCCAAGTTCCGCATTTTCTAATGATGACGACGATTTTGATGACACTCTTGAAGAGTCAAACGAGAACACCCCTGTAAAGAAGCAGAAGACAGCAAAAGATAAAAGCAATAGCTCTGACACTCCCGTTTTAGACAGTTTTGGCATAGATATGACAAAATTGGCATCAGAAGGAAAACTTGACCCCGTAATAGGCAGAGACATAGAGATTGAACGATTATCACAAATATTAAGCCGTCGTAAAAAAAACAACCCTGTACTAATTGGAGAACCGGGAGTTGGTAAATCGGCAATAGTTGAAGGATTAGCCCTTAGAATAGTAAAGCACAAAGTATCAAGAATACTATTTGACAAACGCGTTGTATCACTTGATATGGCTTCAATTCTTGCAGGCACCAAGTATCGCGGGCAATTTGAGGAGAGAATAAAAGCCATTTTGACAGAGCTAAGCAAAAACAAAGATATTATCCTGTTTATTGACGAAATACACACAATAGTTGGTGCAGGAAGTGCAGCAGGCACTTTAGATGCAGCAAACATACTAAAACCCGCATTAGCACGTGGCGATATACAATGCATTGGTGCTACAACCCTTGATGAGTACCGTAAAAGCATTGAGAAAGATGGAGCATTAGAACGCCGTTTCCAAAAAATCATAGTCAATCCTACAACAGAAGAAGAGACTATGCAAATTTTACGGAACATAAAGAGCAAATACGAAGAGTTTCATAACGTTGAATACACTGACGATGCTCTTGAAAACTGCGTAAAATTGACATCGCGATATATAAGCGACCGCAACTTCCCCGACAAGGCAATTGACGCCATGGACGAAGCCGGTTCAAAGGCCCATATAACAGACATTGTCGCTCCAAAAGAGATAGAGGAGATTGAGAAAAAAATAGAGATAGAGGCATCTGCAAAAAGAGATGCAGTAACAGAGCAAAATTTTGAGCTTGCCGCAGAGCATCGCGATAATGAGAAGAAACTCCGCATTCAACTTGACGAAGCTAAAGAAAAATGGCAAGAAGAGTTGAAGAAAAACAAAAAAGTGGTTACAGCCGAAGCCATTGACGAAGTAGTATCAATGATGTCGGGAGTACCATTAAAACGAGTATCAGAAGGAGAAAACGAAAAGCTCCTAAAGATGAACGATATTTTAAAGAAATCAATCATTGGACAAGACGATGCAGTTAATAAAATAGTTAAAGCAATACGACGAAACAGAGTTGGATTAAAAGACCCCAAGAAACCTATTGGAACATTCATGTTCTTAGGACCTACAGGAGTTGGGAAAACCTATTTGGCAAAGAAACTTGCAGAGACACTATTTGACTCACAAGATGCGCTAATACGCGTTGATATGAGCGAATATATGGAAAAATTCAGCGTATCGCGCCTAATTGGAGCACCTCCGGGATATGTCGGATACGAAGAGGGCGGACAATTAACCGAAAGAGTTCGTCGTAAACCCTACTCTGTTGTTTTACTTGACGAAATTGAAAAGGCAAATGCCGATGTATTCAATCTATTACTACAAGTAATGGACGAAGGTCGCCTAACCGATAGTTTGGGCAGATATATTGACTTTAAAAACACAATTATAATACTAACATCAAACACCGGAACACGACAACTCAAAGAGTTTGGACAAGGAATAGGATTTGCATCGGATAACATTGAAAACAATCGAGAAGCAGCTCACGCAATAGTAAAAAAAGCGCTTAACAAATCATTCTCACCCGAGTTCCTAAACAGAATTGATGATATAGTTATATTTGACAAACTCGACAGAGAGGCAATATTCCAAATAATAGACCTCGAATTAAAAGAGTTCTACGCCCGATTATCAGATATGGGATATAGCCTTAAACTAAGCGATAAAGCCAAAAACTTTATTGCCGATGCAGGTTGCGATATACAATATGGCGCACGCCCTCTAAAACGAGCAATACAACAATATCTCGAAGATGAAATAGCAGAACTCATTTTAATGGGCAACATAAAACAAGGCGACACCATATTAATTGATTACGACGAAAAAGATAAAAAGATAATATCATCAATTGAAAAATAGAGATATGTAAAAATGTCATTTACAAGTTCAATATTATAAAAACCATAAAACTAATAAGTCAAAATGTCAGTTGGCAACAACTGGCATTTTTTTTGTGTTTAATCTAATATAAAATTAAAATTACAAATAAAAACATATAAAACTATGCAAAAAGGAACAATTGGGGTAACAACAGACAACATATTCCCCGTCATCAAAAAATTCTTATACAGCGATCACGATATATTTCTACGTGAGTTGGTATCAAATGCCGTTGACGCAACACAAAAATTAAAAACCCTCTCATCAATAGGCGAATTCAAAGGCGAGTTGGGCGATATAAGTGTAAGAGTTTCAATTGACGAAAACGAAAAGACACTAACCGTATCGGATAGCGGTATAGGTATGACCTCTGACGAAATTGAGCGATACATAAACCAAATAGCATTCTCAAGCGCAGAGGAGTTCCTTGACAAATACAAAAACGATGCAAACGCAATAATCGGACACTTCGGATTAGGATTTTACTCAGCATTTATGGTTGCAAAAAAAGTAGTAATAAAAACCAAATCATACAAAGACGAAGCAAAAGCCGTAATGTGGAGTTGCGATGGCTCACCCGAATATGAGATGACCGAAATTGAAAAAGAGAGACGAGGAACAGATATAATTCTTTACATTGACGACGAAAACAAAGAGTTCTTAGAGAAGAACCGTATTGAAGCACTATTAAAGAAATATTGCAGTTTTCTCCCCGTTTCGGTAGTATTTGGCAAAGAGCAAGAGTGGAAAGATGGCAAATATGTCGATACCGACAAAGACAATGTAATAAACGACACCACACCGGCATGGACTAAAAAACCAACCGACTTAACCGACGAAGATTACAAAAAATTCTATCAACAACTATATCCCGGAATGGAAGAACCCCTATTCTGGATACACCTTAACGTTGATTACCCATTTAAATTAACCGGAATACTATATTTCCAAAAAGTAAAAAACAATTTAGATATCTCACGCAACAAAATACAACTATATTGTAATCAAGTATTTGTAACAGATTCAGTTGAAGGCATTGTACCAGACTTCTTAATGTTGTTGCAAGGAGTAATTGACTCGCCCGACATACCATTGAACGTATCGCGTTCATACCTACAAAGCGACTCAAATGTAAAGAAAATATCAACATACATAACCAAAAAAGTAGCCGACCGACTTCAAGATATATTCAACAAAGAGCGCAAACAATTTGAAGAGAAGTGGGATCAAATAAAACTCTTCATAGAGTATGGAATAATATCAGATGAGAAATTCAACGAAAAAGCACTAAAATTTGCACTCATCAAAGATACCGAAGAGAAATACTATACACTCGACGAATACAAAACCCTCATTGAAGCAGAACAGACCGATAAAGATGGCAATATAACATACATATATGCCACCGACAAAACAGCACAATACTCATACATTGAAGCAGCACAAGCAAAAGGCTACAATGTACTGCTAATGGACGGACAATTAGACGTTCACTTCATAGGAATGTTAGAACAAAAAATTGAGAAGAGCCGTTTTGTAAGAGTTGACAGCAATGTAGCAGACAAACTTGTTGAAAAAGCAAACAACAACGTAGTAGAGCTCAGCAACATACAAAAAGAGATGACAGAGACAGTCTTTAAGACACAAATCCCCGAAATTGAAAAGAGCAATTTCATTGTAACATTCGAGGCAATAGGAGAATCATCACAACCAATAGTAATAACTCAAAACGAGTTTATGCGCAGAATGAAAGATATGTCGGCGCTACAACCCGGAATGATGAATTTCTACGGAGAAATGCCCGACAGTTACAGCTTGATAATCAACACCGAAAACCCTGTATCAAAAAAGGCAATAGAACAAATTGAAGAGGGTTGCAAAGCTGAAATAATGCCAATTATCGAAACAATAAACAAAAACAACAGCGAGATAGAGGCACTCAAAGCATCACATAAAGAGAAAAAAGATGACGAAATACCTGTATCAGAAAAAGAGGAGATAAGAAGCAAAGAGAACGAAATTACCGAGCTACGAAAAAAAGAGAATGATATCCTTACCAAATACGGAGCAGAAAACAAATTAGTAAAACAACTAATTGATTTGGCACTACTATCAAACAATATGCTAAAAGGCGAAGCATTAAGCAAATTCATAAAACGCTCAGTAGAACTATTGTAATAAAAATACTCCGTTAGGATATTAATATCAAATAGCCTGTCTGCACGCAGACAGGCTATTTGATTGAGAAACAAAGTTAGAGTACAAAACGTTATAAGGGTTATAAAAAGAACTATTCCTTTACTTTATGCTCGCTTCTCCATTTTAAGCGCTCACGTGTCATCTCCTCTTTAATACCACCATTTTCAAGAAAGTCTTGTTTAATACGATCAAAATATCGTTTTAATAGATAATCTGTTTGGCGTATTAGGATAATGGCTATATTCGCAATTGTCTCGTCAGAACGTTCCTCTATTGCATTTCTGTAATAATCAGAGTCATTATGAGTAGCACAGACCTTTCGAGCCTGTTCGTGCTTTTTGCTCGATTCCTCCCATAGTTGTAACCCTCTCACTCGCAAATAATCCTTATAATCCTCAAGCAGTTCTTGAAGACTGGCTTTAGCAACATTCAATAACTTAATTTCTGTCTCTGCTGAAGTAGTAGATGCACTACAACCCTCAACAATATTCTGTTTACCCGATCGAGCAGCCTGTATCATTTGGTCTATTGTGCGATCTCCTTTATGCAAATATTTGTGTGCAAAATAGTAAGTTACGTCATATACACATACAGATTTCTTGTAACATATGAGCTCTTCGTAATTACCTTTTTGTCGGATAAAATCTTGGCTTTGCATAATTTTTCTTTTTTACAAAATTATAGAACGATAACAAATTTGGCAAATAATCCCATTGTTATCTTGTAAAAGAGCACTGCAATTATAATTACTTGTTTGTTTCAAAAGGCAAAAAAGACAACAATGACAACAATGACAACAAAGCGTAGCTTTAGGTTTACTTTTTTTTAAGCAGACTCATTTTGTGTTTGCAGTTCCTTTCAGCCATTTCTTTGTCGGACCCCTGCCTTTATGCCCTTTTAGTCCTTAAAGGCATTTTGGGCACGTTAATTTATAATTCCTCATTTCTAATTAAAAAACTTTCCCCTGTCTTTATGCCCTTTTAGCCCTTAAAGGCATTTTGGGCAACTAATAGCTAAAAACTATGAGCTTTTTTACGCTATTTTCTCTCATTTTTTCTAAAAATTTAGATAATTATAGTAAAATATATTCGCGAATATTGCCATAACTCCACTATTTATAGGCGTTTGAAAATATTTTTATATTCCATAGTCTTAGGGGACTTCCAATATTATATTTGTGGTAAAATTTTTAGTATGAAAAATGAACGAATAATTTATTACTCAAAGGAAGATATGTCCATTTATTGGATGGAAGAGCGAATCATAACATTGCTTGAAAATTATAAAAATATAAATTCAGATAATATAATTGATATAATTGAATTATATAATCTAAAATTACTTATTAAAAATGATTGCCTAAAGAACCTTCATCTCTGTGATAATATTCAATTAGGTATAATACAACATAACATCAATTCTATATTACATAACTTTTTTAATAATCTAAACGACAATAATATTTTAGATTATTATA